>DIXG01000019.1:0-40739 GCA_002436005.1 Anaerolineaceae bacterium UBA6086 | reverse complement strand
CTGTGGCGCTTTACCCTGGTGAACTACAACGCAGGTCCTGGCTGTCTTGGCAGCGCTCTTCAGCTGGCAATTGCCAACAATTATCCCCTGACCTGGGAGAATGTCATTCAATTTCTTGAGCCCGGTGCCTGCCAGAGGAGCATTGATTACGTCAACGACATTGCCTATATGCCGCAAGCTGCAGCGCTAACGCCCAACGTTCAGAATCTTGAGGTCGAGTTTGCGCCGACACCCACCCCACTACCGGAATTTGAACTTATCGAGCCCACCCCCGAGGTGACCGAGGAGAGCTACCCGGTTTACCAACCTACACCCGACTCAAACGCATACCCGTAAAAAAGCCCCTGGAAGTCCAGAGGCTGATCATAAAATTATTCATCAAAACGTCAAATTCAGCTAACCCTTTTTCTCTTCGAGCGGAACATCCTGTCCGGAGCGCAACTTCTGCAATTGTTCTTCCAATTCAGCCCGTTTTTCATCAGCTGCCCGAATGATTTCGTCTTTGAAATTTTTAAAGTAACCCTCAATCTCAGTGCGGGTTTTTTCGCCTGATTCAGGGGCAAATAACAATGCCAGCCCGCTGCCCACCAATCCGCCAATTACTGCACCCAAAAACAATTTTCCAAATTTTCGCATATCATACCTCCATCATATCAATTCTAAATCATTACTATAAAATAATTATAGCGTAAAAGACATGCTTTGTGAGCATCAGGATAATCATCAATGATCGACCAAGCAACTCAGGGATGTAAAATCACCATCACAAAACCGAAGTCAGACCTGAGTATAATGGGTATTATCATACACTCAAAAGGAACCGCCCATATGAACTGGTTTTCAAAAACGCTCATGATCGAAACAGTAGGACAGGGTTTTAATGATTTTACAGCCCTAATTAACACGCAAATTCGCCAATGGAATGTGCAGACCGGGATAGCTTACTTATTTGTTCAGCACACCAGTGCCTCCCTGGTAATTAACGAGAATTATGATTCCTCAGCCCAACGGGATATGGAAGAATTCCTGGCGCATATCGCACCAGAAGGACAAAACTGGTATCAGCATACACTGGAGGGGCTGGATGACTCCCCTGCACATATGCGGTCGATCCTCACCAACACCAGCCTGACCATACCCGTGGACAGTGGGAAATTAAATTTGGGCACCTGGCAGGGCGTTTACCTGGCAGAACATCGCCGCGGCAAGCATCAGAGGAGAGTGCTCTTGCGCGTTTTATCAGTCACAGATTAATCGGGATCTTACCAGCTCGAAGTGCAACTAAAATTTTCCAGATCGGAAAGCTAATAAATATAAGGAATCAAAGCCCAGGTTTTGGCTTTGTAGGATTCATAGTCCGGAATATGTGCCTGAAGATAGGATTCTTCAATCGAAATTCGAATTGTGATCCCCAAAACGCCAATCAATGCTGGGATCCATGAAGGGCCCGCCGCCAAAAAGACTGGGCAAGCAATACAAAACAGGATTTTTCCCAGAGAAATGGGATGACGGATAACATGATAGAGCCCCCTGACAACCAGGCTGGTATCCTCGTGTTCAATCCCCTGAATAAATCCTTGCTGAAGGTCTAAATAACCTTTGATGGAAAAGAAACCCGCAGCGATGAATATTCCCCCGCCAGAAATCATTTGCCACAACCCGGGGCGATGACCAAGAAACAAAAACTCCATCACAGGACCAAATAAAACCAGCCACAAAGGCAGTAAAATTCCCCACACCGTCCAATCGCCCCACCCTTTTTGAATATGTGATTCTGGGCGGATCAGAACTGCATGTTGAGAGATCTTCAATCCAATGAAAAGAGAAAAATAAAGAATAAGAGGAAAATATTCAGATAATAAAGGCATCCATCACATCCAAAGATCACAATTTATAGCACAAGCAAGAAATATACCCGATTAATTCTTCTTACCACAACAAAATTTTTGGATCGAATCGTATTATCATTTTCGGAGCAACATCCTTTTCAATAACTGTTGACCTAAATTTACGTTGGATTGTATGATATAAATATCGACAAACCATTGACAGTAGGTGAATCATGACCGATTCTTTCAGACCTGATAGGTTAACAATCATTTTTGCATGGGTTGGCACCCTGTTACTCTCAACGCTCCCCAATATCATCTGGCAGGAATTTTTCGGTCCACCAACCATCTGGTTGCTCTGGTCAAAATTGATCCTCCTGATCCTGTTCTTAACCACCACCTATTTTTGGCAGAAGGCAAGGCCGCTGCGGAACTATTTCTTCTTGATCTTCGCCCTGTTTCTTGTGGAAGAGGCCTTTGGCCGGTTGGGAAATTCTCAATGGTTTCAAACCTGGTTTCCCGAGTCGGCAGGCTTTACCACGAGCATGCTGGGCATCCAGGTGCGACGGGTGGCAGGTGCACTGGTCATGACCCTGATCCTGTATCTCATCTACCGTAACACGGCAAAGTTTTTTCTCACTTTTGGTGATTATGGCGCCCCTGCCGCTAAAGAAAAATTTCTGATCAAAGAAAACACACCCTGGTCCAAGCTGGGATGGGTGCTGGCAATTTGTATCACAGGTGGCACGCTGACCTTCCTCTTCGTGGCGGGCAGACCGGCACTGGGGACGCTCTTAGCGACCTTACCCCTGCTGCCGGTGGTGCTGCTTTTTGCTGCCATGAACGCCTTCAGCGAAGAATTAAACTACCGGGCAGCACTCCTCGCCCCATTGGAACCAGCCGTCGGAAAGACGCACAGCATCTTGCTTACAGCCACTTTCTTCGGCTTAGGCCATTTCTATGGCGTCCCCTACGGCATTATTGGCGTCATCATGGCTTTTGTTCTCGGCTATCTGCTGAGTAAAAGCATGCTGGAAACCCGGGGGTTTTTCTGGCCGTGGTTTATCCATTTCTTGCAGGATATCGCTATCTTCTCCTTCATGGCGATAGGCGCGATTCTGGCAGGTGGGGGATAAAGCCTCCATTAATTCCTAAAGAAACAGCGTAAATGGAACCTTTTATCCGAAATCTATTCACCGACGACATGCTCAAAGCTGCCCTGGGTAAATATGCCATCCATCCCCAAGATGCTGTCATTCTGGATGGATTTGAAAGTTTTATTTATCAGGTGCGCAGGACTGACACAGAATTCATTCTCCGCATTGGGCATGATTCACGCCGTACAGCAAATCTTGTTCAGGGTGAATCGGAATTTTTGAATCATCTGGCTGAGGGCGGCCTGTCTGTGCCGCAAGTTTTACCATCCTCCAACCAAAACCTAGTGGAAGTCATTCCATCAAGGGATGGTTCTAATTTCCTGACGACGCTATTTGAAAAGGCTCCTGGCAAGCCGCCAAGGAAAGAGCAATGGAACTCGTCCCTGCACATCGCCATGGGTGTTTTTATGGGGAAGCTCCATCACCTCAGTAAAGCTTTCAAGCCGAGTCAACCAAAATTCTCCCGTTACAATCTCGAATATGATTCTCAACAAATGGCAGTGCAAAGTAAGAAATATCTGCCCAAGACCGACTCATCCGTGCTGTCTGCGTATCTCACCACCTTCAACGGCATTCAGCAATTGCCAAAAGACCCCTCTGCTTATGGCTTGTGTCACACTGATTTTCACAGGGGCAATTTCTTTGTGACTGATGCCGGACGGATTACGCTTTTTGACTTCGATGATTGCCATTATGCCTGGTTCATCTATGATGTTGCCATGGCGCTGTTCTATGCCATCTCTCATGACTGCACAACACCTGATAAGCTGGCGGAAGCCAAAGCTTTCCTGACTAATTTCTGGCAGGGCTATCAGCGGGAACACAGCCTTGATCCTACGTGGCTCGAGCAGATACCACTTTTCCTGCGACTGCGTGAAATTGATCTCTACACGCTAATCCACCGCAGTATGGACCTTTCAAACCTGGATCCCTGGTGTGCCAGTTTCATGGATCGGCGTCGAGGAAAGATTCTAAATAATGTTCCCTTTTGCGACATAGACTACACAAACATTGTTTCTGATTAACAGCCTTATCCAGAATTACCCCCTGGTCAAGATAGCAAAAACTCCCGTTTTTCAGCGGGAGTCTTTATTAATATAATTCGTTTTCATTTCAGAGGAGGAAAATCGAATTGTCGGAAATTTTGATTCTTTCGCCTGCCAGAAAACTAATCCAACACCAGCATGTTGGGACGAACAAAGGTGACACCATTGACCGTGGATGTGATCGTTGGGAAGACCACTGGTTTGGTAATCATCAATGGACCATTCTCTGTGGCAATAAAAGCATCTTCCACCTTGGTGTCGTCGATGACCGGGTTGTAACAATAACCCTGATTCACCTGCACAATCCCATGGGTTGCTTCTGAAACAAGATAGTTGCGGTTATAGTAACCCTGTGGTCCACCCTGGTGATGCTTATAATACATCTCGCCATAGCCAAAATCTGCATAGGCTTGTTTGCCAACCATATGCGCAACAAGATCGTCCACACCGGGTTTGGTGGCTTCAATCATCCTGTTTTCAACCTCAGCGGTCACACGGAACTGCTCCAGCAAACCTGCAGGTGGCTGACCAAAATGCACCATTCTTGTGGTAGTTGTGATCAAGCCCTTATAGCGCCCATTGCACGAAACCATCACGCTCTTTCTAACTTTCTTACCCGTTGGAATGGCGTGACGATGCTTGAGGATCCGCTCATCCGAAGCCACCAGGAACAGCACCTGGTCAATGCCATCCGGCCAGATAGCACTGGCAACGCCACCGGCGATCTCGTACTCGGACATGCCGGGTTTGAGCGTCGTCAAGTAAGTTTCCAGTGATTTACTCATGTGATCGCCCAGGAATTGGTAGCGGCATATTTCATTGTAGGTCAAGGAATACCGAAGAGGGTTGATTTTTTCAGGGATCACCCTGGCAGCTCCAAAAGGTACATCTGACCCAACCTTTTCGAGACTTCCGACGATATTCTCAACAAATGCCTGATTTTTCTGCTCATACCATGCCTGGGAAAGCACTTTGAATCCCAGTTCTTCAAGCAGTTGTTCTTCCTTCATGCGCGGCTCTTCAACCGCATCTGTGATCGCGTAAGTTTCACCAGACCGGGTTACCAGGATCGACGCCACACCCGATTCAGTACACATGGTGACAATATTGCTTGAGCCAGCAGTAATCCAGGCAAAGTTAGACTGCTTTGAAAGATATAATCCGTCTAACCCTTCTTCTTCCAGCATCCTGACGATGCGCCCAACTTTAATTTCGATCTCTTGCTGGCGTCCTGCGATGCTGGTATCTTCAACATATTGTGAATTACTCATTGACTGCTCCTTGGTTATTGGCTTTCTCCAGATTTAGTTTAAGAGCCATGCGGTTCAATCGTCGCTCTCTTGTCCTATACAACACAAATTCCAGTGAGATAATGGTGATCAAGAGCGCAGCAGGGACCATCTCTCGAATAAAGCTACTGACACGCAAAAGATTCAGTCCGCTGTTAATGAGCTGGTTGAGGAAGAGCGCAAGGATAATACTGATCGCGTTTCCAACACCGCTCAGGGCTGCCACACCACTCAGAATACCGATGAGCAGCGTGGTCACGATCACCTGCCCACCGTAATCTACTGTTGCGGAGTTCGTGCGCGCCATGATCAACAGTCCCATCACAGCTGCTGTCATACAAGCAAGAATATGTGTTTGGTAAATAACCTTTTTATTATTGATCCCTGAGAAAAAAGTTGCCCGTTGATTCAACCCATAAAGACGCAACTTCGTTCCATAGGGCGTTCTCTGCAAAAAGATATACATAATCACTGCAAAAAGCAGGAATATTATGAATGGATAAGGGATGCCGAGAAAATCTCCTGAACCTATATTTAGCAGCTGTTGCGGAAAACCGATGATGCCGCGTCCCCCGGTGATAATTGTAGAAACCCCTAAATAGAGATTCATGGTTGCCATTGTTGCCAAAATTTGTGGGATCCCAAGATTGGCAATCAGGAAAGAGTTGATCACCCCACCGATAAACCCAACAATCAATGCGATGGCAAGGCATACTAACAACCAGAGCCAAATAGCCGAATTGGATGTCGTATCTGTGATCACAGCCTTCAACAGCACAGCATTTATCACCGCCACCAGGTTCGCCAGGCTGACAATAGATAAATCAATCCCGCCAGCAATCATTGTCAACGCCATTGCCAGGGCAAAAATGCCGACATCCGAAATCTGGATGAGCATCGATTTTATATTGGTCGACGATAAAAAGGTATCTGGCCTGTTGATCACCATAATCCCAAAAAAGATGACAATCGCCAGCACCAGCTGTACATTTCTTTGTGTCAGCGGGTTTGTTTTGACTTTGGATGGGTCTTTAACACCCAACCCTAAAATGTCTTTAATCTTTAAAATTATGCTGTTCATATAAACCTCTCCGTAACTGGAATACAGCACAATCCCGAGTGCAATAATATTCCAGATCGCTTTCTTTTCCTCTTTAGGCTGTCCGCCTCTTTGTTCGTGCAGTGTTGAAAGCCTGCAACACCACTGCAGCAATAAAAATCAAACCAAACACAAAGTTTGCCCAATCAGACGAAATGCCGATTAAGATCAGGTTGTTGCGAATGATCGTGCTGAGCAACGCCCCCAGGAGAACACCCCACACGCTGCCCTTGCCGCCTGTCAGGCTAAAGCCACCCAAAACCACTGCTGCAATGACAGTCAATCGCGAATCCATCAAATCGTAAGGGTCCGCCAATCGACTGTTGCAGACATAAACCACACCGCCAATGGCATACATCATGCCGGAGTAAATATAAATGCTCAATTTCAAGCGATTCAGCTTATATCCAATGCGTGCCGCTGATTCTGGCGCGCCGCCCAATGCATAGACACCGCGGCCGACGATCGTGTATCGCAAGATGATATACGACAGAATGAGCAGCGCAAACATCAACAAAACTGAAACATGCAATCCGCCGAGCACATAAGTCCTTGAGAAATCTAATGCTGCTTGCGGCATTTGCGCTGGCGTGATATAGATATTGCCAATATATTCAAGCATGAGCGCTTTGTAGATCGTCGCTGTTGCCAGGGTGGCAAAGAATACAGGGATGTTGAAAAGTGAAATAAACAGACCGTTTACTAAGCCCAACAACCCACCAATCACAATCGCGATTAAAAACAGCAAAATTAGCGGTGCGTCGGGATTAATGGCAAGCATGATCTTCGTAGCACTGTAAGCTGAGAAGATAGCAATGGTCGTACTCGAGAGATCAACACCGCCGCTGATCATTACAATGCCGACACCAATGCCAATAATGCCCCAGACGACCGTCGCCAGCAAGATTTCATAGATCGTTCCAATGGTAAAGAACTTGGAATTAATCGAACCAATAATGACTGATAAGCCTATCGTGATCAGGACAAGGACTGTTTCATTCCTCATCAACAGATTGTTTACAGTCTCGGTTAATCGACTCATAAAGGATGATTTCTGATCAATCTTGTTCATTAGTCTATCCAAACCTCTAATCTTGTGTTAAAGAATCTCTGTGATTTTTTCGCTCAAGCTGTCGTAATCCAGAGTCTCCGTTTCAGCTTCAAAGGAAATCCTGCCATCGTTCATCACAATCACTCTGTTTGAATTATTCAGGATTTCTCCAATATCATCAGAGATCAAGAGTATCGCAATGTCATGTGCAGCCATTTCTCGAATCAACTCGTGAATCTCACTCTTTGATTTAACATCAACGCCCATTGTGGGGCAGTTCAAGATAAGCACTTCCGGATTCGAAGCCAACCATTTGCCAAGCACCACGCGCTGCTGGTTTCCGCCTGAGAGGCTTTGCCCTGGAGCCCCCAACGTTGCCTTGATGGCAAGTCTTTCCTGCCATTCTGCGGCTGACTTTGCCTTAACCTTCTCATTCACAAGTCCTAATTTATTCTTCAAGTTATCCAGAATCACCGCAACCAAATTATCTTTAATCGATGCCCTTAAGAATATACCTTCTGCAAGCCGGTCATCCGGAATGTAAGCTATTTTATGTTTAATGGCTTCAGAAACATTGCGAACACGAACCGGTTTGCCGTGGATGAACATTTCTCCCTCGGTAGCAGGCGAGACCCCAAACAAAGTTTTGGCCAGCTCACCCCTGCCAGACCCAAGCCGCCCGGTGATACACAATATTTCGCCGTGATGAATTTTGAATGAAATATCTTTGAAGTTGTTTCTATTGGAATATCCTCTCACTTCAAAGACAGGTTCCTCGCTGAGTTCTTCAGGAACAAAAGCTTCCTCGTAAATCTCTGCACCCGTCATGTAGTAGGACAGTTTTCCCCGCTCAAACTGGTCTACCGGGTAATTAGCCACTTCCTTGCCGTTTCGGATGACATACACCCGGTCACAAACCGCAAAGATTTCGTCCAGTTTATGACTGACAAAAATGATTGAAACCCCGGATGCTTTCAAATTGTTGATGATATCATACAGTCGGTAGATCTCATTTTGAGTCAATGCCGTTGTGGGTTCATCCATGATGACCACTTTGGCGTCCTGCATGATAGCGCGAGCAATCGCCACAATTTGTTTCTGCGCAACCGGGATGTCTTCAACAAGCCTATCCAAATCCAGGTCAACGCCAATTCGGTTAAGGCTTTCTCTGGCAATTTCTCGACTGGATTTCGCATTGTAAGCCTTCTTGTTTTCAAGTAAGTGATAGCTCAACCCGATGTTTTCAGCCACGGTCAGATTTGGGAACAGAGAAAAATCCTGATAGATCACCTGGATGCCTTCAGCAATCGATTGGCTGGGGGTAATGCTAGGAAATTCTTTTCCATTAATCTTCAACATGCCATAATCATAATCATAGGCACCGGAGATGATCTTGATCATCGTACTTTTCCCAGAACCATTCTCCCCCGCGATGCACAACGCTTCGCCGACCTTCAGATCCAGATTAATATTCTTTAACACCTGGACGCCGTAAAATGATTTACAGATATCGCGTAATTCAATAACGTTATTTTCCATAATATCAGCACATTCTTTTTCTAAGTAATCAATGGTCAGCCCAATTTGTTTCGTTAGTTATTCTAAAATCTAATTGTCACAGATAGCAAAAAGCAGAGTGGAAAAGCGGTATTCTATAAATCACACTTTGTTGTGATTACAACGAAATAATTATAATTCTGATTCCCTCATCCCGGAATGGGATTTCTAGTATCATCCAGGCTGTCCATTAACTACTTTGCACAATCAATTTTGTTAAACATATGAGGGTAACCTGGTTACCCTCATATGTTCTCGTAGCATCAATAAAGATCAATAGTCTCGTTCAAGAATCTCGTCAACGTTTTCAACGGTGATGCGCTGCCAGGAGTTACCCTTGACCAGTTTGCCTTCAACGATGACTTCGTCAAACCCGAATGCACCCAGATCGGCACCATTTTCAATGGTTTCACCATTCAAAATCTTGACAATCATGTTTGCCATTGCCTCACCCATCATTGAGGGGTCCCAACCGGTGACAACATCGGTGGCGCCGCTCTTGAGGAAGTCCTCATACAGGTCAGGTGTACCAAAGGTGATGAAGTAGGTCTGATCCTGCTTACCAGCGTCATCAATTGCGCGTGCGATCCCAGCGGAATCGGTAGCGGAGGTGCAGAAGACACCCTTCAGATCGGGATAGAGTTTCAAGAGCTCTGTCATTTTCTCGTAGGATGCCTGCTGATCGTAGTTTCCTTCTGGATAGGGATCCTGGACCAGGGTGATGTTGGGATAATTTGCTTCCAGGTTTTCCTGCAAAGCGCCAGCCCATGCCATATGGGCTGCCGAAGAAAGCTTACCAACCATGATCAGATATTCGCCTTCCCCGCCCATACCATTGGCCATCTCATCTGCCAATGCTGCACCCCAAGTCGGGATGTCAAAGGCTTCAATGTCATAGTGAACATTGACTGCTGCTGGTGCTTCGTTGCCAATCACAACGATACCGGCATCCATGGCTTTTTTCGTGGTCTGCTCAGTTGCTTCGGGGGAAACGAAGGAGATTGCAAGACCAGCTTTCACGCCCTGTGCCTGGGTGATGAAGTCCTCAATGGCAGCATTCTGCAGGGCAGCATCACCTTCGGATGCACCAATTTGAATGACTGTGACATTGGGGTTCTTCTCGGCGTAACGTTCAAAACCCGCAAACATACGGGTGAACCAAGCACCGCCGATGCTCTTGGGAAGGAAGGCAATCAGGATCTCTTCATCTTCCACAACTTCCGGCTCTTCTACAACCGGTTCCTCAGCTGGTGTTGGGGCGCAAGCGGCCACAAGGAACACCACCAAGCTAAGAACAACTAAAACCTTCAAATACTTCTTCATTTTTCTACCTCCATCAGGTATTTAATGATTTTCTTGATCCAGTCAGCCTGGCTCAAGATTGACAATTTTTTGGCATACGGACAGGCTCAAAGGTATGCCGGGCAAAAAAAAGAGATTGGAACTAGGAATTGTTATATTGTTGTCCTGTCATTACAAGCTATTATATAAAAGAGTCAATAAACTGTCAAGAGCGAATTAACAAGCGAATTAACAGCGAATTAACAGCCTGTTAAGAGCCTAAACAGGTGCAATTTTATTATTTATTCAGTTAATTGCATATGTCAATCTCCATAAAAATTCCAGTAAATAATCCATATGAATTCAAAGAAATAAAACGGTCTTCCAAAAAAGTTTAGGCTTTTGTCATCCTATTCATTCGCGGAAGACCGGATCAAAATAGTTCAAAGGAAGGTGCGGAACTAATCGATGACCGCAACCTCCATATCAAACACCTTGGCAAGCATATCCAGGTCTGACAAATTGTGGCCATTGGTCAGGATATAGTGATGAGATGCCAGTTCGTTCATCATTCGTTTTCCGTTAGGCACCTTGAGCACAGCACCATTCAAACAATCAGAATTGGTAAATTGTGCATACTTGGTAATCTGCCCTTCGATCACCGATAGTTTATCAAACGGGGGCACCAGCTTCACCAGGGTCATCTCCCCTTCAGCCATGCGTGCATCGATGGCGGTCGCATTGTCATTGACAATTGCCAGCACCTTCTTGCGTAACGTCCACTCTGTTGAGAAAGATTGCGGCACAACGCCCAAATAGCCGCAGTGCGCTGTCAGGATATGATTTTCAAATTCTGAGTCAACTTCGGGGAAATGGGGAATGTTCTCATGCTTCAATGCTGCCATGCCCATCAGGAACGGATACAGGTTGGTCATCATAAAGGGCACACCCAGCGCCTTATCAAGCAGAACCTCCGTCAGCATCACCACCAGATCCGCCTCGCAGCCCCAGGCAAGATTGCGCTCCTCATAGAGCATATTCCAGGCAAGGCAGGGGGTTGTATCCGAAAAGTGCGATTCGTTCAAGCAGTTAATCCCTGCGGCAATAATGTCCGGATCCTGATCCAATTCCTCTTTCAGCGCCATATACACCTTAACCGCGCTCAAGATCTGTCGTTCAGAAAGATCCGCAACTGGAATTCGCTCTTCCCATTTCGCCCAAACTTGGCGCGCAGCTTCATCAGATAGAGACTGGGCGTAAGCCCCCAGCGCCTCAAAACTTTTCTTGACCACTTGAACCCCGAACTTTTTCTCCAGGGATTGAATGCACTCATCTTCCCACCAGTAAAAGCGTTTAAAGATCTCAGCCTGAAAGCCCTCTCCAGGATTGTCCTGATAGACCAACAGCTTGGATTGCTTGAGCTGCTTCTTGAGGGCAATCGCTTTGCAAGCTTTGAGTGTGGACTCCAGGTTGGCAGGGGCGATCACTTTCACGCCATAGGACCCCAAAAAACTATTGATTTCCCAATCCCACATGGAAACGGTGCCAAATTCAGAAGTGATCACCAGGATCGGCTGTGGCAATTTTTGAAAATCTTCCACATGACGATAGGCTTCACCCAGCATTTGCGGGAAAACAACCGCATCTGCCGAATCCGGCACAGGATCGCCAAGCTTGACAGGTGTTGAGAGCTCAGCAGTGTCTTTCAGCAAATCCTTCAGCACGTCCACCTGTTTAACAAAACCAGGATCCTTCTCATCTTGAAAATATACAGGCACAAGATTAGCTTTCATGATTCTCCATTCTCTTTTCAATCAATCTATCCTAAACAACATCAGCCACATCAACATGCTGACGGGTAGCTGAGGATCGGTTTCCGGCTTCTAACACTTGCATGACCTTCATCCCATCATAGAGGTTCGGTGTCACTTCTGTATCATTATGAATGGCGTCCAAAAAATCCTTGACCGCATGCACAAAGGTATGTTCATAGCCAATGATGTGGCCGGGCGGCCACCAGGCAGCCACATAGGGGTGGGATGGGTCTGTCGTCTGGATCGTGCGGAAGCCCTGCCTTCCCATCGGGTCTGCCATGTTCAGATATTCCAGCTCATTCATGCGTTCCATATTAAATGAAATGCTGCCCTTGCTGCCATAGATCTCAAAAGTGTTGTAGTTCTTGCGCCCGTTGGCAAATCGACTGGTGTCAAAGGAGCCCAAAGCCCCATTTTCAAATTCGACCACCATAAAAGCAGCGTCTTCAACCGTCACTTTTGCCATCTCAGCCGACTCTGAAGATGAACCCGCTGAAAATGTGCCGGCGTTTTTCCCTGGCAGGGGACGCTCCTCTATGAAGGTCTTCAACATTGCC
Source organism: Anaerolineaceae bacterium UBA6086 (assembly GCA_002436005.1). GTDB lineage: Bacteria > Chloroflexota > Anaerolineae > Anaerolineales > Anaerolineaceae > Brevifilum. The sequence goes on along the minus strand of DIXG01000019.1, from coordinate 28,059 downwards.
GTCACAGATGAAATCTCACCAACCAGGTACCTGCCCAAATCAACGCTGTGGGAATTCAGGTCATTTTGAGGACCTGCGCCAGCCTTGTCTTTTTGAAGATGCCAGGTAAGAGGGAAGTTAGGATCACTGATCCAATCCTGCAGATAAGCACCCCGCCAGTGATAGATTTCACCCAGCTCGCCTTCAGCAATCATTTTCTTGGCAAGCGACACCGCCGGCACCCGACGATAATTATGGTTGAGATAATTCAATACGCCTGCCTTCTTGACGGCTGCATACATTTCCTTCGCTTCCTCAAAATTACGTCCAACCGGCTTTTCGCAAAAGATCTTCTTTCCATTTGCTGCTGCAGCCAAAACCATCTCCTTATGAAGAAAGGTCGGCGTGCAGATATCAATAATATCAATATCTTTGCGCTCAACCACACGTTCCCACTCGGTTGCAGCCTCTTCCCAACCCCATCGTTGGGCAAAGGGTGTGATGCGCTCTGCATCCACATCACAGGCAACTTTGAGAACAGGCTTCACCTTCAAATCAAAAAATTGATCCACCTTTCGCCAGGCATTGCTGTGCGCCCGCCCCATAAAACTTGCGCCAATAATGGCGACATTTACATGACTCATTCTGAAACTCCTTTTCCTCGTGTTTCCTGTTAATTGCAGCGTTTAGTGCCTACACCCATGCCATTTCCCAATCTCCAGGGCATGTGCGATCTTCATCGTTCACAAGGCAACCAAACCCATTCCCTGCCATGAAAACGCAGCCTGCATTTTGCCATATCGAAAAGATTGACAAAGAACGCACTAAAATGTTATCCTGTAATTACAGGTTTTACATTATTATAATGACGTTGGCAAAATTTTTCAATGGCAATCCTGACAATTGTAATAATCAGCATAATTTTTATGAGATTAATGTAAAAATTACCGTACAACCTGGGATTGACAGAATAAGAATTTATTATATAATAGTTGTAATTACATGATTACAAGGCGGCACTGGAGGGCTTCGATGCTGGAGAGATCAATCATTTATAACAGCCATATTCCTTATTACCACCAATTAATTGAGATTATTAAACAAAACATCCAGGAAGGGGTTTGGCAGCCTGGGGACCAGATCCCATCGGAAATGGAATTATGCGATTCTTTTGGTATTAGCCGGACGGTGGTGCGGCAAGCGCTGCGCGAGCTGGAAACCAGCGAAATTATTGTCAAACGCAAGGGCAAAGGAACCTTTGTCGCCAAACCAAAAATCAGTGAAGGCTTGATCCAGAAGTTGACCGGTTTTTACCAGGACATGGTCGAAAGAGGTTTGACGCCTGTCACAAAAGTGCTCTTCCAAGACGTCACCAGAGCCAACGATAAAGTGGCGGAATACTTGGATGTTGCCCCTGGAACAGATATTGTTGAAATCCAAAGACTGCGTTTCATACACGATGAACCCATCCAGGTGGTCACAACCTACATTCCATTGATAATATCGCCTGACCTGCCCAACATTGACCTCACCCACCGTTCTCTCTACGAATACCTGGAAACAGCCAACAATATCAAAATTTACCGAGGTAAAAGGTACATTGAGGCAGTGCTCGCCAGCGAAGAACAGGCAAAATTGCTGGATATTGATGAGGGGGATCCGTTGATCATGCTGGATAGTGTCAGCTATACGAAGTCGGGTCAGGCAGTTGAATATTACCACGCCCTGCATCGCGGCGACCGCTCTCGCTTTGAAGTCGAGCTGGTCCATTTCAACGGGGATCTGCCGGACTGATGCTGTCACCCTGAATCCTGCGAGTCTTTAGGAGTAAATTTGACGAAAAAATTTCTCATCGGGGTGGATCTTGGCACGAGCAGTACCAAAACATCACTTTACACGGTGGACGGAAAGCTGGTTGCAGAATCCGTCACCGAAGTGATGCTTTACTATCCAAAACCCGGCATTGTGGAACAGGAAAACGACGATTTTTATGACTCTGCCGCCAAAACGGTCAAAGAATGTCTTGCCCAGAGTGGAATTGACCCAAAGGAAATCGCAGCGATTGCCTTTGATTCCCAGATGGCGGGGGTTGGGTCTATCAACGAAGCCTATCAGCCTGGTTCCCGGTTTGATTCCTGGCTGGATATGCGCTGCCAACCCTTTATTAAATGGATGGCGCAGGAAGCCGGTGAAAAAATCACGCAACTGACCGGCTGTCCACCCACCTGCAACCACGGCCCCAAAATGCTGTGGTGGAAAAACGAAGAACCCGCAACCTACCATCAGATTGCCAAATTCCTCATGCCAACCGCCTATGTTGCCGGTCGCCTGGCTGGACTAACCGCCGATCAGGCATTCATCGACTACACCTACATCCATTTTTCCGGATTTTCCGACGCCCAAGCCGGCGCATGGTCTCAGGATTTATGCGATCAATTTGGGATGGATATCCAGAAACTTCCACGCATTGTCGAACCCTGGGAAGCAATTGGTGAGACCACGGAGAAAGCATCCAGGGATTTTGGCTTGGCACCTGGCACGATCATTGCCGCTGGCGCGGGTGACACGGCTGCCAATGCCCTCGGCGCTGGCATTGTGCAGCCTGGGCTCCTGTTTGATGTGGCCGGCACCGCCTCCGTCCTGGCTGGCTGCACCGACACATTCGTAGCAGACACCCAAAACCGGGCGCTGCTCACCATGCATTCCGTCCTCCCGGGTTTGTGGAACCCATTAGCATATATCGGCGGCGGCGGGATCGCTCTCAGGTGGCTGCGTGATAACATCTTCCACGATGATCAGCAAGACCCTTGCTCTGACGCCTATGATGCCATGACCGCGATCGCTGCCAATGTGCCGCCGGGATCTGAGGGACTGATGTTCTCGCCGCACTTTGGCGGGCGGATTTGCCCCAGCAACCCAGAAATGCGCGGCGCCTGGGTTGGCCTTTCATGGTCGCACAACCAGGCGCACCTGATCCGATCGATGCTGGAAAGCGTCGCCTTTGAATACGCTTATTATCTCGGCATCATGCGAGAACTGCTGCCAGAGCAACGGTTTTATGAAGCAAGAGGTATGGGCGGCGGGGCCAAAAGCGCGGTTTGGAATCAAATCAAAGCCGATGTCCTCAACACCACCTACTATCGCCTGCAGGGCAATGAATTTGGCACCTGGGGCGCAGCTATGATTGCAGGCAAAGCCGCCGGTCTGATCGATGACCTGGCGCAGTTTGCAGCAGAGCACGCCAAATTATTACCCAATCCGCAGTTACCCAATCCTGAAAACCAGGCACTTTATCAACCGCTGATTGATAACTATATCCGTATGGAGACGATGCTGGATCATTTTTTCAGCTAAGAAGAATTCTTTTATTGAAATACATCCATCCAAATGATGAGGAGTAAATTGTGAAACAAGACATTAAACTATGCATGATCGGCGCAGGTCGGGTTGGCAAAAACCACTCGCGTGCCATCACAAGACATGTTCCCGCTGCAAAAATTGTCGCCCTTGTGGATCCCGCTGTCGAAATCATAAATGAGACCGGGGATGAATTCGGGGTCGAAAATCGCTTCGATAGCCTGGAACAGGCTGTGGAGAAGGTTGATTTTGATGCGGTGGTGATCACCACACCCACTTTTACACACAAATCACTGGCATGCACGGCGGCTAATCATGGTAAGCATGTTTTTCTCGAAAAACCAATGGCGCTTTCATTAGAAGAATGCGATGAGATTATCAAAACCTGTGAAGACAACCAGGTATTTCTCCAGCTGGGCTTCATGCGCCGCTTTGAGCCGGAATTTGTGGAGGCTGCAAAACGCATCCAGGCAGGAGAAATCGGCGTCCCAATGTTCGTCAAATCCCTTACCCACGGCCCGGGGCTTCCCCCAGCCTGGGCAAGTGACCTCAAACGCTCCAATGGGATGCTTGCTGAGGTTAACAGCCATGACTGGGACGCCACGCGCTGGCTGATGGGATCTGACTATTTGCGTGTGTATACCGAGGTTGCTAATTTCAAAGGGGAACGCTTCAACGTCCAGACACCGGACTTTTACGATAACGTCCTCGTCAGCATCAAGTTTGAAAGCGGCGGCCTTGGCACTTTCTCCGGCATCTGCCCCTGTGAATATGGTTATGATGCCCGAATGGAAATTGTGGGTGATAAGGGAATCCTGCAGATTGGTGAAATGAAGGGGCAAGCGATCCTGACCTGCACCAACCGCGATCAGGGCTTGATCACCCCCATTTACCGAACCTGGCCGCAGCGCTTTGCCTGGGGCTACATTTATGAGCTGGAGCATTTCGTAGAATGTATTCAAAAAGGCGAACAGCCCAAAGTTGGCGGCGAAGAAGGCAGATGGGCTGTGGCAGGGGTTCTGGCGGGTACACGCTCTTTCCAGGAGGAACGCCCGGTTTATCTAAAAGAGATCCTGAATTAACAGAATTGAATCAGAGGTCACAATGAAAGCAGTTGTTTATCATGGACCCGAAGACATTCGGGTAGAAGAAGTTCCAAAACCGACAGCCGAACCTGGTGAAATGGTCATCAAAGTGATCAGCGCCAGCATCTGCGGCACGGATATGCGCATCTATCACGGTCAGCACCGTATGTACCCTGAAGGCACCCGCCGCATTCCCGGCCATGAAGTTGTGGGGACGATTTCTGAGCTTGGCGCAGATGTCCAGGGTTATACCATTGGACAGGTCGTTTTTGTTGCGCCTAATATGGGCTGCGGGCACTGCGACCAATGTGTGAAAGGCAATAACAACCTGTGCAAGAATTATGATGCGATCGGCGTCACGATTGACGGCGGGTTTGCAGAATATTTGCGGGTGCCCGAAAACGCCATTCGACAGGGCAACATTATCCCCATCAGTGAAGATGTCGATCCAGCAGTCGCAGCGCTGCTGGAGCCCTTTGCCTGCGTGCTGCGCGGACAAAACGCGGTCAATATCCTCCCAGGGGACGTTGTGCTCGTCATTGGTGCTGGTCCCATTGGGATCATGCACGTCAAGCTGGCAAAGGCGCGCGGCGCCGGGCTGGTGATCGTGAGCGAACCGCTGGACTTCAGAGCCAACCAGGCGAAAAATGCCGGGGCGGATGTGACCATCAATCCCATTGAACAAAACCTGCAGTCTGAAATCGAACAACTCACTGTTGGCAAAGGCGCCGATGTGATCATCACTGCCGCGCCGGTCCACAGTGCACAGGAATCAGCGTTGCAACTGGCTGCCATTGGCGGCAGAATCAATTTCTTTGGCGGCTTACCCAAAGACCGACCCACGATCCAGTTTGATTCCAATGCAGTCCACTACAAAGAACTGGTCATCACCGGCACCACCGCCTGCAGCACAGCAGATTGCTGGCAGGCTTCACGGCTTGTCACCCAGGGTGTGGTGGATCTGAGCGACCTGGTCAGCAAGCGATTCACGATCGACCAGGCATTAGAAGCCTTCGAGGCTGCCCAGAACCGGGAATCGTTAAAAATCGTTATCGAACCATAGGTCTGGTGCTCATCCCATTACACTACTTGGGCTGCCAGCCTCATCACACACTGTAAGGAGAAGTTATGTCCGATCAACCCTTTACCTTTGAAATCCCCTTTCCCGGGTTTAAACCTTCCCGGGTGGATAACCACATCGTCCGGCATTTAACCGATCTGGGAGGACAATTTTCTGATCAAACGGCTTATAACCAAATGCTGGCGGCAGAAGATCGCATCCTTTATGAAGTTTACGAGATCAAGCGCCCTGAAGTGGTTGGCGAAATCCTGATGGGCATCTCGATTGTCTATCCCGGCAAGGTCGGCAATGAGTTTTTTATGACCAAAGGGCACTTCCATTCCGTCCTTGACACCGCAGAAATGTACTACTGCCTGCATGGCGAGGGCTATATGGTGATGGAAACATTCGAAGGCAAGACATCGATTGAAGCGCTTGCCCCGGGCAAAGTGCTTTACGTACCCCCCCGCTGGGCACACCGCTCGGTATGCACCTCACGGCAGGAAAAACTGGTGACCTTTTTCGCCTATCCTGCCAACGCCGGACATGATTATGGCACGATTGAGAAAAGCGGCTTTCGCAAGCTGATAATCGAAACAGATAACGGGATTGAATTCGTTGATAACCCTAAATTTCTGGAAGCCTGAGGAATGATGAAAGACCTTAAAGACTGCCGGATCCTCGTCACACCCACCTCCTACGGGAAGTTCAACCCCCGGCTAAAAACCGATTTGGAGGCTGCCGTCGGCGAAGTAATCTATAACCCGACCGGTAAACCGCTTTCCTCAGAGGAAGTTGCCCTGCTGCTTCCCGGGATGAATGGTTACATTGCCGGACTCGACCAGATTGACCGGCAAGCGCTATCAGCAGCAGATACGCTGAAGGTGATCGTGCGCTATGGCGCAGGCGTGGATAAAGTGGACCTGGCAGCAGCAGCCGAAAAAGGAATCATCGTCTCCAACACACCCGGCGCCAATGCTGTCGCTGTCGCCGAGCTGGCACTGTGCCTGATCCTGATGCTCGCGCGCCAGATTCAGCCTGCGGTGAGCGCTCTAAAAAAGGGAGAATGGCCCCGCGTGCCGGGCTTGTCCCTGCAGGAAAAAACCGTCGGCATTATCGGCTTGGGTGCCATCGGCAAACAGCTTGCCCTCAGGCTGGTAAATTTTGACTGCCGGGTGATCGCACACGACCCCTATGCCGATGCTCAATTTGCGGCTCACAACCACATCGAACTGGTCAGCCAGGAAACCCTGGTCGCGGAGTCCGACTTCATCAGCCTGCACTGCCCTGTCCTTCCCGCAACGGTTGGCATGGTGAATGAGACCTTTCTCCAATCCATGAAAAAAGGGGCTTTCCTGGTGAACACCTCCAGGGGAGAGGTAGTGGTTGAATCCGCCCTGATCAAAGCGCTGGAAAGCGGCCATCTCGCCGGTGCGGCGCTGGACGCCTTCGAAAAAGAACCCCCCGACCCCTCCAACCTGCTCCTCTCCATGCCCCAGGTGATCTGCACGCCCCATCTTGGCGCGCAGGCAGATGGCGCTACCAACAACATGGGCAAAATGGCACTGGAAGAATGCTTACGGGTTTTGCAGGGTGAGCCGCCTCAATACCCGGTGCATTGATAAACAAACCAAACACGGCATTATCCAAACAGATCAAATTAAGGAACAAAACAGAAAAATGACCAACACATACGACACACTCAAAAAAGAACAGCCCACCTTTTATTTTATTGGTGTGACTACCAAGCAATCCTCCATCATGAAGGTGTTTCCCCTATGGATGAAAGACATCGGCAGGGAAGACGTGGTGATCGAAGGCTGGGACTGTAAAATCCACGATGAACCCGAAAACTACCGCAAAGCCGTCGCCCAGATCAAGTATGACCCACTTTCACTTGGCGCGCTGGTCACCACCCACAAAATTGACTTGCTGACAGCCTGCCGTGATATGTTTGATTACCTCGACCCCTACGCCGAGATCACCAACGAGATCTCCAGCATCTCCAAGCGCGATGGACGGCTGGAAGGACATGCCAAAGACCCCATCACCTCAGGCTTGAGCCTGGATGCCATCATCAGCGAGAATTATTTTGGCGAAACAGGCGCGGAGGTGCTCTCCTTTGGCGCTGGCGGCTCGGCAATTGCCACCTTATTGCACCTGGCAAACAAACCCAATAAGGGTGACCGACCGGATGTGTTCACCTTTGTCAACCGCTCCCAGGGCAGGCTGGACCACGCCAGGGAAATGATTGCACAACTGGATACTGATATCCAGGTCAACTACGTTCAGAACGCTGACCCGGCTGTCAATGATGAACTGATGGCAAAACTGCCGCCCAAAAGCATCGTGATCAACGCCACCGGCATGGGTAAAGATACCCCCGGCTCGCCAATCACATGGGACGGTGTCTTCCCGCAGGACGGGATCGCCTGGGAATTCAATTATCGCGGCGAACTCGACTTTTTACACCAGGCGCTGGCGCAAGAAGAGTCCCGCAACTTGACCGTCGAAGACGGCTGGCTGTATTTCATCCACGGATGGACCCAGGTGATCGCCCAGGTGCTGCATTTCGACCTGACACCCGAACTGCTGGAAACCTTGAGCCAATCCGCCAGCACCGTCAGGGGTGTGCCGGTTGGGTAAAAATAACAGCCTGTCCCTGATTGAAGGATCAATGAAATGAAATCCGTCAATACAACCCTTGGTGCACTCCCGGTTGATCGACTGGGACGCGTTAACGTGCATGAGCATATCATCCTCGACACCACCGGTAAACCGCACATCCCGGAAAGCTTTCACCATACCGATGTTGACCTCGTGGCAGACGAACTGACCGCTTGGCGAATTGCAGGGGGCGGCGCGCTGATTGACTGCTCACCCCTTGGCGCGGGCAGGAACATCGAACTGCTGAAAGCGGTTAGCCTGGCAGCCAATGTGCCCATCATCGCCACCAGCGGCTTTCATAAAGGGGATTACTATCCGGAAGGTCACTGGGTACATGTGAAATCGGAAGCGCACATCAGCGAGATTGTCGCCGATGAATGCATCAAGGGCATCCTGATCGATGATGAAGACCCTGAACACTCTGCCCGCAGCGAAGTTAAAGCTGGCGCACTGAAAATGGGTGTCGGACCCGATGGGCTGACCCCTCTGATCACAAAAATCATCCGGGCAGTCGGCAAGGTGGTGAACGATATCGATATGCGCTGCCTGATCCACACCGAGCCCGGCGTGCCCTTTACAGAGGTCGTGGCACTGCTTGAAAGCATCCAAGTGCCACCGGAAAAAGTGATCTTCTGCCACATGGGTAAAAGCCTGGACCCAATTCTGCACACTCTGCTGGCTTCCAGCGGGTACTACCTCGAATTTGACGAGATGGTGCGCCCTGAACCGACACGTGCCGAACTTGCCAGTGCGATCCTGTCGCTTTTTGATCAGGGGTTCGGACATAAGGTTCTCTTTGCTGGCGATTACGCCCGCCGTTCTTACTGGACCTGCTATGGCGGCACACCTGGCCTGCCCTACCTGGTCAGCGGGCTGTCGGGTGAATTAATTGAGGCAGGTTTTACAAAGGAAATGTTGGATTTAGTTTGGATGGATAATCCCCGTGAGTATTTTTCTGGCAGCACCAAAGACCGACTCATTGACACTATTTGCAAAAAATGTATTCAGTGATTAAAATTAAGTTAAATACCTTTCGGATTCTACTTCAAACAACTAGCTTGATGAACCCTCAATTTCCGGGAAATACCAACCCTATAAGAAAAGTTAATACTGTCGGGTAAATGTGTAATCATAATGATAGGAATACACCGAATCTTCGTAGGCATTTAAGAGTGTCATCTGATAGAGACATGGAATTTCTGGCCACTTAAAAGTTATCCAAAAATCTGTGTCACAGTAAACATATTCTTCACCCTCATAATTTCGAAATTGACATTCAACAGCTTCAGGATAATAGAAATCACAAAAAGAACCGCCCAAATATTCGCCAACGAATTCAACGGTCAGGAAATATTTATCTGAACGCCATTCAGTTGAATTATTAAAGAAGACATTATACCGGTAATGGTCCCATCCCTCCCACTCAATTCCATGGGTATTGATCTTGATAACACCTTCGCTTGAAACTTGTGGCGTTTTAGTTGGTGATTGGGTGGTGGTAGGTTCAACTGACAAGGTCACTTCAGAGACCCGATTATCAATGCCATAAATCCTGAGATTCTCAAACCCTGTCGCATATCCCTCCATTTGATGACCGCTCACATAACCGGTTTGCAAAGAGATGTACCCCTCATAATCAATCATTGAAAGGTCAAGCGCTGTAACAAAACGATCATTGATAAATAAATACCCCTTTTGTTCTACCACCGCTAATTGAAATTTATTTTTCTCAGCCTGACCCGTATTTAAAACAACATCGCCCGATTCAAGAAAATTAAAACCCCCGTCATAATGAACAAATGCCCATCGACCAAAAGAGGATATGTAGAAAAAGTATTCTTCATCGCCAGCAAAAGAAATTCCATAATCAAAATCATTAAACGTGCTCGCATATGGATTTTGGAAAGTCACCTCAAGGGCAAAATCCTGCAAAAGCGTATCCGTCCAATAGGTAGTTATATAATTTTCTTCTGTATGTTCCATTTTTCCGAAATTTTCCTCATACACCAAATTTGATACATCAATGAAGTCTTTAAATTCAGAGAAAGCAGAAGCAGCTGTAGCTGTAGCTTGAGCTTGAGCGTTTTGTGTGGATTCAACTTTCGCTGTAGCATCTATCTGAGCCTGTTGGGTTAGCTGACTGTTGATAACTTCGGTTGCTTCGGACTGTGTATAATTGATTGGCTCAGTTTCAGGTTCTCGCCTTATTAGGGCAATCAGCAGCACACATAAAACAACCATCACCGAAACGACCCCCAATGTTCCCCAGGAAAGCGCCCGGTTGGGCTTATGCTTTGGTGAGGGCTCTTTCTTCTGCCCCATCACCGTTTCACGATTTTCTAGATTCCGATGAATGCCTTCAACGGGTGTCAGATCCAGCCTATCAACCGTTTCACCTGCGCTCTCAGGGGTTGCTACCTGAGGAGAAGGTCTTCCGTGAATTCTTACTTCACTATGATCTTCAATCGCTGATTGTTTGGATAGTTCTTTATTGGTATCAGATTCATAACCAGAAGATGAGGTTACTTTGGAAGAATCTCCTGTTAGTGTTGCTTTGTGCTGATTGAGTCGTGCAATCGGGATCGATTCCACCTCATCTACTGCTGTATTGTTCTTTTGAGTCAGCCTATCCAGTGCCTTCCGAAAACCAACCATCGTTTCATAACGATCCTGCGGATCCCGTGCCAGCGCCTTATACAGCACCTTTTCCACGTTTTCCGAAATTCCACTCACCAGTGCACTTGGTCGCTGCAATGGTTCAGACATCACCTTTAGCGCCACCGCCAGCGGTGTATCTGCAGTGTAGGGTTTGACCCCTGTCAGCAGTTCATACAGCACCACACCCAGCGCATACTGGTCGCTGGCTTCATCAGAGCGCCCCTGCCACTGCTCCGGTGCCATATACTCCGGTGTGCCCACCCCCATCCCCGTCACCGTCAGCTGCGTCGTCTCCTGCAGCAATATTTGGGCGATTCCAAAATCAGAGAGCATCACCCCACCCTCTCGAGTGATCAAGATATTGCTCGGCTTCACATCCCGATGCACCACGCCTTCTTTATGCGCATAACTGAGCGCATTAGCCACCGGGAGCACCCAATCAATTGCCTTCTCAAGCGGAACGGGTTTTCCAATCCGATCTTTCAGCGTTCCCCCTGGCAAATAAGCCATCACCAAATAGGGTGCCCCCTGGTATTCGCCATAATCATAAACCGGGACAATATTGGGGTGTAAGAACTTTGCCAGTGACTTTGCTTCGCGTTCAAAGCGTTTCAATACCCGTTCGTGCTGTTCAGCCGGGATCGAATCCTTGCGCACCAGTTTAATTGCAACATCCCGTTCAAGGCGTGTATCATAGGCTTTATAGACCGTCGCCATGCCCCCAAGTCCTAATTTTTCAATAACCTGGTAATGATCGATTCGTTGTCCGCTATAATCCATAAATTTCCCTGCTACTGTGTGTCATCAAGACTGGTCGAGTATTGTTTACGATAGGCTTTCCATTCACCCTTTCGGCGGGCGATCAAAATTGAGATATTGTCCGGGCCTCCGCTGGTATTGGCAAATTCCACCAATTTGCTGGCAGCTTCTTCGGGTGAGAATTCCAGTGCCGTCAGTCGGATCAGGTGATCCGGCACACTGCCCCACAGACCATCCGAACACAGCAGCACAACCGATCCCAGCGGAAAAGGCACTTCAGCCACAAAAGGGTTCACCGTGTCAGCAGGGCGATGCGCAGCCAGAGACATTGTCAGCACATTTTTCCGGATATAATCCCGTGCTTCCACTTCGTTGAGCACGCCTTTGCGCCGCAGTTCAGCTACCTCGCTGTGATCATAACTGATGACTTCAATCTCCTGGGGCTTGATCAGGTAAACCCGAGTATCGCCCACATTGGCGACTGTCAATTTTTCGTTCTTCTCGTCAATCACAACGCAAGCGACCGTGCTACCCATTTTTGCCAGGTCATCCTCTGTTTTTGAGCGTTCAATAATTACTTGATGTGCCTGTAGGATAGCCTTTTCCAAGACTTCTCCCGGTGACTCTTTTCGTCTTGCTTTCTTGTAGGCGTTGGTCAGCGTTTTGATCACAATCTCGCTGGCTTCCCGTCCGCCCTTAAAGCCGCCCATGCCGTCTGCAACCACCAAAAGAGGGCACTTTCTCCAGGGTGTAATGATCTTCAACGCATCCTGGTTCAATTTTCCTTTGCGCTTAATGCCAACATCCAGTGCTTTACCGAATTCAAGCATATCCACCTCTTTTCGTTGACCAATCCCACCTCTCATCCATCCCGAGTCGCATCATCCACCTGGTCTGTGTTGGAAAGGGCGATTTGGTCCATGGTGACATCTTCTGAGCCAGCGGTATCCTCAAATTTTGGGTTGCATTCATAGCGCAGCTTGGTACGTCTTCCCAGGCTGATCTCATCGCCATTGTTCAACTTGGTATCATCAGTCACTTTACGATCATTAACATAGGTGCCATAGGTCGGCGGCTGTTTGGTGCCATCGCTTAAGGTCTTGAGCACCTCCTGCAGCACTGCATCGGATCCTTCAGCAATAATGGCAACATGCTGGCGTGAGACGGCGCTGTCCTTGGGCAGGGCAATGTCATTGTTGACACTGCGCCCAATCGTGGTCGGCGATTTCGTCAACTGAAACTCCTTGCCAACCATCAATGGATCGTCACTGGAAAGGATGGTCAGGCGACCCATGTCCGCGTTTGGCAGCGCAAACCCATCCAGTGTAGCGTCATCAAACAGGGAAACTTTCTCCGCTTCCGGCTTCCCTTTGCCCTTCTTTTTTAATAATTTGGGAATGACCGCCAGGACAACAATCAGCAGGATCAGGCCACCGCCAATCAATGCCAGCTGAACTGTGGTCAGTCGCAAATTCCCCAGGCAGACCATGCCCTCAGGGCAGGTCTCGATGACGGCAGGTTCGGTCGGCTCAGGCTGATCGGTATCCTCAATCTCTGCTGCAGCAATCTCTTCTTCCGAACGAAAATCCAGTTCCATCGTGGTTTCGGATAACGCATTGCCATCCTCATCCTGGGCAAGGATCGAAAAAACAGCCTGCTCACCATCATACTGACTGAAGTCAATCTCATATTCATAAGGCGGCTGATCAATTTTTCCACCAACGCCAATCGGGACGTCGTTGATCTTAAAGGTCAGGCTGTCCACAACAATTCCACGCTCAACCAGGCTGAGGACGACCTTGGTCGGTCCCGCCTGAAACTCTTCAAGACTGGTTGGGCTGGCTACCCTCACCACGGGCGGCAATCCAGGCAGTGTAAAGTCCACCGAGTTGGATTGATTATCCAGTTGAACAGAGAGGGTGTGGCTCCCTGGTTTGCTTTCTGAGGTGTAAGTGATCAGATATTCCGAAGCAAATCGATTTGTGACCGTTTTGAACAGGTCTGGAAGATCATAATTGCTCGTGCTGCTGGTATAAATGCCATTTGATGCATCTGCCATGCGCTGCAAGGCAGCTTCGTCCGTATCCACACCAACTCCAATGGCATAGATAGGGATTTGTCTTTCGGAAGCCTCAATCAGGGTGAGCACATCGCTGATCGATACCGCTGAACAAGTGTCATATCCCGATTTTGTATCCTTACGGCTGCTCAGGAGGACAATCGCCTGGCGTTCGGAGGACTGTGAAGTTGCCGCTTCAAGCGCGGTATGGACCGCATCAAACAGGCAGGCGCCCCCGCCAGGGCTGAGGCGAGCATTTTCAAATTCATCACGCGCCTGGTTAATATCATCGGTGGGCGAAACAATTTGTTCAACAGCGTTATTGTAAGCATATACCGCCACCCGATCCCCCCTGTAAAGGTCTTTGATAAAGTCTGTCACGCCTTCTTGTGCCATCCGAAAGCGCTCTCCCTGCATCGTGGCACCATTATCCAATATGACCCACACGCTCATCGGTGCATCCTCGACCCACTCAACAGAATCCAATTCCATCACGGTGTCATCTTCTGTAACTGTTAAATCCCGTGTGGTAAGTCCGACAATCGGTCCCCCCCGGTCACTGACAGCAGAAACACGGATGGTGACCGTGTAGGAATTACCATCCTCGTTCACACTGCTCTCGAGCGAATGAATGATTAAATTGGAATTGCTGGCTGCCCAGACATCGCCTGATGTCATGGAAAAAATCAGCAAAAATGAGAACAAGAAAAGCAATAATTTTCGATAGGGCATTCTTCCTCCTAAATTGTGTCCGAAAGGTGGATATTTTAGAAACAACCTCCAGACATGCTCACAAATCACAAGAATTCAATAAATCATTGTTATAATTAATTTGACTTTTGAACGAGGCACACATTCATGTCACATAAGATTCTTTTAGAAACTGACTCCACAGAAGCGCTGGCATATAAAATGCGGGCAACAGCAGATGCCTTCTATGATTATGCTGCGTCAATTTACGCCAGAGTTGCCTGGACCAACTGGGATGGCGATAGCAAAGACGAATATCTTTATCAGCTTCAACAATGTACCTCAACTATAAAACAGCTCTCCGATCATCTGGATCTCCTGGGGTTTCAACTTTCCCAGGAGGTTGAACAATGGGTGATCACTGCTGCAAAATTTGGTTCGTGAGTCCGCTCTTTAATCCACTTACCATCAGACCAGCATAAACTTCAACCGCACCCCTTTATCCAGGGAGCCAAAACAAATCTCATCACCGGGATGAAGGGCAAGCGATTCTCCAGGCTTCACCGGGATCTTGTTCACAAAAGTCCCGTTGTGGCTTTCTGCATCTTTGATCAGGTAATGCATGGATACCCTGGTGATGATAGCATGCCGCCGAGAGACCACTTTGTTTGTATCAAGCCCTGCCAGGTCAATATCCACATGATTATCACGCGTCAGACGACCAATGATGGTGTTCTCCCGCAGGCGAAAACGAATTTCATCCTTCCCCAAAAGGACAGCGCGCGCACCCTCAATCTGTTTCTCTTTTGTAAACCGCAAGATAGTGCCATTGTGAATATAAGCCTGCTGTAAGGTGCGCGATTCAGGAATCCGGCGCCAGGCTCCCTTTTCCTCCACCTGCAGCTCATAAAAGATGTCCGGACTGCTTGGCATTCCCAAAGCCGCTGCCAGGGCGTTTGTCAGCAGATGAACAGGAACATCATCTGGCAGGACAAGGTCTCTCCGTTGCGATCCAGAATAATTGACGCTGCAAACCACTTCACCCATTTCTTCAATCCTGTGCTTGATGATCTTCGAATACATCCGGCGTAATTAGCGGGCATTGAATATACGTTGGATTTCCCTTACTCACGTAAAACCCTCGCCCCGTCATCCACTTCAAAGTTTTCTTGTACATCAAATTCACGCGTGCGTTGAACCACTGCATATCGGTATCCTCCAGTGAAAAGAGGATCCCGGTCTGGCTTTGCTGGAATAACTTCAAAAAGGAGGAGGAATACGCCTGAGTGGTTTTAAAATTGCTGTACAGATCTGCAATTACGATCAGGAAATTTTCCTGCGTGGCAAGTGCCAGCCGATCTCCCAAAGCGTTCAATGCCTGAACCAAAGGCGTATTGCCTCCTGAGAACGCCGCACCCAGGTCATCGAACATTAAACAATGGAAGACGTCACTTTGGCTCTGAATGGTATCCAGAAATGTTTGGACGCACTCAATCATTGCATCTGGCTGTAAGATCACCTGGACCTGTGGATCATCAGATTTTATCCGTGAAATCAGGTCCTTCCGCATCGGCATGAATGTGACCCGGCTGTTTGCCGGCAGCGATTGGCGAAGGTAATGAGCAAGCGTGATTAAACCGGTGGTCTTACCCGATTGCCGGGGACCGATCAGGCTCCAGAAAGGTCCTTCCCGGTTTAAATCAACAATCAGTGGATCTAAATTGTCGTAAATCAGACCAATGGGGAGTGCCGCCCCCGAAAGTTCGTGGGGAGCTTTTTCAACCTCACGATCAAAATCGCCCATTTCCAACATATCCTTCATGGCATGAATGCCCTGCGGCAGTTTGCCAGTCCAGGATTGCCGCATTTGCTGTCCCAATTTCAAGATTGTGGATGGGAGTCTGCCAAGCGCATTGTTCTTTGCCGTTTCATCTCGCTCAGCCTCCTGCGGGATCTGATTCTCTTCCAAAGGAGATGAGGATAAAACACCTTCATCCACAAGCGCGATCTGGCATTCCGACACCACACCTTCGCTTGCCCAAAATCCTCGTCCCTGCGTGCGCATTGTCAGAGGAGGAACAGACATGTTGAGCACATCCATGAAATCCTGTTTTTCAGGGAGTTGGAGCACGATCCGGTTGATGATGTTGCCGCTCAAGGAACGCGGGAGTTCAGACCCCCGGTTTGAGGCAATGACCACGTGGATCCCAACAGCGCCGCCAGATCGGATAAACCGCCCCAAATCTTCAGACTGGTCAGGATATTGCTGCCGTAAATCCGCGATATTGTTGACCAGCAGATAAATTTCCGGGCGCCCTTCCAGATGCCAATCCCGTTCTGTGCGCTGGCGTAATTCTTCCTGCAAAAACCGCAGCAGGCGGTCAATGCGTTCAGCCTCGTGGGCTCGTATCACAGCGGCAGTATGCGGAAATGCATTCAGCATAGAAAGGCTGCCGGTCCCGAATTCAAGACCATATAAGTTGATTTCTGCCGGCGTGTGGGTCAGGCACAACACAGAAGCCAGGCTGAGGAGCACCATGGACTTCCCGCTGCCCGGCGATCCAATCACCCATAGATGCCCACCCGCCTCATTGAAATTGACGGAAAAAGCTTGCTGCTGGCAGCGCTTGGGGATATCTACAAAGCCCAGCGGCACAACATTGCGCTCTCCTGTGCAGCGTTGCCAACTGGAGCCGTCAAAACGGTGATACAGGTCCTGGCATGCAATCACCTCCGAAAGCGGGATCAGGGGCGGCAGCGGTTCAGTGTAAATTGGATCGGCGTGAGGAATATGTAATGTATATGCTGCCTCAGTGATCACTGCCATCAACATCTCTAATTCTGTCCGAACCGGGCTGTTTTCAGCGTTTGCCCGGCGGGGATCAAAACGAAAAATCTCGTTGCGATCTCCTCCGGGTCCAAAAGTTGAGATCGCATACTCGTTGATCTCTGCCTGGCTTTGATCGCCAACGTCAGCTGGCAGCCCAGCATAGGCGCTTTGAATGGAGGTGATGTCCTCCTTGACCTTGATATATCCGCGCCCCCTGCCCGGAGGCACAGGCAAACGTCCACCAATCAACCGCATCTCTTCCGGCCGGTTGACTTTCAAGAGAATGTACCAGCTTGCGTTGGCTTTCAGCGAATCAACCGCGCTGTTGACCTCCTGGTTGGCAAGGAAGAAATACATGCCATAAGCACGCCCTTGCCGCCCCAGTTCTTCCAACCGTGCCACCAGGGTGGGAAGAATTTTTATTCCCGCTGCAAACTCATCGATCATCACAATCAGATGCGGGAATGCCTGGTCGGGAAAACGGCGGTTGAAATCCCAGATATCGGTAATTTTGCCGGCGTTTTCAAAGGTTGTCTTCCGGCGAAAGAGTTCATTTTCAAGGGCTTGGAGGGCTCGCTCAGCCAGCTCCGGGCTGAGATCCGTCACCATACCCACTGAATGAGGCAGTTCACTGACCTTTTTCAGCTCAGCCGCGCCTGCCTTAAAGTCCATAAACATAAAATTGATCTGCCGGGGGGAATAGCGGTGTGCGGCAGCCAACACCAGGGATTGCATGAAAATGCTCTTTCCGCTGCCGGTTGTCCCAATCATCATAGCGTGATATGCGCCAAGTCCGCCGAGGGATTCGGGTCG
Organism: Anaerolineaceae bacterium UBA6086; assembly: GCA_002436005.1. GTDB lineage: Bacteria > Chloroflexota > Anaerolineae > Anaerolineales > Anaerolineaceae > Brevifilum. The sequence continues at coordinate 10,102 of DIXG01000019.1, read as the reverse complement.
AAAATCAATCTCATAAATTGCCAGCCCATCCCGATCCACGTATTGTCCGACAGGCAGCAGAACCTGCTTTGAATCATCCTCCGCTGCCCGCCAATGGTCCACAACATCCGAAACCGAATAGGGATCGCCCTCAATCAGATCAACCACCCGCACCATGGAGGGCAGAATCGTTGCACTCTTGCCGCCCACAACTTCCAAACCTGCCAGCGTGCGTGCAAGGGGTTCAATTTCCTTTTTCTGGACCAGCTCAGCTACTCCTTTTCGGTGGTTACCGCTGCCCACCGCCTGGAAGGTTTCCAGATAATCCAGGTTCCCGGCTGAATCAATTTCGATACGGGCTCTGCAGGTGCTTGGCAGGTACGCACCGCCGATAAACACAAGGTGAATGCCCACACGATACCCTTCATCAGCAATCCGCTGGATATCGAGGTGCTGACGCACCCGGTCATCATCCATCACCACAAGATAGGACGGGTTGAAATGGTAATTTTGATTTCCGCCGTGGCTATTTTGTTGTTCCAGGCGTTCTAAGAACAATCTATTGAGTTCATCCAGAAAGCTATTGATTTTATCCGTTGTAAAAAGGAGTGTTTGCTGGGATTGGTCCCCATCCAGCATGTGGGTATGAGGCACCCATTTCAGCCATTCCCATTCCTCGGCGGCATTGGGACGGTTTGCAAGTAAAAACAGGTTCACATCCTCCGGCGAATGATGCACGATCACATCCAGCAGCAAGCGCCTGGCAAGCCGGATCAGTTTTTGGAATGATCCGCCGATCAACGCCAGGCTGCCCAGCTGTCTCAAGTCGACCAGGAAGGGCATATTATCCAGCCCTTCGTAGTGCTCCATTAATTCAAAGGGCAACCCACTGAGCGGATCTTTATCATTCAGCAGCCGGGGCGGCAGGATATTAAACGAGAGCTTGCTCCAGCCAGTTCCCAAGCGCAGCGTGAGATAATCGGGGTCTTTGGGTCGTCGCCACCACAAGCGTTTGTTCTCACCCGCTGCAAGGCCGATCCCCAGCACCTGCTGCACATTCGGGAACTCCTCATGCATTGTGGATTGCTGCCGTTCGATCATTCCCTCAATCATGCTGCGATATTCTCGCAGCCTTTTGATGTAATTCTCCTGCCGAGCCTTCATTGCCTCGGCATACTTCTTTTTCTGAACTTTACTGTTAATTAAGTTTGCAGCCGGATAGCCCAGCCCCATCAACATCATGGGCAGCATCAAGGCAATATTCACCCTGCCAGACACCAGACCAGATATCACCGAACCGATAATCATGATCACAGGGGGCAGGATCAGCGTCAGCAGGCTGACATTCGATGGCTGAGTGGGGGATTCGGGGGGTGCCGGCAGCTCGATATCCTTTTCCGGCAATGAAAACGGTTCACGCCCGGCAATATTGTAGCGCTGTTTTCCATTCTTTGGATAGGCGGTTGGACTCATTAAGACACACAAATATTGAATTGAATTAAATTACCACACAATAACATTCGATTTCCCGCCGAATAACGGAAGTTGGCAAATCGTAAATGCTCCAATGAGATCTACCCCATACGGGCAGCAGTTTCCTGCCACTGGTTGATCTCGCCCTGAAGCGTCTGGGCAAGCTCGTCAAGCGTCTCCAGTTGCTGAATGATCTGCGTGCGCAGCGTCTCATAAGTTCCCTGGAAATCACTGGCGGCATTACCCACCCAGGCACTGCCCACAACCTGGTTGACCTGGCTGCTCAGGCTGGTCAATTCAGCCCGCATGGATTCAATCTCCTGCAGCATGCGAGATTGTGCAGCCTGGACCGAATCGACGTCCATTAATAATGATGGCATTGAAGTTCCTCCTTTTGGTGTGATCATCTGCCCCATAGGTTGGTCAGACATTCACAAGCAATTGATGTTTTCTGATCAGTCAGACACTATCCAGTCACAATTATAACTAAAAACCAAATTTACAGCCGTGAGAAGTCCTCTCTGGGGCAGGAACAACTTTTAGTGCTAATAATAAAACTCCTCGTCAAAAGCACAGCGGAAACCACGAACATAATTCTGATTATTGGGATTTCCTTTCCCTCGACTAAAAACTGTGATATTGACAGCTCTGCCTATGTAGGAGCCACCTCGGGTTACTCGAAAATCACCCCATTCAGGGCCAGAAGGATTTTGACCTTCACTAAATGAGTAGTAATTTTCAGCATACCAATCGGCCACCCACTCGACAGCATTTCCTGCCATATCCAGCACGCCATACGGGCTGGCACCCGCTGTAAAGCTTCCAACAGGCAAAATTTGGTTGCTGCAATCCGCAAAATTAGCATGCTCACAGGTGGGTTCAATATCACCCCAGGGGTATTTCCTTCCATCATCACCACGAGCGGCTTTTTCCCATTCAGCCTCTGTCGGCAGGCGTCCACCCACCCACTCGCAATAAGTATTGGCAGCCTCCCATGACACCGACACTACTGGATAAGCCTCTCCATAACGCCGGTCCCCATATGCACTGCAAATGCCGTCCTGATAGCACTGTTCATATTGACCCGCAGTCACTTCCGTTTGGTGGATCCAATAAGCATCCAGATAAACTTGATGGACAGGGCGTTCATCATAGTTTGCACCGGGTGCATCATTTCCCATAGCAAAGCTGCCTTCTGGTATGTAAATCATCATGGAACCATCGGTCGGATTAATTTTTGGCGATTCAATGGAGACATCCTGAGAGCTGAAAAATGCTTCTTCCTCAGAAAAATCCACCATTTCAGGCTCTCGGTTTGTACCGGTCCCTTCTCTTCCAGTATTGGAAATGATTGAGCCAACAGCGGATGAAAATGTGCTGCTGTTATTGTCTAATAGATGTCGTACCAAGGAGATAATCCCCACAGTGGCGATGACCAGACCGATACCGACAACAATTGCGCCAATTTGTTTGGCTAATTGCTTCTTTCTAGGGATCCGAGACGCTTTAACCGAAATAACAGGGGTATCCGGTTTTCTGTTTGTAATACTGGGTTTCGGTGCAATTACTCGAGGAACAGAAACAGGGACAGATTCTGGCTCTGCTGAATTAACTTTTTTCGACTCAGTTGATGTAGATGGGGAAGAATCCCAATTGCTTCTCTGATCAGATGTTCCTTTGAGAAGGTTGATCCATTCACTGCGCAAGACAGAAATATTTTCATAACGATCCTTCGGATCGATTGCCAGCATTTTGAGTAAAACCTTTTCAACGGAAACAGGAATCCCTTTCACAAGGCTTGAAGGAGATGGTAAAGGCTCATTTTTTTGCTTGAGGGCAATGGCAAAGGGCGTATCTGCAATATAGGGCTTCTTCCCAGTGATCAATTCATAAAAGACCACACCCAATGCATATTGATCACTTGCCTGGGTGGATTTCCCCTCCCACTGCTCTGGCGCCATGTATTCCGGAGTGCCGATGCCCATGCCCGGGATCGTCAGGGAGGTTTCCTTGTTTTGCAGGAAACCGGCAATCCCAAAATCGGTTAATAACGTGCGGCCATCTTCATCAAACAGGATATTGCTGGGCTTGATGTCACGATGCACCATACCATGCCGATGGGCATAGCAGAGCGCATCCGAAATCGGTAAAAGCCAGTCCAAAGCCTGCCGGTAATTCACCGGCTTTCCTGTTTTAGCTTTGAGTGTTCCGCCAGGCACACACGCCATCACTAAAAATGGCGAGCCATCCACTTCGCCATAATCATATACCGGGACAATATTAGGATGCGAAAAGCCAGCCTGTGCCTTGGCTTCGCGTTCAAATCGTTTAAGCAGACGATCATATTGATCTGGCGGGATTGAGATCGTTCGAATTAGTTTGACTGCTACATCGCGTTCAAGCCGTGTATCAAAAGCCTTGTACACCACTGCCATCCCGCCCATCCCCAGGCGCTCAGTGATCCGATAGCGGTCGATGTTCAATCCAACATAATTTTGCATAAATAGTTCACAAGTTGATCTAGTTAACGATGTTGCTTTTGATTTCCATAACGCCAGGTGAAATTTTCACAACCACTTGTCGTCAATCATGGTAATAATAAATAACTTCCTTATTACGAAAGGTTTCACTGACGGTTGTATGGTTATAATTATTCGCTCCTGCCTGGGCTAAATGCGGACCGGTAGCGGACGAATATTCTCCAGGACGCACCATCGCGACATGTCCAATCCCAGTTGGGTTTTCCCAGGAGGCAACCACTGGCTTACCCTGGTTTGCCATGGCTTGCGCTTCTTCTGCAGTTAGCACCTTCCAGCCCTGCTCCACGCCATGCGTTTCCAACCAACCAATAGTACCATTAGCGCTTAGCTCTGAACCCTGACCTTGAGGAACAGGATTCCCTTTGCTGTCCACCCAATGCGGTATTTCTGCGCCCATCGCCTTGGTGGCATCCCAAACGAAAATGTTACAATAGGTCTCATCTTTTCCCTGTTGGTTCTTTGTATATCGTGAGTTACTCTCTACAGCGAATTGATCAAGAACATCGCTATAGCTATCGGGATCCCGGTTACCAGGGGAATTCTGCAATGGGGCATTGATATCCACCCAGGGTTTCTTCTCTGTACCTCTAGCTGGTGAAGAACCGTCATATTGCTTGTTATAATGCTCTTTCTGATCGCTGCTGGCTGGTTGTTCCTTTTCTTCTTTGGTCGAAGAATCAGCCTTCCCTTTCTCTTTCTCACCCTGGTCTCGATCCTCATCGGCTTTTTCTTTGGTCCCTGTTGAGGAGCCTGATTTTTTGGGAGGCCACCAAGTCAGCTTTTTCCAGCTCCAATCAGGGACAATCCGATCAAACCACCCGATGATCCCGCCAAAGGTGACCACAGGCAACACGACATGCGGAACACTTGGCAGCCGGACCCCCGTAATGGCGCCTTTGATGCGCCCCCACAGCCAGCCCATATTGTCCTTCAGTTGGTTCCATAAACCGCTGAGCGCCTGGAAGGGACCATTAAAAATGTTGGCTATCGCTTCCCATTGGCTGGCTTTCTCTTCCGCCGCGCCCGCCATCATCCGCAGCACCTCTGCCGAACGCAATGTGCCGCCCTGGAGCGTCTCCAGCAGCGTGATGAATTCCTCCCGCGCCTGGCTCTGCCACGGCGCTCCCTTCACGCCCTGGTTGATGGCTGTCAGGCTCGTCTCCATCGTATTTGCAGTGCTGCGAAACTTTGCTGCCATCGCCCGCACCGCATCAGTGTCCATTCGAAAGATCATCTCGTCCCTCGATTTGTCCTGCGATCAGATTAATGTTAAAACCGGTTACTTTTCAACCGGGTTATCAATCCAATCCCCTGATTTAATCCCAAGTAGACCCTGCCAACCCTTTGTCGTTCAACAGGTATCCAGGATTGGGCGTTGACGTATGTTGAACCACTATCCCATGCGGCTGGCGGTCTCGTTCCACTGCGTGATTTCATTCTGCAGGGCTTGCGCCATCTGCTCCAACGCATCCAATTGCTGGGTGATCTGGTTGCGCAGTGCGTCATACTGCTGCTGGAATTCTGTTGCCGAATTCCCCTGCCAGGCGGTGCCCACCGTCTGGTTGATCTGACTCGTGAGCGCAGTCAGCTCGCTGAGCATCGTTTCCTTATTTTGCACCATCTTCGCCTGGGTCGCCTGGACGGTATCGACTTCCATTAACAATGTTGCCATAATTTTCTCCTTTACTATTCTAATTTTCTAAGTGGTTTCAAAATAATCCGTGTATCAATTCATGCTCCGCCGTTTTACGGCAGGATCGTCTCAAACAGCTTTTTTGCATCTTTGGGTGTGATGCTTTGAATGATCACAATCGGGGTCGATTCTTCTCCTGCCTGGTCATGCGTCAGCCAGAACAAACCACCCGCTGTTTGCAGCAGTTCAAAGCGCCGGTCATGGATTTTGATGTCGTCATCCCGATCGTAGAGCATATCAAAGACCAGGTGCAGTTCCGGCGAGAGGTAACCCTGGATAAAGCCTTCCACCTGGTTTTTATCTGCGATATCCGCTGCAATCATCTCAAGCGCCCGGTCCTTTTTGCCGGATTCGTACAGGTAGGCTGCGAGTTCAAGATCGCGCTCCGAGGCTGAAAAGGTTTGCTCATCGCCCTCACCCTGCAGCTTGACTCCGGAAAGACCCAGGATATGGTCAAACAGGTCCGTCCGCTCTTTGAAAAGAGTCAGCGTATGTCCTTCTTCAACCCGGCTCAATTCCAGCTGCCATTCAGGCAGGAAGTGAAAAAAACGTTCCTCCTGGCTGTTGGGAGATTTCAGCACCAGCATGTCGGTGGAATGGACGCAGGAATATACCATCGCGCCCAGCATCTCGTCCATTCGGAACTGATCAGGTGTCTCCATTTCGAGCACACCGGCCTGGTTCAGGCTTTCATAGGCAGAGGACTTAAAAGACTCAAGCGCTTCCTCATCCAACCCTTCGGTGGGGTCATCCACGCCGAAGATCAAACCCGGCGCGAAAAATTGTGCCAAAAACCAGAGCTCATCGGCGTTTAGCGTCACAGATATTAAATCTTTCGATTGAGTCATTTTCATAATACTAATCCTCTATGATATAAGCATGATGGTCGTTATCTTTATGCAATTGAGATGGGGAATAACTGGATTGCTTACCTGTGGAGGATTCATAAACAATATAATTTCCTTTGGAATCAATCCCTGTTGCCAGAACCCAATGCCCATCATCACCACTCCCCACATGAAGCATCACCGGATTTCCTGCGCTTAATATTTTCTCTAAGCTTGTTGATTGCACAGTCTTATGGGTGACATCGACGCCAAGAGCAGATTCTAAATATTTTTCTCCACTTCCCCAATACATATTTGAGGTATTGCCATCATATCCGCCATGCGACCGCATGTAATTATTCACATCAGCGGGATTGACATCTGCACCTTTGAGGCGGGCCATCATCGCAACGGATGTAATCAGACAACCTGCGTTATCAATTGTTCTTCCATTTTTCCCCATTACTTCATCACCCCAACGAGGATCATCCTGATCCAAGCCTACAGGTTCAACAGGGACCTTGTTCCCAGAGTCTGTTTCCCCTGGGGTGGTTGTCGATGGCGTCTTCGCGCCGGATTCATCTTTGTCTCCCTCTTCCTTTTTACCCCCGGAGGAATCCCCTTCTGAAGGTTTCGGTTTAAAGGGCGGCCACCATGATGGGGGCCATTTCCAATCTGGAATGATTTTCTGAAACCATCCAGCGATCCCACCAAAGGCGATCACCGGCAGCACAATCTTCGGGATACTCGGCAGCCTGATTCCCGTGATGGCGCCTTTGATGCGACCCCACAGCCAGCCCATGTTGTCCTTCAGCCGATTCCATAAACCGCTGAGCGCCTGGAAGGGTCCGTTGAAGATATTCCCGATCGCCTCCCACTGGCTGGCTTTCTCTTCCGCCGCACCCGCCATCATCCGCAGCACCTCTGCCGACCGCAGTGTCCCGCTTTGCAGCAGTTCCAATTGTGTGACGAATTCTTCCCGCGCCTGGCTCTGCCACGGCGCACCCTTCACGCCCTGGTTGATGGCTGTCAGGCTCGTCTCCATTGCCTCAGCCGTGCTGCGAAAGCGCGCTGCCATCGCCCGTACCGCATCGGTGTCCATTCGAAAGATCATTTTCTCCCTCGCTTATCTACGGCAATGCCACCCAATTAACCGCGATCCTCCCAGGTTAGTTAGGCATTAACACGCTTCCTCGTAAATGGTCTGGTTTACAAACAAACACCTGCCGACCTCAAGGCAGCCAACAGGTGTTCCATTTAATTTTCGTCAAGCGATGAGACTTAACCCATGCGACTGGCGGTCTCATTCCACTGCGTGATCTCGTTCTGCAGTGCCTGCGCCAGCTGCTCCAGGGCATCCAGCTGCTGGGTGATCTGGTTGCGCAGGGCGTCATACTGCTGCTGGAATTCCGTTGCCGAATTCCCCTGCCAGGCGGTTCCTACCGTCTGGTTGATCTGGCTGGTGAGCGCAGTCAGCTCACTGAGCATCGTTTCCTTATTTTGCAGCATTTTTGCCTGGGCTGCCTGGACGGTATCGACATCCATTAAGAGTGTTGCCATACTGTGTATCCTCCTCATACGTCATAGTGATTGAACGATTTGATTATAAATCCTGCAGGTGCAGGTTTTAAACGAAAAAAGTCAGTTTGTGCAGGGGAAACTTTTAATTTCCACCTGAGCCAATTATACACGATAATTTAAAAGTAAATGAGAACCTTGAAGATTCAAATTTCTTATTAAGTTGATCAATATTACCTTTACGTACTAAGCCTGCATTCAAGAAGAAAGGTCACCTCAGGAATGCAGGCATCTTAATATTTGCCCATTATTTTGGGCAGGGATTCCCAGCGCTCGCTTTCTGTGCATAGCTGGCAGGAATTCTATGAACGCCTGCCAGATTCAGGCTGGACAATGTCATTAGAAAGCAATCGGAAACAGCGAAAACCGTTGTTGTTGTTCGTGTTGTCTGGATTGTTCCTGTTGCGATCCGAGGCACGCAGGTTCCTCTCATTATTGTTCCAGGAGCCGCCGCGGTTTCCACCTGAGAATCCCTCAAGATGATAAACGTGTCTTATTTATCCAACCTCCCAATAATTTACCGATCTCTACCAATTGACCGACAATAAATTGGTACTGCTTTTGACTGGTAAATCCACGATCCTTAGCCAGCCGAAAATAGACTTTGATCCGGTATAGAATCTCATCTGCTTGCTCCAGAGTTTCAATTCGAGACTCTGGATTGCGAACAGCATGGATTAAAGCTGCATGAAAATCAAAAACGTGATCCTCGATCCGCTTAGCCAACCGGAAGCGTTCGCTCTTTGGAAAACGAGAAACGTGATTGCTAACCCAATTAACCATATCATAGGTTTTTGTGAAAATCGGCGATTCCTTCAAAGGACCCTCCATCTGACAGTATATCTATCTCCGATAAAATGGATTGGCGCAGCCCCCATGTGTCCCCATGCTGAGCATGATTGATCCAACTCTGTAATCGGTGTGAAAAATCTTCAAATGACAATTCACCATTTCCTACACGTGCCCATGCTTCTTTGATTTTACGGCGCCCATAAACCGCTTTTACCCTTTTCAATCGCCGGTGAGTGGGAAAACACCGAAACCCAAGAAAGGTCACCCCATGCGCTGACGGTGTAGGCTGAGATTGCCTTTGATGAACCGTCAGGCGTAGACCGGCTAAAAATGAGACAACAGCAGCCCAGATCTCGTGCAGTTCTGTTTTAGAATTGGCAAACAACAGCATATCGTCCACATAGCGGATGTATCCCGGGCACTTCAGTTTACGCTTGATGAAGTGATCCAGTTTGTTTAAATACACATTCGCCCAGAATTGTGAGGTCAGGTTGCCGATGGGGAGCCCACGCGGGCGGTTGAGGGCAAATAAATCATCCCCAGGAAAATAAATCATCTGGTATTCGTCATGCAGCACACCCACCCCGCTCTTGAGGATTTCCTCGCATAATGCTAATACTTTCTGATCCCTGATTTCCTCTGCCAGGATATTAATCAAAATTTCATGATCAATGGAAGGAAAATATTGTCGAAGATCAAGCTGTAAATAATATGGGAAACGCCTGAGGTATTGGGTGCAGCGGTCCAAAGCACGGTGAGTGCCCTTCCCCACCCGGTTGGCATAGGTATCATAAATGAATTTTCTTTCATATAACGGTTCAATCAGGTTACAGAGGGCATGATGCACCACCCGGTCCTTAAAGCTGGCAGCAGAAATCAGGCGTTTCTTAGGGTCGTGGATGTAAAAGCTGTGATAAGAGCCATGCTGATAAGAACCAGTGACCAATTCCAATTGTAGATTGAAAATATTTTCTTCAAGGTTAAATTCAAATCTGGCGACATCGGGCTTAGACCGTTTACCTTTTGATGCAGCGCAGTAAGCGTTGAATAGATTTTCCAGGGATGTTAGTTTCTGCCACATAAATAAAAATTTTCCTTTATGAGATGTGGGGGGAGGAAATCCCCCCACACCCCCCTCAGAATTTCAGAAAATCAGAACACAGCATTTCAGCACAACCGAACCCTTTCAGGGTTCGGGCGAGCGGAAACAGCGAAAACCG
>DIXG01000072.1 GCA_002436005.1 Anaerolineaceae bacterium UBA6086 | reverse complement strand
TTGTGCTTCCACACCGTTTTCCAAGCTTTTGTCAAAATCTCACCAAAATCCATCTTACAACTCCTTTTCAATTGAAACTTGCAGGAAAATAAGAAAGTTCTTTCGCCTTATAAGTCATTATAGTAGAAATGCATCATTCATCCAAACCTGACCTCGTCTGCCAAACCTACTCCCACTCAATCGTGCCAGGCGGTTTGCTGGTGATATCATACAGGACACGGTTGATCCCATTCACCTCGTTGACAATCCGGTTAGCAACCTGTGAAAGCAGATCCTGGGGCAGGCGCGCCCAATCTGCCGTCATAAAATCTTCGGTCGTCACCGCCCGCAGGGTGATCACTTCATCATAGGTGCGCTGATCACCCATCACCCCCACTGACCGAACCGGCAGCAAGACCGCAAAAGCCTGCGCAACCGCTACTGCTGCATCGTCAGTGCCCGTCTGTGCCGTATTCAGTAAGCCAGCCTGCTCAAGTGCCTCCAGGAAGATCGCATCTGCCTGGCGTAATTTCGCCACCCGCTCACGGGTCACCTCACCCACACATCGCACAGCCAGCCCCGGACCAGGAAAGGGCTGCCGTGCCACCAACATATCAGGCAGACCCAGAGCTTTGCCCACCTTGCGAACCTCGTCCTTAAATAAATAACGTAATGGCTCAACCAGGTCAAAATCCATCACTTCAGGCAGTCCGCCAACATTGTGATGCGATTTGATCCGCTGCGCATGTCCGCGTTCGGATGCGCGCGATTCCACCACATCCGGGTAAATCGTGCCCTGCACGAGATATTTGGGGCTGCCCAGCTGGCGAGCAGTCGATTCAAACAGGCGGATGAAGGTTTCACCAACGAGGATTCTTTTTTCCTCCGGTGAGGTCACGCCTTTCAGCCGCGTAAAGAATTGATCCGCCGCATCAATCACGATCAAGTTATCACCAAGCGCTGCCTGGAAAGTTTGGCTGACCCAATCCACCTCCCCCTGGCGCATCAACCCCGTATCCACAAAAACAGCTGAGAGCTGATCCCCAACCGCCTCCCGCACCAATGTGGTCGCCACGCTGGAATCCACCCCGCCGCTAACCGCCGACAAGACGCGCTCATTTCCAACCTGGTCTCGAATCCGCCCCACCGCATCCGAGATCATCGAGCTTGGTGTCCAATCCCCAGCACAGCCGCAAACCTCGATCACAAACCGCCGCAGGATGTCTCGCCCCCCTGTTGTGTGGCGCACCTCGGGGTGAAACTGCAGACCATAATAACGGCGTGCAGGATCTCCAACCGCAGCAATCGGCGTGTTTTCTGTGCTTGCCAGCACATCAAACCCCGGGGCGGCCTGCTCTGTGCGGTCCCCATGGGACATCCACACCTGGCGGCCGCTGCTTTCTTCCAGCAGCCTGGAAGGCTTTCCCAGCGTCAGATGCGCCAACCCATACTCTCGTTTTTCTGCCGGCAGCACTTTGCCGCCCAGTTCTTGCATCAACGCCTGCATGCCGTAGCAGATTCCCAAAATGGGTAACCCCGATGCGAGCACAAATTCAGGGATTATGGGCGATCCGGTTTCATAAATTGATTGTGGTCCGCCGGAAAGGATAAACCCCTTGGGCGCGAGGGCAGCTATCGCGCCTTCCGAAGCGTCCCAGGGGACCAGTTCAGCATAAACCTGCGCCTCGCGGACAGCGCGTGCGATCAGTTGTGAGTATTGTGAACCAAAATCAAGGATTAGGATCGTTTCAGTCATGTGTCTCCTGCACGTAATCGCTGATCAGATGCCAGTGCCACTGCGGAACCTGCTGGTTGGGACCCCCATTACTGATCAAGCGATAGCCATACGCATTTAAATCAAAATCTGCAATCAACGCGTTAACCACCCGATAGAAATCCTGATGAAATTCAACAGGTTGGTCAGTCGCCGCATCCATCGATGCAAGCCGCGTTTTGGGAACAATCAGAATATGCAATGCATAATCCGGCTGGGGATGATGAAAAGCCAGCCAATGATCATTTTCAGTCAGCCGGTCCACCGGCAGGAAAGCGTCCATGTATTTTGTAAAGAGTGTGGTCAGCGGTCTAAACAAACGCCAGCGAGCCGCTTTGAGCAGCCAGGCAAATAGGTCATTCTTCATCGAAGACGATCTTGCCACCTTCCAGTGAGGCAATTCCAACCAGCGACTTGATGGGCACATTCAGATAAGAGAGCACCTCACGTCCTTCCTCGAAGGTTTTCTCGATCAACGCGCCAATGCCCACAATCTGTGCACCGGCAGTTTGCGTCAGCCGCACCAGCCCAGCAATGGTCGCTCCTGAAGCAAGAAAATCATCAATGATCAATACCCGTTCACCCGCTCCCAGGTATTCCGGCGAAACGATCAATTCCACCATATGCCCTTTGGTGTGAGAAGGCGCAACGGTCAGATACACTGTGTCGGGCATCGTGATCGGCTTATGTTTGCGAGCATATACCACCGGCACCCCAAGATAGCGGGCAGCCATCAACGCTGGTGCAATGCCAGAAATCTCAGCCGTCAGGATTTTGGTCGGCCGTGTGGAGGCAAACAGCTCAGCAAAAGCCTTACCGCAGGCATCCATTAATTCCGGGTCCACCTGGTGGTTGATAAAAGGATCCACCTTTAAAATCCCCCCACCCAGGCACTTTCCTTCTTCCTCAATGCGTTTTCTTAATGGTTCAAACACACAGACCTCTTTCTGACATGATGATGGACGATTATGAAATGGTACACAAGTAAATGAAATCGCTGCTGATTGGAACGGCTAATTAACCCAACCTTAAACTTACTAAGAAGGCGGGTCTTGCAGGTCCTCCGATGGTTCGCTATCCTGTCTTCGCAGGCGGTAAAGCACCTCTTCAAGGATTTTCCGATTAAAGCTGACCAGGTCTGCAATCAGCCCGATCAGGAAAGTGACAAAACCGATAATGAGCAGGATCGCCGTCAGGATCAGCGATTGCACCATGCCGCTGCCCTTTCCCTGCACGTAATAAAAGACAAACCGCCCACCAAGCACAACACCGGCAAGCAGCATCACCAAGCTGATCACCGTGAAAATGCGCAGGGCGCGATACATCGTGAAGGAACGCATGATCGTGACTGAGGAATTAAGCAGATAACTGCGGATGCTCTGGAACAACCGCGACGGACGTTCCGGGGGATTGGTCTCGATTGGCACAAATTCCACCTTAACCCGCTTTGAACCTGCTTGGATGAGCGTTTCCAGGGTGTAGGAATAATTATTCAGTACCATGGTTTCCAGCGCCACTTCCCGCGTGATGGCTCGAAAGCCGCTGGTGGCATCCGGAATTTCAAAGCCAGCGGTGGCGGAAACCACCCGGCTGCCAAATGTTTGCAGCGCACGCTTGTGGGCAGGGAAGTGTTCGACCGATCGAACACCACGGTCGCCGATCACCATTTCAGCCTTACCAGCCAGGATCGGCTGAACCAGTTTTTCAATCCCCGCCGCAGGATATTGATTATCAGCGTCGGTATTGACGATCACATCGGCGCCCAGGCGGACGCAAGCATCCAGCCCACGCGCATAAGCCTGCGCCAATCCTACATGGCGGGTGAGATGAAGGATGTGGTCAGCACCGTTCTCGCGCGCAACCTTGGCTGTATCATCCATGCTGCCGTCATCCACAACCAGGATTTCCACCTCGTCAAATCCCGCCATCTGGCGCGGCAGCTGTGAGAGCGTCTTGGGAAGAATCATTGACTCGTTAAAACATGGGATCTGTATGATCAGTTTCATAATTTTATTCGCCTGTGACAGGATTGCTATTTAGTATATCATGATGCCCAAAAACCGCCGAGAAACTTCAGAATTTCACCGTACTGGAAATTGCCTGTTAAGCAGACTCCCTAATCCCTAATTCCTAATCCCCACTCCCCATTCACCATTCACCATTCACCATTCTCCATTCTCCATTCTCTAACCCAATGGAAAACCATTTTTATCGACTAACAGACCAA
>DIXG01000104.1 GCA_002436005.1 Anaerolineaceae bacterium UBA6086 | reverse complement strand
CCGCCCGCTGGTTGACCACATTCCAAATATCAATCTCGTGCAGGGTTGGCGTTATTTCAGTATGATTGGCAAAGATCACGACCACATTGGCAAATGCCAGCTGTTCATCAGTCACACGATCCACCAGCGGGGTCATCTCAGTGGAGGAAGACTCCGCTTCAATCCAGCGCAAATACTTCCCGCTTTCCTCATCAAAACGCCACTCTCCACGATTGAAATAGGCATAGAGGATGGTGGCTTGTTCGCCTGGTGCGCCGCCTTCAGGAACTTTGGGGTCAAAAGCCATCCCCTCCAGCACATAGCGCTGGTTGACCACACCTCTTTGTTCTGCCACCTCACTCATCGCTTCGGAATTGGCAAAGACGCTGGTCACAATATAACGCCCATCATCGCAGATTGCCGGGCATGAGCCGCGGCCGCTGATTACCCGGTTGCCGAGGATATCGGTGATATGATCCAAAACGGTCACATAAGCCGATTCCATCCCGAGGATGCCCTCATACAGGCTGACGATATGCGGATCAACCAGGCGCCCAGAACGCACCGGACCGATTTGATCGGTATCTTGCCCATAAAACAAACCCATAAACCGGTTTGCCCCAGAACCAATAAAATATTCAAATACCATATCTGCAGCTGAAAGACCCGCATGTGGTCTTCCCGAGACGGGATAATTAGCCACCTTAACAAACACCGGCCGCCGATCCAAAATCGAAGGATCCTCAACCGGCATTCCGGTAAGAGGGTTGATATTTTCAGGAAAATCCACCGGGCCTACAGGTTCCAGCGTGGGAACCGGCGTTGCGGTTGCAGTCAGTTCCTCGGTGGGTGTGGCAGTGTCAGCGGGCCCCAATGTTTCGGCATCTGTGGGTGTCGTCATCGCCATCAGTGTTTGAGCAGCGTAAGTGGCTGCCATCTCCAAGTCAGGCGTTGCTGCCGGCTTACACGCTGCCAGCAGAGCCACCAACAGAAACCAGACAAACCATTTTCGTGTGATTGCAAATTTCTTCATGTTTTCACCTCTGTATTAATCTTACCTTTAATGAGCCTTTAGTATGAGGAGCATAATTCGCCAGTCCTGATGCCAGTTAATAACCCAATTTTACCCGTTTCTCACCCGATCGATAATATCCGCAATCATATCGAACCGGTTAAATGCCGGCATAAAATAGATACCCTGAAAATCCTGCCGTGCTTCCTCAATTAATTCCAATGCAATGCGAGCACCTTCGAGAGATGAATTCTCCCCCGCAGAGTCCATACGCTTTTGAATTGACTCTGGTATGAGGATGCCCGGAACTTCATTGTGGATAAACCGTGCATGGCGATCCGTCACCAGCGGTAGAACCCCCATGAGCACTGGTGCATCAAGCGGT
Organism: Anaerolineaceae bacterium UBA6086; assembly: GCA_002436005.1. GTDB lineage: Bacteria > Chloroflexota > Anaerolineae > Anaerolineales > Anaerolineaceae > Brevifilum. Next base: position 29,899 of record DIXG01000104.1, on the reverse strand, counting down.
CCATATTGATCTTCGTAAATTTTGAGGAACGAGCGCGCCTTGTGAACATCAAACACTGGCTGTGTCAGGAAAAAATCGGCACCTGCCTCAAGTTTCTTGCGTAGAATATGAATTTCGCGTTCAGGCTTACTCGGGCAAAGATTTAAGGCTGCGCCAACAAAGAAATTCGTTGGCTGGCCGATTTTTCCGCCCGAATGATCCACACCGACATTGAACCCCTCCTTGATCAGGCGAATCAGCCCTGTCGGCACCAGGTCATAGGAATCGCTGGCATCGGGGTAATCCCCAATTTCTGTCGGGTCGCCCATCACCACGAACACATTGCGGATGTTCATGGCATGGGCAGCCAAAAGGTCACCCTGCACACGCAGCAAATTCCGACCGCGCGTTGGGAAGTGCAGCGTGGTTTCAATTGCAAACTGTGACTGGATCAGATGACACACTGCCCAAGGACTCATCCGCATGCGTGCCATCGGGCTATCCGCAACATCGATCACATCCGCACCGGCATCTGCCAGCAGTGATGCCCCAGCCAATCGTTTGTGGATCGAAAGCCCGCGCGGTGGGTCCATCTCTACAGCAATCACGAACTTTCCATCCGCCAATTTCTCAGCCAGATCGGACCGACCCACGGCTGCTTCCTGGTCCGCTTCAGCAGCTGATTCAAGATCAGGCACCAGGTTCACCAGAAAATCGCCAGGCGCCTGGGCAACCGCTTCTGCCATCACAGCAATATGGGCAGGGGTTGTCCCGCAGCATCCGCCTATCACGTTTGCGCCAGAGCGCCAAAATGCCAGTGTGTAATCATGAAAGTACTCTGGCCCGGCAGGATACATAATGCGTCCCCCCACGTTTTCAGGAAAGCCCGCGTTGGGCATCACCGAAAAACGCCCCTCAGGCACAGCAGCTTTCATTTGCCTAAGAATGTGCAGAAGATGTGCTGGACCCCCGGAACAATTCACACCGATCACATCCGCGCCCATTTCATGCATGCGCTGCGCGACCTCTTGCGGTGTATCCCCCAGCAGCGTTCTGCGGTCACGTGTGAAGGTCATTGAGGCGATCACTGGCAGCGCAGGATCAACATGATGCGCAGCATCGATGGCAGCCCGCACGGCGTAAACATCCACCATGGTTTCAATCAGGATCAGATCCACACCCGATTGCACCAAAGCCTGGATCTGTTCAATATAAATTTCATAGGCTTCCTCCACCTGCACTCGCCCAAAGGGCGCCAGCGGCACCCCCAAAGGACCAACATCACCGGCAATCAGCACATCTTTGAAAGACGCCGAGACCACTTTTTTCGCCAGGCTAACCGCTGCAGCATTGATCTCCTGCACACGTTCTTCCAAACCATGTCGGTCCAGCTTGGTGCGGTTGGCGCCAAAGGTATTGGTTTTGATCAACTGCGCGCCTGCCTGGATGTAATCGCGGTGAATCTCTGCCACAAATGCGGGATGTGTCAGGTTCAGTTCGTCAAAGCAGGCATCAATCTCAATCCCATGCTCATGTAATAAAGTGCCCATCGCGCCATCGGTCACAATCGGACGGCTCGCCTGGTTCAATCGATCAAGGAATTTGTTGTTATTATCCATTTCGACCTTCCACACCTCAGTCCCGCATTAACTGCTCAACACGGCTGGTACCTACATTGAAATATTTGGCTTCCGGGTGATGCACAATGATTGCCGCTGTTGATTGCTCAGGCACCAACTGGTACGCAGAGGTCAGGCTCATCCCCAGAGCGGATTCAGCCGGCAGCAGGGCAAACACCTTCTGGTGATCCTCTAGTTCCGGGATGGCAGGATATCCCCAGGAATAGCGTTTGCCGCGCCCGGCTGGCAGGTTCAATTCACGCAGGATATGCGCATGCAGATAATCCGCCGCAGCCTCAGCCATTTGCACTGCCAGCCCATGCAGATAATACCCCTCCGCATATTCGCCGGCATCCTGCAAAGCTTGAAAGCGTTCGGTCGCCTCATGGCCCACCGTCACCACCTGCAGCGCCACCACATCCATCATTCCAGCACTCTTTGGGGCGAAATAATCTGCCAGGCAATAGGCATTGCCCCCTTCCTGACGGGGAAATTCAAAGGTTTGGACAATGTCTGGGTTTGGGCTGTTGATCGAGTCGGGGTCATAGAGATACAGCGCATTATCTTCCGACTGGCATGGCCAATACCCATACACACCCTGCGGCTTCAGCCAACCTTCTCGGTCCGCATCCTTGCGCATGCGCACCAATCGGGCGTCAAATTCAGCCTTTAACTTATCCCATTCAGACCCATGGGTATTCTTTGCTCCCCACGACAGGCGATAGAGCTCATTGATGGAGAGGTGTTCACCCACCATCGCCAGCGGCATCTGTTCCACTACACGCGGGCCCCAGTGGGGCGATTGCGGTAAACGCTCAAGGGGTTCCACAGAGCGTTTGCGCGGCTTTCCAGAGGTCCGTTGTGCAGGCGAAAGTTCTTTTCCCAGCTCATAATCGGCTGCCTGATGGATCGTTTCGATCAGAGCACTTCTCTTGTCAGCATGCATCAAGGCATCCATCGTTGCCAGACCTTCAAAGGCATCCTTGCAGTAAAAAACACCGGGTGGATAATAGTGGCCGCTCTCTGTGAGCAAGATGCGCTTGCCAAAGCGCGGATTGATGGCTGCTCCGCCGATTAACACCGGGAAGGACAGCCCGCGCCGGTCCAATTCGTTCACAATCAGCGGCATCTGCTTGCTGGTGCTTACCAGCAGGGCACTCAGCCCAATGGCATCCGCCTTTTCTTCCACTGCGCGTGAGATGATCGTCTCCGCTGGCACCTGTTTGCCCAGGTCCACCACGGTGTAGCCATTGTTTGAGAGGATCGTCTTCACCAGGTTCTTGCCAATGTCGTGCACATCGCCATAAACCGTTGCCAGCACCAATTTCCCTTTGGAGGTGCCTTCCTTCTTCTCCAAAAAGTTCTCAAGGTAACCCACTGCCACCTTCATCACCTCGGCGCTCTGCAGCACAAAAGGCAAGATCAGCTCTCCAGAGCCAAACTTATCGCCCACATCCTTCATTGCCGGCAGCAGCGCCTGGTTCAGGATCTCAACCGCTGTATCCGATTTTGACCTTCCTGAATCCCGCGCCAGGATCTCATCGATATCTGATTCAACATCCGCTTTGTGGCGGTGCAGGATGCGCCAATGCAGGCGTTCCTCCGCAGACAATTCGGAAAGGTCCATCCGGTTTCGGTCTTCCGACTGCGTTGTCTCATCCACGTTTTCAAAGTAGGCAATTAACCTTGTCAGCGCATCCTCACGTTGATTAAAGATCAGATCCTCTGCCAGAGCCCGTTCATCCGCTGGGATTTCACCATAGGGCTTGATATGTGCCGGGTTGACAATAGCCATATCCAATCCCGCCTGAACGGCATGAAAAAGCATCACTGAATTGAGCACCGCCCGGGCTGGGGCAGATAACCCAAAGGAGACATTACTTACTCCCAGGGATGTGAGCACCCCCGGCAGCGCAGCTTTGATCTGGCGGATGCCCTCTAAGGTCTGCACAGCAGAATCGTTCAATTCAACGTCGCCGGTCGCCAGGGTGAAGGTGAGCGCGTCATACACCAGGTCAGGCGGGTTCAACCCAATTTGGTCCACCGCCAGGTCGTATATCCTCCGGGCGACTGCCAATTTCCTTTCAGCTGTCTTTGCCATGCCCTCTTCATCAATCGTGAGCACAATCACGGCGGCGTTATGCTGCTTTGCCAGTGTAAAAATCTGCCTGGCTTTCTCCGGTCCGGATTCAAAATGGGTCGAATTGATCAGGCTGCGCCCAGGATTGGCTTTCAGCCCGGCTTCGATCACACCCAATTCCGTCGAATCAATCACCAAGGGCACCGGCACAGCGTTGGATAATTTCTTGACAACGGTGCGCATCGTATCCGCTTCATCCGCACGTTCCGTCAATGCCACGCACACATCCAGCCCATGCGCGCCGCTGTCCACCTGTCCGCGCGCAATTTCCACCACCGTATCGATGTCTTCTGACAAAATCGCTCGCTTAAATCGGCGTGAACCCTGTGTGTTCAGACGCTCACCGATCAGGAAGGGCGGCGGCACCTGCTGCATCCCAACCGCCATCACAGGCGAAGCCAGCATTGGCTCAACTTCAGGCACAGAAGGCAGATCTCGTTTTCGGTTCAGCCGTTCGTTAATCAGGTGGATGTGATCTTCCCGCGTGCCGCAGCAGCCCCCAATCACCCGCACGCCATAGTCGTTCACAAACTCCAACAGCAAGTCCGCAAAGGGCTCAGGCTCCATCGGATAAACGGCCTGGCCATCCACATTGAGCGGCAGCCCTGCGTTGGGGATGCACGAAACGGGCAGATGAGTGTTCTCTGTCAAATATCGAATAGGCTCGCGCATGTAATCCGGCCCGGTGGAGCAGTTCAAGCCAATCACATCAATCCCCATCCCCTCCAAAATCACCCGGGCAGCGGCGATATCGGTGCCCAGCAGCATGCGCCCCGTGGTGTCCAGTGTGACCTGTGCCTGGATCGGCACTACCGTGCCAGTTTGCTCAAATGCAGCGTGAATGCCCTGGATAACCGCTTTGACCTCCAAAATGTCCTGCGATGTTTCAATCAACAACAGATCGACGCCGCCTTCAATCAACCCCACAGCCTGCTCACGAAAAAGATCCACCAGGAAGTCAAAGGTAATGTTCGACATTTCAGGGTCTTCTGCCGAGATCAGCTTCCCGCTGGGTCCCATTGATCCAGCCACAAAACGCGGCTTATCCGGCGTGGTATATTCATCCGCTACCCTGCGTGCCAGCGCAGCAGCTGCCCTGTTGATCTCCAGCGTGCGCTCTGCCAGCCCAAATTCGCCCAATGTCAGCCGATTGGATCGGAAGGTATCCGTCTCGATCACATCCGAACCTGCTTCCAGGAAAGAGCGGTGCACCAGTTCCACAGCCTCAGGTTTTGTGATCACCAGGTAATCGTTACAGCCTGCTGTTTTTTCTCCGCCAAAGTCCTCCGGCGTCAGATTCTGGCGATCCAGGTTAGTGCCCATGGCGCCGTCAAACAGGATCACAGATTTTTCAATAGCATCCAGATAGGACCGATTGGTGAACACTTTCACACTTGCTGCCATAGAGAATTCCTTTACCGTTATCAAAAAAAATCACCTCTCAATGGTTGAGAGGTGCAGTGTAACCCGCAGGTCACGTCACCTCATCTTCCAGAACGCCCCGAAAGTGGGGTCTGCCGGAGTTGGCACCGTCGATAAACGATCGTGGTTGCCGAGGTATCACTGGGCCGGTCCCTCCACCTCTCTGGATGAGTTCACAATTAGACCAATATTATCATATTTACAGGGTCAAGTCAATTTGGAAGCGTTGGAAAGCGTTGAGTTCTTGTGGGGACAATGTCTTGTGGGGACCATTCCTCTTTCAGCTTTTCCATAATATACTACCGTAAGCCGCTTTGACTTGTTATTTTGCCTTTTCCTTTTCTCCGCGATCCTGCTGATGTTCTTGCTCGACCACTCGCTGAAAATGCTCGATAGCCTGTCTTCCCTCTGTTCCGTTTAATTTCTCGAGACACCGTACTTGGGGACCGACCAATTTCTCTGGCAATTTCTCGAATAGATTTCTTTTGTGCCAGTCCTCTACTTATACTTTCTCGTTCTTGGTTTCCTAGTCTTTTGTATTTTTGTTTTTGCATACGAATGATTTTATCACCTCACCCGTAGCACTAAATCCTTGAATCCAAGAATATTATGAGAAGAATGGTATTCATCGCTTAAGTGTTCTCAGCCACTTCGCGTTTTAAAACATATGAATCAGCCATTGAACGGTTTAATCCCAAAGACAAGGTTTACTCTGCCGGATAGATTTGCGAAAACCCATATTGGCTTGTCGTGGCGAACAATCGCAGAAATTGCGAAATGGAACAGTGTGCTGCATCTATACATCACTCTGGTGTTCGATCAGACAAACTGTAAAAGACCAAACCTAATGTACCCGGTCCGGCATGAACCCCAATCACAGGACCCATTTCAGATGTAACCAATTCAACACAATTGAACCTTTCACGGATCTGCTCTTCCAGATCATGGGCTTCATTCGGAATATTGCCATGTAGAATGGCAACATGAACTTCACTACTGCCAACTTTCTCTCCCATGATTTCTAATAATCGAGCGATCGAGCGTTTGCGGCTACGCTGCTTCTCTAAGGGCTCAATCCGTCCATCTTTTATATAAAGAATTGGCTTTATGCTCAATGCAGATCCTAGGAACGCTGTCGCCCCACCGATACGCCCTCCCTTATGCAGATACTCTAGTGTATCTACTGTGAAAATAACGTTAATCCTTTGTTTGATATTTTCTACGAGGTGAATCACGGATTGCGCATCTTGCCCTTGCGCAGCGGCTCGTGCAGCGGCAATCGCCATCATGCCAAATCCCAAAGAAACCGATTCAGAGTCAATGATATGGATTGGAACTTTGGAAAACTCTTCTTTTGCCATCTCGACGGATTGAATTGTTGCGCTCATATGGTGAGAAATCACGATTGTGATAATTTCATCCACTTCATCCGCCAGCCTGGTATACAGTTTGATAAAATCAGCAGCCGTGGGTTGCGCCGTAGTGGGCAATTTATTACTGGCTTGCATCATACGATAAAATTCAGATGCTTCCAGATCTACACCTGCCTGATAGGTTTTATCACCAAAGTTCACATAAACCGGGGCTATATGGACTCCAAGTTCTTCTCCCTGAGCAGGGGTCAGAGAACAAGCCCCATCCGTTACAATTGCTACTTTTTGCTTTTTCATCTTATTTCTCCTTTATCAAATGGTCGTTTCTAAGTTGTTGCCACTAAAGTAGTGCCAATTTTCTCCAATAAGGACGGTTGCATTGATGCGCTCTCTAATTTCCAACGGGTCAGCTTCTGTTCCAGTTAAGTCATAATGGATGGGAAGGATATAGGGTACTGCCATTCTCTTGGCCATTTCAATTACAACGGATTTATATTTTTCGGATCCTACCGGCGAGGTTCGCCAGGGCAGACATAAAATGTCCGGTTGAATTTCGAGAGGATATCGATGAGCATCCCCAATATGCAATAAGTCAATACCATCCTGAACCAAAAACGAAAGTGGAACGCCCCCGGGTTCTGGAATTCTTAAACGAAAAATTAGGCTCAGAATAAAATGCCGAGGATCTTTAACAGCGCTATAGCCCGGAAGGATCGATATCGTTGCGATTTGCTCTCCAGCCTTTACAGGTTTTATCCGGACATCAGGCACACCCATCTCCCTTGCAACTTTACAAACTTCGGGAGAAGCAAGAACAACTCCTTCTGGTACCTGCGTAATCTTACCAATATGGTCCATGTGGGCATGCGAAACACATATAAACTCAACATTTGGCAAAGGCTCTCGAGTGAAATCAGGGTCAATCAAAATATGATGCTTGCCAATAATTTCTACGCACGAGTGCCCGAGGTAACGCACCTTCATATTCAACTCCATGTCAACTAGGTAAATATTCTTCCAATAAGCTTATTCAAGGAAAACTTCCTCATCGAGCCATTCGATGCCATGAAACGTTATTCCCAATTCGATTTGAATATAATATAAATCCTTTTTTAAAGAGTGTTTGATTCAGGGAAAACCAGAGCACCGGGAAAGCAAATTCAGATTTTCATTTTTGGTTTTTATGTTCTTTTTGTGACTCGCCAAACCATAAATGCACTCAAGAATAATCCTGCCAGGAACACTGCCCAATTAAATTGAGATGGCTTCAATTGACTGAGTATGCTTGCACCCGCGGGAAGGATGGCGATTGCATCTTGCATAAACGCATACAACATCGCCAAAATACCAACCAATAAAACGAACGCTTCGGTAATCCTAAAGCGAATGCCATGGCCTTGTTCCTCTCTAAGGATAGCCAATGTTCCACCCATGATCATTAACAGGGAAATCAATATGGGTGCAATGACGGGTCCCCACCATGGTAATGGAATGAGGAAAAGCAGATCGGGATCAAGCAAGGTAGTTGGCCATGCGATAAAAACCTTAAGCCACAGGTAATAAAAGATATCCCATATTCCAAATGCAACCAAGGCAAACCCAAAACGGGATTGAAGTTTTCGTCCTGCTACCCAGCCAAATGAAATGAGCATGACTAAAGTTGCCAGTTCTCTTCCTAATTCAATCCTGGCGATCTGAGGGTCAAAGGGGGGTACAGTAAGGAGTAGATCGGAGATGCCATACAATCGTCGTAAATAAACGACAACTGCTGCTTCCAAATAAGCCATGCCAATCGCAAATATTACAACCCAGACAATTTTCTTTGTAAGTTTCATATATCTCTAAGTAACAGGGTCAAATGGATAGATTAGCCGGGGAATCTAAACCTGAGGGATTTTCCGCGAATGGGACGTCCTTAAATAGCTGAGGTGCGCTAACATATTTAGCGCAGGCTTCAACTGCGATTGTTCCATCTGAAAGATAAATGATGCCGCGAGTAGTCGCCGAATCCATTTCTTCAGAAAACGACCAGCCTTGAATGTTAATTTCTTCCCCAATCGGAATTGGCTTTCGATAATCCAATTCGAGATGAACCGTGGCCGCCCGATTACCAACCTGCCAGACAGCAGCTCCCATTGCTTCATCCATTACGGCTGCCGAGGCTCCCCCATGGGCAAATCCTGGCGGTCCTTGCTGATATTCATTAAACCTAAAAGATGCAACAATATGACCCTCTGGCTCTAATTCCCATTCAACACCAATACTCTTGGGGTTTGTTTTTCCACAAACAAAACACGAACCGTGATCTGGTAATTTTTCTGTCATAATTGTCAATCCCATTTTCGAAAGACTTATCAATAAGCTATTATTTTCGTGGCTCCATGCGGATCCATTCTTCGTGGTCCTGAATGTCGCGATCCAGCAATAGCCGCCGAATGATTGTTCTTTGACGTTCGTTCCTATCAGCTGGAAGAGGACGGCGGTTTGCTTCCAACCTTTTAATGAGTGTAATTAGCGTCATACCTATAGAACACCACAAAACAATAGGGGAACCCTGTAAAAATAGGGCAAAAAAAGGTAAAAGCAATACTGTAATAAGTGGGATAATTGGGTTTTGAAAAATGTTGCCAATCGCCAATCCAGCCAATACTATTACTAGCCCCCAGGGAAAAAGCACCAATAACTCACCCAGGAAGGGGCTGAATCCACGCCCGCCCTGGAAATTGAGATAAATTGGCCAGTTGTGTCCCACTATGGCAGCAAATCCCGCCAGTATAGTCGCCAACTCCCCCATTCCCAGACGCAATCCAAGCCAGGTTGGAAATGCGCCTTTAAAGATATCAAAAAGTCCAACCGGAACAACCGCCCACTTCGCCACATGTTCCCACACCATGGAACCGCTGACCGTTCCACTGCCGTATTGGCGTAAGTCAATTCCTTTGATCCATTTACCGGCCAGGTAACCACTGGGTATAGAACCGAAGAAGTACCCAAATAACAAGAGAAAAATAATGCTTACCACCGGCATTGAAAGAGCAAAATTAACGATCATAAGCCACCTCTATGACTTTTCCAATTTTCTATTCATATAAATAACCTAACCCAATCAAACCTGGCCCGGTATGCGCTCCCATAACCGGTGTAAATTCACTGATTGGAATCTCCAATGAAGGGTAACGTTCGTTAAGCGAATGTTGTAATGCTTCAGCTTTTTCTTGAGCATCGGCATGCATCACTGATATATCCAGTTTCTTGAATCCAGACGTCTGTTTGGTCAGGATGGAAATGACCGCAGGAATTACGTTTTCTTTATTACGTACAACCCTGGAGGGAGCGACAATCCCTTCTTTATTTATGGTGAGAATAGGTACGATCTGTAGCGCATTGCCAGCCAGATACGCCGCTTTACCAATCCGGCCGCCTTGGGCAAGATAATCCAATGAGTCCAACGCGGCGATCAGCCCCAATCTGTGCCTGGCATTCGTCAAATATTGAACCCCCTCTTCCATCGAAAGCCCTGCTTGCAATTGTTTTGCTGCTTCAATCGCCAATAAACCTTGTGGCGCCGCGGCCCGCAAACTATCAAAAACGATCACTTTTGACATCGGGTGTTCATTCAAAATCATTCGCGCCGCATCAACGGCAGAATTGTAGTCAGAGCTTAATTGCCTCGATAACGTAATACAAAGAACATCGCGGCCTTCCTGGTCAATAATTCTCTTAAAACACTCATAATATTGTCCGACATTGGGTGCAGCGGTCTTTACTTCCAACTTTTGAATGCGCATTTTCTGGTAAAGCTCACCCGGAAAGATATCAACACCGTCAAGGTAGGCTTTCCCTGCAACGATTATGGTCAATGGAAGAGTTACTATGCCCAATTGACTGGCTATTTCTGGTGGTACCTGTGCGGCGCTACCTGTTACAACAACAGCGGAATTCTGAGTTTTCATGGGTTTCACTTTCGAATAAAAGTGACATCTGCGGGCATTCCAGGTTTTAGTTCAAGATCTGGATTAGATACTTTGATCTTCACTGCGTAAACGGTTGTTTTACGTCCTTCCACCGTTTGGACATTGCGCGGAGTAAACTCAGCCTGGTCCGAAATATAAACCACTGTGCCACTGAACGTTTCTCCGGGGAATGAATCCACAGTTATTGAGACCTGGTCACCAAGTTTTACCTGTCCGTACTCTGTTTCCGGGATGAACACGGTCAAATTTACTTCCTGTAATTGTCCAATGATTAATACAACACCGGTGGGGGCGAGCGTTTCGCCAACTTCTAGACTACTAGTCAGTACTGTACCATCCACAGGGGCAGTAACGATAGTATTTTTCAGTTGAACATCCAGCGTAGCCAATGCAGCCTGAGCTTGCGATAATGCAGCTTCGGCTTGTGTCACACCTGACTCGGCAGCCTTAACCTGCAAAGACTGGTCACCGCTCATAAGCGAATTGTAATAATCCAAGGCGCGGTCAAAACGTTCTTGTGCTACTTGTACGCGGGCGCGACCTTCGAGCACATCTTTAGCAGCTTGTGTCGTTAATAAACGATTATAGTTGGATTGAGAAGAGGTTAGTTCGGTTTCAGCTGCATCATATTGGTCTTGGGCGAAGTTTTGTAATTCTTCTTTATCCTGTGCGTTATTTGCCTGAGTAAGGACCTGATCTGCTATCAAAAAAGCAACTTGCGCTTCGGCAACACGTTTTTCTGCATCGACGAATCCCTGAGAAGCGTTATCACTAAGAATTTTTTGGAGGTTGGCTTTTTCTTCTACAAGGTCAGCACTTGCAGTTTCCATTTCTGCTTTGGCAGATTCGATTTTTTCATCTTTATCGAAGTACCATATCGGCAGCTCAAATTGAGTGGGCTGAGTAATATTCCATCTACTCGTGCGGTTCTGTTGATCCTGCAAACGTGAAGCATTTAGGGCAAGTTCGTATTGCACTTTGGCCGCGTTTAAAGCTGCTTCAGCTAACGCGATCGCAGCGTTTGCCTGATCACGCTGTGCTTTAAGCAAAGAATCATCCAGGCGGAACAATTCATCGCCTTTATTCACTTGTGAACCTTCTTCAACACTGACCGATACGACCATACCGCCTATTTGTGGGGCAATATTAACCTGGGCAACAGAAATTGCTCCCGAAGCATTTAGTTGCGCAGTACTTTGACCGTTCAGACTTTGACATCCCGTTAATCCGATGCTAAAGACGATAACCAGTAATATTATTTTGGAAAAGAATTTTTTCATTTTAAACTCCTGACTGAGAAGGGGTTTTTTGATAGCGTCAAGTATTACAGGCGCTTATGGAACAATAAGACACTTGCAAAGAATACTACGATACTGAACACAGCCATTGGCCAGATCCAGACCCATAAAGTAAAGAAATCTGCACCCTTTAGTATGATGCCACGGACAATCTCCAGGAAATAAGTCACTGGTAAAAAATAGCCGGCATAGTAAGCAAGCCAGGGCATATTCTCACGCGGAAACAGCAGCCCAGCCAGTATAAAAGATGGCATCATGATAAACGAAGCCAAGTACATGGCTTGCATCTGAGTTTTGGAAATGTTTGAAATGAGCACGCCTAATCCCAGCGACCCAAGCAGAAATATAAGGCTTAGTCCTGCCAGGAGTGCACTACTGCCGACAACGTCCACACCGAACCATATAGCACCAACTGCTACGGTCATAACTACGTTAACAAAAGCAACTACAACGAAAGGCAAAATCTTACCTAACATTAATTCCCATGACCGGACAGGGGTCACGATAAGCTGTTCGAGGGTACCTTGCTCGCGTTCACGCACGATGGCGAACGCGGTCAATAGTAATGTCTGAACTTGGAGAATAATCGCGACCAAACCAGGAATCATGAAGTTCATCCGCTTCATATCTGGATTATACAAGTACCGCATGCGCACATCCACCGGCAGACCAAGCTGCATACCTGTGCCACTACGCTCGAGACGCTTGATTAGAATCTCCTGCGACATTGATTGGCTGATCGTTTCAGCAGCAAGTTGGGCGGTTTGCGCAATGGTGGGATTTGAGCCATCGATATAAAACTGAATGGTTCCAACTCCCCCCGTACTGACATCTCTTCCAAAACTTTCAGGGATGTAAAGTCCAGCTTTAACTATACCTGCATCCATCATCGCTAAAATCTCATTTTCACTCTGAGCTGCGTGTGTATACATAAAAAACTCGCTGACCGTCAATTTATCCACCAGGGTGCGGCTGGTATCCGTATGTGATAGATCGGCCACAGCCAGAGGAATATCTTTAACATCATTTGCAACTGCATATCCAAGTAGGAACAACATCATGACCGGCAAAACGATCACCAGTGCCAGTGTACGAGGATCACGAATAATGTGTAACCATTCTTTTCGAACTATGGTCATCATGCGGCGAAAACTTTGTCTCATGTGAACCTCCTTAATCGATTTCTGCCCGCACGTGCAGGCGATTTTCTTGATCTACCAACGAAACAAACACATCTTCCAATGTAGGCAAAACACGCTCGATTCGATCTATAACAATCTCGTTTTCCGTCAATACTTTTTCCAAAAAAACCTTTTTAGTCTTATCGGTCATGAGAACACGTAAAATAACGCCATGCGCTACCACATCTTGTACGGTTGGCAAATCACGTAATATTTTTTCCGCACGACCTGGTTCATGGCAATCGACTTCAAATAAAACACCTCTCATTTCATCTTTCAGTGAATCTGGATCATTGAGCGCAATTAAACGTGAACGATACATCATCCCAATTACATTACAAAACTCAGCTTCATCCATGTAATGAGTAGTTGCAAGCACACTTACTCCTCGGCCAGCCATTGTATAAATCATTTCCCAAAATTCACGTCGTGATACAGGGTCGACTCCGGCTGTCGGTTCATCCAAAAATATCATTGGCGGTTCATGTACAATTGCGCAAGCAAGTGCCAAACGCTGACGCCATGCACCCGAAAGGTTGCGAGTCAATTGTTTCTCGTGTCCTTGTAAACCAGCTATCTCTATTAACTCAGCTATTCGTGATTTTACTTTCTCACGGGGGATTCCATATAGGTTTGCATAAAAATTAAGGTTTTCAGATACACTCAGATCGTTATATAGTGAAAATTTTTGCGACATGTAGCCGATTCTTTGCTTGACTTCTTCAGTTTGCTTGGACACATCAAATCCCAGGATACTTGCTGCCCCCGATGAGGGTGTCAGAATGCCACATAACATACGGATTGTGGTGGTTTTGCCCGCTCCGTTCGGACCAAGGAGCCCAAAAATTTCGCCTTTGGGGATATCGAAGCTGATTTGATCTACAGCGATAAAGTCACCAAATTTTCGCGTTAGTTGAGTGGCTTGTACAGATTTTTCTGAGCTCATGCCTGCTTCTCCTGCTGTTCGACCAGGTAGATGAAAACATCTTCCATCAGAATCCGTGCTTCACGCAGAATGCTGATCTGCGCGCCGGCTGTTTCCAAATTTGCCTTGATTCGCGCTTGCACCCCAGCCGGGTCCACCACCGAGAGACGCAGACGATCACCAACAGCGCGCCAGCCATACCCACCATCTATTTTATCAACCACCTGACGCAACGTTCCACGCGGCTTTGCTTTGACCTCTACGATCCGGAAAGGCATTTGCCGCTCCAAATCCACGGGCGCACCCGTGGTGAGTATTCGCCCTTGATAAATGATGCTGACCATATTACAGCGTTCCGCCTCATCCATATAAGGTGTACTGACCAGAACGGTAACACCTTGTTGAATAACCTTAGCCAGCAATTGCCATAACTCCCGTCTGGAAACCGGATCTACACCCGTGGTTGGTTCATCCAATAACAGGATTTCTGGTTCATGGACCAAAGCGCAAGCTAATGCCAGCTTTTTTCGCATCCCTCCTGAGAGATTCTCGCTGCGCCGGGAAGTAAAATCCGTCAGTCGCGCAAACTCCAGTAATTCGTCAATGCGACTTTTTTGTTTCCCATGCGACACGCCATTAATGTCAGCGAAGAAACGTAGGTTTTCCATCACACTCAAGTCGGGATACAAGCTGAAAGCCTGCGGCATATATCCTAATCTGGAGCGGATCTGCTCAGCTTGCTTATTTACGTCATAACCCATTAATCGGGCAGAGCCCGATGTTGGATTCATGACAGTGGACAGGATGCGCAGCAGGGTTGTCTTGCCTGCACCATCCGGGCCAACCAGTCCGTACAGTTGTCCGGCCTCGACATGCAAATCAACCGCATCGAGCGCAGGGCGGCTTCCCTTTGGCTGGGAAGAATATTGTTTTGTTAAAAGAAGAGCTTCAACAGAAATTGCCATTGTAAAATCCCAAAAAGACCAAAATATTAGATAAATTATTTAGCTCTGAAATACGAGAACAAACATGTCTTTTATGCCGTCACCTAAACGTCGACATAGGTTAGGCTCCATTTCCATCACGAGGGCTTGATACCGTTCGACTTGTTTAATGATTGATTGGTCCCTATCCAAATCTATCGCATTCTCATCAGCTAACAGACCTAAGACAAATCCACCTAATAAAAGCAATCCTGAACGAGAAATTGCACCTTTCAGTTCTAAAAATTGAGGCAAACGTTCGGCCAGGATATGGCGACCGGTGCCCCTGCCGAGCCTGAGCATAAGAACCATCATAACCTCAAAGCAATAACGCAGGGTTTCCGGTGCTTTCGGCGGGACGCGGGCTAACATTTCTTCAGCCAGTATTCGATTCTGGAATTCCCCCGTTCGGACTCTCGCCAGGATACGTGCCCTTGTACTGTCCCAATCGCCCAAATCGGCACC
This sequence comes from Anaerolineaceae bacterium UBA6086, assembly GCA_002436005.1. Classification (GTDB taxonomy): domain Bacteria; phylum Chloroflexota; class Anaerolineae; order Anaerolineales; family Anaerolineaceae; genus Brevifilum. Next base: position 14,540 of record DIXG01000104.1, on the reverse strand, counting down.
GGTTGCTAACTCTTCTATTCGGCGACGGGCTAGCTTAGTGGGTTCAAATACAACTTTAGAGCGTCCCACGGATGGCTTTTCAGAACCAATACGATACTCAGAAGTGACATATCCCTTCTCTTCGAGCAAGCGCAGCATATCATAGGCAGTGAAGGGACTCACTCCAACTCGTTCTGCCAATAACGAGTAATGGATCGGCCTATTTAATTCCCAATAAAGATCGAGTAAACGATGAATAAAGATTTCCTGACGTCGTGTGAGTTTCATTAATTTTCCAAAAAGACCAAAGAACTGACTTATTTTATTAGGGGTCTGCTGAGTTGTCAAGGATGAGGTGTAACACCCTGGGGTGTGACACCCTGGGGTGTGCGGCTTGGAAAGCGTTGAGAGCTGATAGGGGATAGCTGATAGGAGATAGTAAGAAGCTGAAAGGTTGAAGGTGAAAGTAAATGGGAGAGAGAAGATGAATAAGAACAAACAGGAGATCATCCAGCACATTTTGGTCCGGCAAAGTCAGGGCAGAATTAGTGCGCCTCCTGTTTCAAAACAGCCAGCACGCCCATCACCGTGCCAAAGCCTGGTTGATCCGGCACGAGAAAGGTGCGCTCATAAAATTCACCCACCAGGTCAATCTCGCGCCGGATGGACTGTAAATCCATCAGGTGACCCACCAGCACAATATCTTCCAATCCAGCTGAGGCACTGGCATTGATCGCGATGACCGCGATCACCTGAGCCACCAGGCGCACCAGCCCGGCAGCCAGGTTCTCTTTCGTAAACCCATTATCCCGGTCCAGCTTACCGAGGTTGACGGCATTTGCATTTGCTGGCAGTCGTCCCACCTTGCCGCCCACCGCCTCCGAAAGCATGATATCCACTGCGGCGGCATCCCCTGCCATCGCCAACCGGTCGATCTCAGCCACATCATCCGTTCCCAGGATCAATTTTGACAACCCCAACAGCGTTCCGCCCCCCACTGCTGATCCCGTGACGTGTGCCACCCCCGAAGGGCGTGCAGCTACCATCGCGACCCCGGTGCCTGCGCTGACGATCAGGGCTTCTTCGAGCCCGGAAAGCGCCAAACCGCCCAAACCCAATGCCTGCATTTCGTCAACCTTGATCACATCAAATCCTTCGACTACCTCTGGCAGGTCACGATAGCGCCCCCCTGTCACCCCTATCTTCATGCCCGGTGACAGGTCTGCCCTCACAGCATCCAACGCCTGTTGAAATTGTTCCAGCGCACTTTGGTGCTGATTAGAAAGCATCTTTCTCAATTGTCCGGATGAGGTTTCCAAAATAAGGTCAATGTTGGTCATGCCGATATCAACGGCAAGTGCGGTCTCGGTCATTTTTTGCTCCACAGCTCACTATCATTCAGGAATCATTTTACCGCATCCTGCCCCTGATAAATAGCATCCGGAAGGCTGCCCTAAGCCCACAGACAGGAATAAATGCGTTACAATACTATTTGAAGGAAAAATACGATGAAATTTGGATTTGGAAAATTCTTACGCACCTTTTTACCGCTCTCTGTTGTGCTGACTCTCCTCGGTTGGGGCGGCTTGTTGATTGTGATTGGCGCCACCCTGCCCACTCTGGGTCCACGCTGGTTGTTCTTCTTTCTGGGCGTCCTTGCGCTCACCGGCCCCGCTCTTCCCATCACCTATTATCTGAACAAGCGTTTTCCCAGCAACCCTCCAGTGGATGACATGGTCATCTTACGCCAGGCGCTGTGGTTTGGCGTCTTTGGCAGCACTGTTGCGTGGCTGCAGCTTGGACGCATCCTGACGCCGGGTTTGCTGTTGATTCTGGCTGTCGTTTTCGTGCTAATTGAGTTTTTGTTGCGCTTGTTTGAGCGCAGTCGCTGGAACCCCAAAAAGGATTCCTAAATTTTTAACACCCATTTCTCCAGGAAAAAATGCCCGATTTGAGCCAGTTGCCCTCCATAGACCGATTACTGAACCATCCAGCCTTGCAGGATGTGATCAGTGATTTTGGCCGTCCGTTAAGCCTTGAAGGCATGCGCAGCGTCCTGGAGGATATTCGCCAGGAAGTGCTGCAAAAAGGCAGCCCAATACCCGGTGAAACTGAAATCATCGTCCAGGTTAAGTCTCGATTGAACACCTGGCTGACCCCCACACTGATGCCGGTCATTAATGCTTCTGGCGTCATCCTGCACACCAACCTGGGACGCGCGCCGCTCAGCCAGGCGACCATCCGGACAATGATGGCTGCCGTCAGCGGCTATTCCAACCTTGAGTTCAATCTGAGCACCGGCAAACGCGGCAAACGCTCTGTCCATGCGGGTAAAATCCTGACCATGCTGACCGGAACAGAAAGTGGTTTCGTCGTCAATAACAACGCTGGTGCTGTTCTGCTGACCCTTTCTGCCCTGGCAAATAAGAAACCGGTGCTTGTCTCCCGCACCCAGCTGGTAGAGATTGGCGGTGGATTTCGCATTCCAGATGTGATGCGCCAATCCGGAGCCAAATTAATCGAAATTGGCACTACCAACCGCCTTCATCTTTACGATTTTGAGAATGCGCTGGCAGAGAATGAAGTTGCCCTCGTGCTGGTTGCCCACCACTCCAACTTTAAGCTGATCGGGTTTCACAGCGAACCCACGCTCGAAGAAATTGTATCGGTTGCACACCAACATGGCGTGCCCGTTGTCCATGATCTTGGCTCCGGCGCCCTGCTTGATACTGCCCAGTATGGCCTGGCGCATGAACCCACCGTCCAGGAATCTGTAGCAGCAGGATGTGATCTTATTTGCTTTTCTGGTGACAAACTGGTGGGCGGTCCGCAAGCAGGGATTATCATCGGGCGAGAAGCGTTGATCAAGCGCATCCAGGTGCACCCACTGGCACGCGCCCTCCGCGCAGACAAGCTCACCCTTTCCGGTCTCACCGCAACGCTCACGCACTACCTTAAGGATGAAGCTGAAACTCATATCCCCATCTGGCAAATGATCGCCAGACCCCTCGACTCGATCAAAGCTTCAGCCGAGAACTGGCGCCAATACCTGGGCAGGGGGACCCTGGTGGAAGGACGCTCAACCGTAGGTGGCGGCAGCTTACCAATGGAAGAAATGCCGACCTGGTTGTTAACGCTGGAAGTGACTGCACCGGATAAAATCCTGCAGGCACTGCGACAAGCCCAGCCCCCCATTATCGCACGCATTGAAAATGACCGGGTCTTACTCGACCCGCGCACCCTCCTGCCAGAACAAGAAGCCGTATTTCTGCGCAATCTGCTGGCAATTTTAGAAAAAACCAATGCAAAATAACCTGTCCATTCAGACAAACTTAAATCAAAGGCAATAAGGCATGAAATCTGAACTTGATCGACTGATGAAAGAAAACGATGTCACAGGAATCTGGGTCACAGGACCCGGCCAACACAACCCTGCCATGGTTTACCTCACCGGGGGTGGCCATCTCACGCAGGCAGACGCGATCAAGCCGCAGGGAAAAGAGCTGCTCCTGTGCCACAGCTCCATGGAACGCGAAGAAGCGATGCGCACGGGGTTGAAGACGCTGAACTACAACATTTATCCCTTAAAAGATAGGCTGATTGCAGCTGTAGGCGATCGGTTGCAAGCCCAGGCGCTGCTTTATAAACAGATTTTTGAAGATCTTGGCTTGACCACTGGCAAAGTGCTGGTATACGGCCTGGTTGAAGCTGGAATATTTCACTCCTTACTGAAAAGTGTGCAGGCGCTGCTGCCAGGGTTAAGTTTTGAGGGGGATGTTGAGGAGAACGTCATCTCCCAGGCAACCGCCACCAAGGGACCCGAAGAGATCGAGCGCATCCGGCAGATGGGTAAAATCGTTGTCACCGTTGTATCCCGTGTGGCAGATTTTCTGACGGGGCATAAAGTCATGGACGAGGTTCTCGTCAAATCGGATGGCTCCCCGCTGACGATCGGCGATGTGAAAGCCAATATCAATCTCTGGCTTTCTGAGCTGGGGGCAGAAAACCCCGAAGGCACCATCTTTGCCATCGGGCGGGATGGCGGCATCCCGCACAGCACCGGCACAGCCTCCGATCTGCTGCGCCTGGGTCAGACAATCGTATTTGATATTTTCCCCTGCGAAAAAGGCGGCGGCTATTTCTACGATTTCACACGCACCTGGTGCCTGGGTTATGCACCGCAAGAAACACAGGCGCTTTACGATCAGGTCAAATCCGTTTATGAACAGGTTGTCTCCCAATTAGAAACCAACCGCAACCCGTCAATCTACCAGGACCTTGTCTGTGAGCTGTTTGAAGAAATGGGGCATGCAACCGTGAAATCCAACCCAGCAACAGAAACCGGGTATGTGCATGGGCTTGCACACGGTGTCGGATTAAACATCCATGAAAAGCCCTGGTCAAGCCGAAAAGACGACCCCAACAACCTCTTGGTTCCCGGGTCGGTCTTCACGATTGAACCCGGTCTGTATTATCCTGATCAAGGCATGGGTGTCCGATTGGAAGACACCTATTATGTCACACCAGAGGGTCAATTTGAGCGTTTTGTGGATTACCCGATGGAACTGGTCCTTCCGATGAAAAATGAAAGGGGTTGAAAAAGAAATGTCACTCCCTGCAGCAAGAATTTTAGGTATAGAAACATCCTGTGATGAGACTGCGGCTGCCATCGTCAGCGATGGGCGCGTGATCGAATCCAGCGTGATCGCCAGCCAGGTGGACCTTCACACCGAATATGGTGGGGTCTTCCCTGAATTGGCATCACGAGAACATGTTAAGGCAATTTATCCAATTGTGGAGGGTGCCTTGCAGCAGGCTCACCTCAATATCCAGGACATAGATGCGGTTGCTGTCACCCAGGGACCCGGCCTTGCTGGCTCGCTGGTTGTTGGCGTCAGTATGGCAAAAGCGATTGCACAGGCAACCGGCAAGCCCCTGATCGGCGTCAATCACCTGGAAGGACACATCTACTCCGCCTGGCTCTACCCTGCCAACGCCTCACCTCATCAACCCCCTCGCTTCCCAATTTTGGCGCTGCTCGTTTCAGGAGGGCATAGCGAGCTGGTCTTGATGAAAGACCACCTGCAATACCAGCGTCTCGGCGGCACGTTGGATGATGCTGCCGGGGAAGCCTTTGACAAGGTTGCCCGTCTGCTCGACCTGCCCTATCCCGGCGGTCCTTCGATCCAGAAAGCCAGCACCAACGGCAGTGAAACTGCCTTTGCCTTCCCGCGTGCCATGCTGGAAGGTACCTGGGATTTCTCTTTCAGCGGCGTTAAGACAGCCGTTCTCCGCTCGGTAGAAGCGCTGCAAGCCGAAGGGAGGGATCTGCCGGTCGATGATCTGGCAGCCAGTTTCCAGGCGGCTGTGGTGGATGTGTTGGTTGAAAAGACGTTGATGGCAGCAGAAGAGTTTAAGGCGAGTGAAATTATCGTAGCTGGCGGGGTCTCTGCCAACAAACGATTGCGAGAGAAGATGCTCACAGCTAGCAAGCTCCCCGTCCACATCCCTCCCCTTTCGCTGTGTACCGATAACGCCGCCATGATCGCAGGCGCTGCCTATTACCACTACATCCAGGAAGACTTCAGTCCGGCGGACTTTGATGTCCTGCCCACTTACCCACTCTCCTGAGCCGCTCTCATGAGCCACTCTCCTGAGCCTCTCTCCAATGTAACCAACTCACACCCGGGTTCATCTAATGAATGAAAACATAAATCAACAGGAAATCAGTCTCGAAGCCCTACAGCGGAAGGATAAGGCTGCCTTTGCCCAGCTGGTTGCTCAAAATTCAGATCACATCTATCGCTTAGCGCTGAAGATGCTGGGCAACCCGCAAGATGCAGAAGATATCCTCCAGGAAACCTTTATCAAAGCCTTCAACAACATCGACGGGTTTGAAGGCCGGTCAAAAGTCTCCACCTGGCTCTATCGGATAGCAGTGAACGAATCTCTATCCCTGCTGCGTAAAAGGAAAGACAACCTCACCTCGATCGATGCGAGTTTTGAAACAGATGATGGCGATATCCTGCCCAGGCAAATCATCGACTGGTGTTGTTTACCCGAACGGGAGTTGATCAGCGACGAAGCACGGCACTATATCACAGAAGCAATCGACACCCTTTCAGATGCGAACCGGGCGACCTTTCTCTTGCGAGATGTGGAAGGTCTCTCTACCAGGGAGGCAGCCAAAGTGCTGGATATCAGCGAATCTGCTGTCAAAGTGAGATTAATGCGAGCCCGGATGCAGCTGAGAGAATCTTTGACTGATTTCTTTGCAAATAAACTTGCAAAGGAGAGCGCATGAACCACGAGCACGACCACCAAACCCAACAACACAATCACGAACACAGCCATGATTACGGACATGACCACCAGCTGCCTTGCAAGGATATTCTCACCAACTTGAACGCCTACATCGATGGCGAACTGGATAACGCACTTTGCCGAGATATCGAAACCCATATCAAAAGCTGCCCAAACTGCAGAATCGTTGTAAATACTCTCAAGAAAACTATCCAGCTTTATCAAATGGATGGTCAGGAAACCACGCTTCCGGATGAAGCACGTCATCGGTTGATGACCCGGTTAGACCTGGATGATTATGTTGCCAAAGAATGATGCCCCTGAAGAAAATTCAACACCAAATTTAGTTAAACAACCTGAAGGGATCTTCTGCCTGATTAATCCGAATATGAGTTTGCGGGCAGGCATGACCTGTCCCCGCTGTCATCAAGGCATTATCGAATATGACGGCATGCTCAACCTGGTGTGTCCAAATTGTGGGCTGACAGATGCAGGCTGTTTTACCTGATAAGCAATCATAAACCTCCGGAGGAGGCGGAAAGGAAAACCAAACAATGAAAAGTAAAGTCGTATGGAAAGGCAATATGGCGTTCACAGGCACAGCTGATGGCACCTACCTGGTACCCCTGGATGCCAGCGAGCAGGTCGGCGGACGGGATATGGGCTTTCGCCCGCTTCAGCTCATCGCGATCGGTCTGATAGGATGTACCGGTATGGACGTGATCTCCATCCTGCAAAAGAAACGCCAGGAAGTGACAGATTTTCAGGTCACTGCCGACATTGAACAGGCTGATGCGCATCCCATGGTGTTCACAAAAGTCCTGATCACCTACACAGTTACGGGAAAGAATATCGACCGGGCAGCTGTGGAACGCGCCGTTGAACTCTCCGAAACGCGCTATTGCCCTGCCCAGGCGATGCTGGAAAAATCTGTTGAAATTACACACAAGATTGTGATTCAAGACCAATAGGCAATTTCCAAATATTCTTCGAAAAGTTCTTTAACCCTGAACCACTATGATTCTCAAGAGGACGACCATTTTTCTGTCGTCCTCTTTTTCTATCCAGTTACCAAAAAACATAGGTGAAAGAAATATTGGTTATTTTGCCAAATCAGGAGGCCGCTGCATCATGATCAGGAATCAGTTCCTCCACATTGCGCACACGGTAGGAGCGGTAAGCACCCACACCCACACCCGCTACCAGCATGCCACTTATAAAAATGATCAATGACATACCCGCACCAGCACTTTTACCAAAGATTGAACCAAAAATCCGAGAAAGCCAGTGGACATCAGATTTCAAGGCTGGTTCAAAAACCTTGTCAGCAAGCGGTCCAGCAACCGCCATGGAGATCGGCGCTGTCAGCTGAGCAATAAATCTTCGCACCGAAAATACGCGACCCTGTACTTCCGGTGCCACTTTTGCCTGCCATATTGCCTGGTTGGACCCATTGATCAGCGGCATCACAAACATTATAAAGAAATTTGCAGCAATCCAGAAGGGCAGAGACCTGCCAATCCCCATCAAGCACATCCCCAAAATGCCACTGATAATCCAACCCACCAGGACACCGTGAATTTTCTTTTTTGTCCCGCCCCAGGCTGTCAGCAGGGAACTGCCAACCAGACCGCCAATCGCGCCAGCAGAGTGTACAGTGCCCAGAATCGTCGAGTTGCTGTTCGTACTGGCAAGGATCATCGGCGTCACCAGGGTCCAGCCAATAGAAAAGAAGAAATTCCCGAGGAAAAAAACCATTTGCAAATACAGCAAGCTGGGCCGATCGAAAAGATAACGAAAGCCGTACATCAGTTCATTGAAAAACTTCCCTGTGACTGCTTCTATGTGGGCACGTTTTGGCTCAGGGATCAGTACCGGCAGCAGGCACAGCAGCGCAATCACCAGCGTGATCAGGTCAATCAGGATAATGCCGGTCACATCAATCAACGGCATCAAGATGCCTGCCAGGATGGGCGCAACAATCCCAACACCAAATTCAGCCATTGAGATCATCCCGCTTGTCCTGGCATAATGTTTTTTGGGGACGACCAGTGAAATTGCTGCTGAATAGGCGGGCCACTGAAAAGCGCCAAATAACCCACCCACCGCACCAGTGATATAGAGATGCCAAATTTCAAGATTGTCCGTCACCAGCAGGATGAATATTACCAGCGTCACCAATCCAGCACCGATATCAGATAATGCCATCACCAATTTTCGGTTCCAACGATCCACCAGCACGCCGGCAAACGGCGAAAAAATGATCAGCGGTGCAACAGAAAAGAATCCCACCAATGCCAGGGGGGTTGCCTGGCCCGTCTTTTGCCATGCCCAGATGCTCATCGCAAAATGGGTCATGGACGAACCAATCATTGAAAAGACCTGCCCCACCCAGATCAGGATAAAACCGCGTAAACCCGTTAGTTTGGTAGACATACTGTAAAAGACTCCTCAATTACAGGACTGTTGGAGTAAACAAATTATATCTGGGTTCAACTCAATCCAGCTCATCATCTCCAATGAACTCTTCCCCCTTCCCGTCCTATTCGAGTAGAATCCACATAATAAACAGTGAAATGAGACTGATTGTGATTAAACCAAAACGCAAACTGGTATTTCTGATATTGCTGGCGGTGTTATTGACGGCCATGGCAGCCTGTTCACCAGCAGGCGAGTCAACAGTTGTGCCTTCTGCGACCTCTACGGTGCAAAACACTGCCACGTCTACACAGGTCCCAACACCAACCATGACACCCACACCGACCCCAACGCCGCTTCCACTCAATGGGCAGCAAACACAATATCAGATCGATGTGACCGTCAATTATTATAATCGTTTTGTCACTGCCAGAAGCCATTCCATTTATACGAATAAAACGGATGAACCGATCAATGAAATGATGTTCATCGTGTATCCCACCATCTTCCAAAATGCCATTTACATCAAATCCATCAAAACCGGAAACGGGAATCTGATCACAGATTATCAATGGGAAAGCCACCGCATGGTAATCCCCCTGGAAACCCCACTGATGCCCGGAGAACAAATCGAGTTCATCCATGACTTCGAACTGTATATGCCAGACCGGGAGGGAACCTTTGGCCAGACAGGGCGGCAGTTGAACCTGTCCTACTGGTTCCCCTACATCCCCCCCAGGGATGAAAATGGCTGGATGGCGTATGAGATCTCCCTGGTCAACAGCCAGATTGTCGGCGAGCACCTGGTATTCGAAGCGGCTGATTTTGATGTGACTCTGAAATTTACCGATCGCCGTGAAAATATGAAAGTGGCAGCCGGTGCCCTTCCTCAAGAAAGTGAGGACGGCATTCACTATCTGCTCAAGTTGGCGCGAACATTCACGATCTCGATCAGTGATATTTATGCCATCACAGAACGGCAAGTGGACGGCATCACTATCCGCACCTATACCTTCCCGGAAGAGGTATTCGCAGGTGAGGCAGCTGCGGAGATCGCCGCGCAAGCCATTAAACTCTACAGCGAAATCTATGGACCCCTCGAGCGGGATCTGCTCAGTGTGGTCGAAGCAGATTTTCTGCACGGTATGGAATTTGATGGGCTAATCTTGCTGAGCCGCGGCTTTTTCATGTTCTACAATGGCACACCTGAGACCAACCTGACGATTATCACACCCCATGAGACCTCGCACCAGTGGTTCTTCAGCCAGGTTGGCAGCAATCAAGCGCTGGAGCCCTGGTTAGACGAATCCCTGGCAACCTATTCAGAAGCGCTGTTTTATGAACGCTACCACCCTGAACTGGTTGATTGGTGGTGGGAGAACCGAGTCGATGGTCTCCAGCCAGCAGGATTCGTTGATAATACGATTTACCTGGAAGGCGGCTACGAGGAATATCGCAACAGCGTATACCTGAACGGCGCGCATTTCTTGCAAGATCTGCGTGATACCATCGGAGATGAGGCGTTCTTTGCCTTCATTAAAGACTATGCGAAACAATATCGTTACCAGATTGCCACAAGTGAGGATTTTTGGACGACGCTCAAGCAGCATACCGATGCGGACCTGGCGCCAATTCTGGAAGAATACTTCTCCTCTGCACCTGCTGGCACCCCTTAAATAATGTTTTTTCAGTCTTCACAAGCGTTATCCCAGAAAAATGACGAACACAATCCAATGATGGGTCAACAACATCCGCAATAATACTCGTCCTTCAAGTAAAGAACCTATCATAAGCCTGTTGACGTCGGCTTGACATTAATTTGTTTAATGTTATGATGCCTTTGGAGAATTTTAATGGTCGAAAACCCAAAAACGATAGAAAATCTTGGTGAATCTGCTCAACCGACTGCACAAGACAGTCCCCAGCCAGATTCTCAAACCTCAATTTGGTCCAAGCTGATCAATAACACCAAACTCTGGCAGATTGGTATTTCCATAGTGGCGTTTGTTGTCATGGTGCTGGCTGTTTGGGGCATTGGTTCAGCGATCGTTGACCGCAGAACCGCACCTGCTCTACCGACAGCTACCGTTTCTCCCCGGGCAGAAAGCCTGCCGGGAAGCATCCCCTCGCCCGCTTTTTCAGCGGAAACCGATCGCAGTGGCGGCGTTTTTCGCCAGGTTGATGTAGCCTTTGCTGCACCCAAACCGGTCGAAGAACGCACTGAGGTAATAAAATACACCGTTCAACAAGGCGACACGATCTTTGGGATCGCAGAAAAATTCGGGCTGACACCCGAAACCGTCCTGTGGTCCAATCGCTACGTCATCGGTGATACCCCCGATGGATTGGTGATCGGTGTGGAGCTCTACATTCTCCCTGAAGATGGCCTCTATCACCAGTGGTCGGAAGGCGAAGGCTTGAACGGCGTCTCGGAGTTTTACGGCGTGAAACCTGAGGATATTATCAACTATCCCCTCAATGGGTTAGACCCGGACACAATCGGGGATTATGCCAACCCACGAATTGAACCGGGGACGATGCTGGTCGTACCGGGCGGTGAGCGTCCGACTGTAGCCTGGATCGTTGCACGTGATGCGCCTGCATCGGGCAATTCCTATCTTGGACCTGGCGCGTGCGGTGGAATCATCTACGGCAACGTGGGCACCGGCACCTTTACCTGGCCAACGACTGCCACCTGGCTTTCGGGGTATGACTACACTCCACCCGTGCATAATGGCCTGGATTTTGACGGGGATTTTGGCAGCCCAATTTTTGCCGCAGACACCGGTGTGATCGTTTATTCGGGCTGGTCCGACCGGGGATATGGCAATCTGATCGTGGTGGATCATGATGATGGCTGGCAAACCTTCTATGCCCATCTGCTGGATGCTACCCTGCTCCCCTGCGGATCCAATGTCCAAAAAGGGCAACTGATTGCATCGATGGGCAGCACCGGCAACTCGTCCGGTCCGCATCTCCATTTTGAATTGCGGCTCAACGGTCAGCCGATGAATCCCTGGCTCTTCCTAAATTAATTATCGCCATCAGAAATATTGTAAACAAATCATTCTGCACGTATCACAGCCGTAGTGTGAGACCCCTTCTAAATAGTTAACCAGGATCTTGATTAAGGTAAATCGTCTGGAATGGTGCTGCGATTGTCAGGATTCGTATTTGCCACCACCATCAGGTCATCTTTGACCAGCCATCCTGAATATGGCACACTCCCCCTAACCGGCCGCCATCCTGACATCACAAAGGGTATAATGCCATCCGCCACCATCCATTCCCCATTATATTTTCGAGCAATGTGAACATGCGTCCCGGTGGATCGCCCGCCTTCGCAGGAAGGATGTCCTAAAGGATCTCCTTTTTGAACAGACGTGCCCACAGGAACCCGGTTTTCCTCTGCAACATGTAAATAAAGCAGCGCCCACCCTGTGCGCTCATCGCCATCCTCATCCAGATCCAGGATCAAGAGTCCTTCACCATCGCGCACGATCAGACCATCAGCCACAGCCGTGGTGAAAAGGCTGGTTGGGTAACACCCGGTGATGCTGGAAGGCGGTGCAAAGTCCAGAGCAGCCCAGGGCTCCAGGCTGCCCCACCCTGTGTGTGGGCCCCCGGTGAATGCCCAGCCTGAAGGAGTCGTGAAGGGCAGCTGCATTTCAGGCTGTGTGAGGGACCCCGGAATATGTGGTTCTATCTGCCAGGGATCTCCAAAAAGAACTTCGTAAGCCTGAACAAACCCATCAGGGCCAATGGCATAATGGAAAAGATTCTCGTCCAGGACAAGGGAAAAGAAGTATTGCAATGATACCGTTGCAGCATTCTGCCAGGGATCAGGACGAACCAGGGAGCCATCTGCCAGCTCAAATTCCAGCAGATTGCCTTCGCGATAACGGTAGTAAGCGTCGTTGAGGATGTTCGCCGCATAGGAGAGTTGTAAGTAAACGCCCTTCCAATAACTTGATTTCAAGCCGAGGATATTATATTCATCCACAGGATCCAGTTCTGGCTTCGAAAACGCCCTGCCCTGGTATTCCAGCAATGCCAGCAGCAGCTTGGGGCTGATGGAATACTGCATCCCAACATAATTGACAATCTCCGCTGCCGTTCGTGTTCCGCCAAATGCCCAGGCTGAATAATTCAAAATCCACCCCTGATGATCCGCAATAAAGGTAGATGAATCAAAGGTCGCAGCATCCGGGCCATTCACAAATGCCGCATCCGGCACGATCTGATAGGGCGTTCCCCATAAGGCGCGGTAGTAGATCGGAATCTGCATGGGCATGCCCGGAGGCATGGTAGTGGCATCCTGAGGGATGAAATCGTTCGCAACCCTGATCTCTTCCACCGTTGTGTTAAAGCGCTGCGCAAGGGCTTGCAGCGTGTCGCCCGACTGTGCTACATATTCCACCAACTCACCAGGTTCATAAGCAGGCCGGGTGGGAAAAGGTGTCATCTCAGGGATCGACAAATCCTCGCCTTGTTCTTCCGCAAACGGGATGATCATCGTCGGCTGGCTGACAGGCGAACAGGCAGAAAGCAGGATAATGAGAATAACAATCGGGTAAATAAGGCGTGTCAACTTCATAGAGGTTTTGGGGTTTTCCTTCGGAACATTCGCAAAGTAACCGCTTCCAGTTCCTGAAAACAGCACAAATGCATCAGCTGAGACTGAAGATTACTCCGAAAGCACAGAAATGTCCAGCCGCCAAAGTAATGAGCATCTCAAAGGTGACCGGTCATCAATCGTCACGGGTTAACTGGGTTTCATAGGTGCTGGCAGTGTTGGCGTAAATAATATCGGCCCCACGGGTCAGCCAGCCTTTGTAAGCCACAACCCCAGCTTTTGCCACCCAACCACTCAATGTAAACGGTAGCGGCCCATCAGCTGGTACCCACTCGCCATTGTATCGCCTTGCCAGGTGGATGTGCGTGCCGGTCGAGCGTCCCCCTTCACAGGATGCGTGACCAATCCGGTCGCCTACCTCTACCCATTCACCCAGCGGGACACGATCCTTTTCAGCAAGATGGAGGTAGAGCAGTGTCCAACCCGTCTGCTCATATCCATCATCATCCTGGTCAATCACCACCACCCCATTGCCAGACCGGATCACCCTGCCAGACATGGCAGCCACAACCCATGAATCCGAGACAAAACATCCTGTCACACCGCTGGCTGGGGCAAAATCCAATGCCGCCCACACATCTGCCGAACTCCAGGCTGCATGCGGACCACCGGTGAACGCCCAAACATAACCGGGTTCAAACGGCAAAATCATCTCTGGCTGTAAAGTATTTGCCGGAATCAGCGGCTCCACTTCCATCGCCCTCAGCCAGGGGCTATCAAACATCCGCTCATGCAGTGTAAAGAAATTGTCCTCACCGTAGAGGTGATAAGCCCATTGTTCAAAACCATAAAGATAAGTGAAGGCGTTCATCAGGCCAACCGTGCCTGCATTCAAGTCAGGCGCCAAGCGTAAGACCTGGCCATCGTCAAAATTAATCACCAAACGCCGTCCTTCGCGCCAGCCATAATATCCCTCCATCACCATGGTAGCAAACCAGGCGGACTGCAAATACAGGTTCTTTTTATTGCTGTTCGGATACCCCATCGGGTAATCTATCGCCAATAGATCAGATTCATCGGGGAAACCATAGACCCAGCCAGATTGGTATTCAAGGAATGCCAGTAAGAGACGCGGGTTAATGGAATATTCAAGCGCGACCCGGTAAAGGACGTCTGCACCTGAAGTCCAACCTGTCGTTGCCAGGTATTCACGATAGGTGGAGAGATATCCCCCAGCTTCGTTCACAAAGGCGTCGATGTCAAA
>DIXG01000034.1 GCA_002436005.1 Anaerolineaceae bacterium UBA6086 | reverse complement strand
TCCCTCATTCCGGCGTATTTCCTGATGGATAGCATCCGCATACACGCTGAGGGTGACGATGCCGGCCAGCGCCGCCACCCAAAATGCGACCAGGACATAGGCATTTCTTATACCGCTTGCAAACCAGGCTGCCAGCGGCACCAGCAAGGACAAAGGGATCAGGAACCACAGCCGCTTGCCAAGTTTGCTAAACTGCGTGCCGCTCCATGCTGCCAGGGGGCAGACGCCCATCAGCAGGAGCAGGGTGATGAATAACGGTCCGGTAATCTGTTCATACCAAGCGGGTCCCACGGTAATCTGGACGCCCATAAACAATTCCGAGAAGATCGGATAGACCACGCCCAAAAAACAAATGAAAAGAATGCTCAATAAGATCAAGTTTGTGATCAGTGTCAGCGTTTCACGAGAAAGCGCAAATTCTGGCTCCCGGGTGCTTTTCATGTCCTGCCAGCGGAAAAACAGGAGTCCGAGGCTGACCAGGGTCAGTACTGCAGTGAAAATAAACAGCGGCATGCCAATTTCACTGGCGGCGAAGGAATGCACCGATGAAAACACGCCTGAGCGGGTCATGAAGGTGCCAAAAATTACCAGCACAAAGGTCAGGATGATCAGAACAAAATTCCAGCGTCTGAAGATATCCTTTCGGCGCTGCAGCAAAGCTGTGTGCAGGAACGCGGTTGCGCTTAGCCATGGCATCAGAGCGGCAATTTCAACCGGGTCCCAGCCCCAGTAACCGCCCCAACCCAACACATCATATGCCCAGCGCATTCCCAGCACCAACCCAAGGGAGAGAAAGACCCAGGAAACCAGCACCCAGGGACGGGCAATCGCTAACCAGCGATCGTCCTTGTGATTCGTTGCCAGGGATGCAATTGCCAGAGCAAAGGGAACGAGATAACCCACAAAACCCAAATATAACGCAGGCGGGTGCCAAATCATGCCGGGATGGCGCAGCAAGGGATTAAGCCCCTGACCATCTTGCGGTATCAATGGCCAACCGCCCGGGGGTTGAAAGATGGAAACAACCCGGCCGCCATCCGGTAAATGCCAGAACCGTTCAAATGGGCTCTCCATGAATACGCTGATTGAGAGAAAGAACCCCAAGATGACAAAAATGACCAGCAGCACCCAGGGTAATAAATCGGCTTCTCGATACCATTTGCGTGCTGCAAAGATCATCGAGAACCCCGCCAGCAGCCAGCTCCAAAAGAGCAAGGACCCACTCTGCCCGCCCCACAGGGCGGTGAGTTTGAGGTAACTGGGCATCTCCCTGCTGGTTACGCTATACACATAGGAAACATCAAAGCGGTTATTCAGTAATAAGATGAGAATCGCAACCAGGCTGAACGTCACCAAAGGAAAGATCAGGAGCACAGCCAATCGGGCAGATTCAATGCTGGGACGAGAGTTTTGCACCAGCCCCCACACACTCATCGCCAATCCGTAAACGGAGAGGAGAAAAGCCAAAGCTAAAGTCAGATAACCTAATGAAGCAATCATCGCCCGTTATTCCGCCTGCTCAGGAAGCGCTTCTTCATACTTGCTGGGACATTTCAACAAGAGTTCCTCAGCCACAAAGACCCCTTCCGGGTTTAACGTGCCCGTCAGGATCGCCTGGGCTTCGTCTTTCAGCATATCGGGTGCCGAGCCAGCATACTGCACTATCAACCGATCATTATCCGGATCGATTGCTGCCTGGTGAAGCACAGCTTCCAGTCCGCCCAAAGCCTGAATCTCCTTATCGTCTCCTGGAATGTGGGCGATGATAAACGTCAGGTTGTCTGTTTCAGAATCATAGTGAATGCTATCCCCGATCACAGACCCTGAAACGCGCAAATTTTGCCCGGTCAGATCTTTGGTTGTGTGCTGCAGTTCGCTGACGGTGAGGAAAAATTGCGCCGTTGCTCTTGTGGCACTGATTACCAAAAAGATAATTGCTACCGCAAACAACACACCGCCAATGATAAATTTCAGGCGATTGGATTTACTTTTGTTCGTCACAGTTACGGTCATTGATGGACTCCTGCGTCAATACCAATAATCAATCGGCTTTATTATAACGGATAGGACCCATCTAATCCACTGCCTGTACTTATAGAGACTTTTCTTATGCTAATTGTTGGCAATTTCTAACGCTTTTTTCAGAAACCCTGCAGCCACCGCTGGATTGTCCTATGGTATATTTTAACAAGATCAAAATATTTTAGGGAGTCACTATGTACATTGCCATTGAAGGCGTTATCGGGGTTGGAAAAACCACTTTGGCGCGCCTTTTACAACCAACCTTCAACGCAGAACTTCTCTTAGAAATCTTTGAAGAAAACCCCTTTCTGAGCGACTTTTACGGCGATCGCCAAAGGTATGCTTTTCAAACACAGATCTTTTTTTTGCTCAGCCGATATCATCAACAGCGTAAAGGCGTCCAGGAATCGCTTCAGCGAAATCCCTGGCTGATTTCCGACTACACCTTCGATAAGGACCGGCTTTTTGCAGAAGCCAACCTTGAAGGGGACGAGCTGGAAACTTACTTCAACGTTCATGAAGCGCTGGCAGAAAAGATCACGCCCCCGGATATTGTGGTTTACCTGCGCGCAGACACAAATGTTTTGATGCAGCGGATTGCCCAGCGCGACCGCCCCTATGAACGCCAGATGGAAGTCAGCTACATTGATGCCCTCAACCATACTTATGAAGCCAGGTACGGAAATCCCTCGGATAACCGGGTGCTTGTGATCAATACCAATGAATTAGATTTCGTCCGCCAAACCAAAGACCTGGATTTTGTCATCCAACAAATTCGCCAGACTTTGAAGATGGCGCCTTTCCAGGAAAGCTTGCCAATAGGCCTTTAATTGAGGGGATGAACCATGCGCATAACGAGAGATTTGCTCCACAAATTCGCCAGGGAAACGGTAAAACAGCGCCAGCGAAGTGAGCCTGATCTGCATGCTGCTTATCTCGGTGGATCACTTTTGGATGATGAGCCTTTGCTGGGCGGCACTACAGATATTGATCTGATACTGGTCCATAAATTCCAAGCGCCCACAAAACGCGAAACCGTCGGGTTAACACGTGAAATCTCTCTTGACATTTTTCATGAGGTTCAGGACCGCTACGCACAGCATCGGCAGCTTCGGCAAGATCCGTGGATGGGCTATCCCCTCTTCAATACGCAGATAGTGCTTTTCGATACGGATCACTGGCTTGAATTTATCCAATCCAGTGTCAGGGCGGATTTTCTGAAACCGGAGAATATTTTGGTACGCGTCAATTATTTCTTCAATGCTGCAAGGGATAACTGGCTTCATTTAGCACAGAAATCAACTCAGAATCACCTGGAATGGCTGGACCAATATCTCTTGACCTTATCGATGGCAGCTAATGCTCTTTCAGGGCTGGAAGGACCGCCGCTTTCGACCCGTCGTTTCTTGATGGACCTCAGATATACCTGTGACTTGATCCGCGAACCAAAATTTTTCGCCGGATTTATGGGTCTTTTAGGTGCAACCAGCTCAAACATTGACAGGCTGCCAGCTTGGATCGATGCTTTTGAAAAAGACTACGTCACCCTTGATCCAAGCAACAATCCTCCGCCACATGTGGCTGCCTGCCGCCAGGCTTATTACGTTGATGCGCTGAGGGACTTTGCCTCCGGAGATGTCCCCAGTGACGCTGCCTGGCCGCTTTTGCGCACCTGGCTGGATGTCCGACTCGCTTCAAGCACGCCGCCGCCCTCACAAAAATCCTGGGAAAGCCTGCTGGAAACCCTTGAACTGACTGCAGAAGCAGCGGGTCAAAAAGTGGACGCCCTCGATGCCTTCCTGGATACTCTTGAAATTGAAATTGAGGACTGGGCAGAATCAAATGGTCTGCAAAATTTGCCAGATCTCTCGGTGTTCTAAATTCCAAAAATTCTACAATCCTTATGCGTTTTATGCACAAAACTGTGGATAACTCCCTCAAAACTGTGGATAAATTGGGTCAGATGTGGATAAATCGCTCAAATTTTCGAAGTATTTCGCGAATATAATTGGGAGAAAAGGGGAAAAAATAAGATAATTGGACCAATCAGCGTGAAACACAACTACAATTCACCCGGCTGTCCCCATTTTTCTGAACACCTAACTGTGGATAAATTTATCCATTTTCCTTACCGGCCGGTATACAACTTATCGATATCTTGCCTACCACAGCGGAAGAAATTATAGAAGAAACAGCGTCCAGTCCGATCTATCCACATATCCACACCCCCTACTAAGACGACTAATTAAAGATTATTAACCTATATAATGTTGATAATTATTATTTAAACCCAAACTCACCCCAAGATGTAACCTTTTCAATTTACCCTCCATCCAAACACTCGATTAGAGAAAAGAGGATAAATTATGGAAATGATGATTGATTTTCCCGGTGGCGCCAGGGTAGATGCCCATTTTGGCCCTTACACAGTCATGACCGATCAACCGCCAGCTGGCGGCGGTAAGGGAGAAGCCCCAACACCCTTCAGCTTGTTTTTAGCATCCATGGGCACCTGTGTCGGCATCTACGTTTTGGGTTTTTGCCAGCAGCGTAATTTGCCAACCCATGGCATTCGCATTCTTCAGCGAGTGCACCGTTCGATGTTCACAGGCATGGTGGAAAAAATTGATTTCGAGATTCAAGTTCCCCCATCCTTTCCAGAACGATATCACGAAGCCCTGGTCCGTTCTGCTCAACTTTGTGCTGTTAAAAAACACCTGGAAACGCCGCCTGCCTTCGAGATCACGACCAGGGTCGCTGAACCCGCCTGATCCTGTTATTAAGTTCAGATAGGTATGTGAGATTTCGCTCATGACTTGAGGCTGACTTTAGACTTGACAAAATATACCGATCGGTATATTATCATTTTATGGATAATCGTCAACAATTGCTTGATTCCGCATTAGCGCTTTTCAGTCAGCGAGGATACGATGCGGTCGGTGTGCGAGAAATCGTCGAAGCCGTCGGCGTGACAAAACCGACGCTTTATCATTACTTTGACAGCAAACGAGGGCTGCTGGATGCGCTGCTTCAGCGGGAATCGGGACACCTTTTGACGGAGGTTTTGCAGGCGGCTGTGTATCATGGCGATCTTGTTCTGACCCTTGAGAACATTGTTCGGGCTTATTTTCGGATTGCCCAAAAAGCCAGTGCATATTACAGAATGCAATTGACCATGTATTTTTCTCCCCCAGAGAGCGAAGGCAATCAGGCTATCCGTCCCTTTACAACCCAACAGAGAGAAATTTTGGAAGATGTCTTTATTCGGGCTGCAGAAGATCACGGTAATTTGCGCGGGCGTCACAGCCGCTATGCAGCAGGATTGTTGGGTGTGGTCAACGCCACGATTGGGCTCTATTTTAATGATGCGTTAGCCCTTAACGAGGAAATCGTTTACCAGGTTGTTCACCAATTCATGTATGGCATTTTTAGTTGACCAAAGTCAATATTTTTTTGCACACAAATTACCTACCGGTAGGTCTACTACTCAAAGAGGATCAACTTTACTTAAATGAAACAGCACTGGACGAAGGACGCCTTCTTTTATCATATTTACCTATTGGGTCTGTGTGGTGCGCCTTTTATTAATGTTTTTGAAGATCCTATTCAAAACCGTTTGGATCAGATGGAACCCTGGCTGGACCATATTCAGTCTTTAGGCGCAAACGCCATTCTGCTGGGTCCAGTGTTTTTATCCAGCTCTCATGGCTATGATGTAGCGGATTACTATCAGGTCGATCGTCGGCTGGGCGATATTGACGCTTTGTCACGATTTTCTGAACGGGTTCATCAACGGGGAATACACCTTGTTCTGGATGCAGTTTTCAATCATGTCGGGCGGGCATTCTGGGCGTTCAGGGACTTGGTTATTCACGGGGAAGTCCCAGCTTATCAGTGCTGGTTCTACAATCTACGCTTTGGAGAATTTAGCCCCAAAGGCGACCCGTTTGCCTACGAGAGCTGGAATGGGCATTTTGACCTTCTCAAGCTCAACCTGTCGAATCCAGCCGTCAGGGCGCACCTGTTTGATGCCGTCGCAATAATGTGGATTGGTTGCTTTGACAATGACGGGCTGCGGTTGGATACCGCTGACTGTATTGATCTGGATTTTTTACGCGCATTGTCTACTTTTACATATCAGCAGCGGTCAGATTTCTGGCTGATGGGCGAGGTGGTCCATGGGGATTACAGGCAGTATGTGAACCCGGAAACCATCCATGCTGTGACCAATTATGAATGCTATAAAGGGTCGTATTCGAGCCTGGCTGACGCGAATTATTTTGAAATTGCTCATGGGCTCAACAGGCAATTTGGGGATCAGGGCATTTATCAGCACCTGTTCCTGTATAATTTTGTCGACAACCACGATGTGGACCGTGTTGCCAGTAAACTGGGAGAGAAGGCGCTGCTTTACCCGTTGTACATCCTTCTCTTGACCATGCCGGGCATCCCCTCTGTTTATTACGGCAGCGAATGGGGAATTGAAGGGAAAAAAGCCAATGGGTCTGATGCCCAGCTTCGGCCTGCCCTGGATATTCATATCCTACAAACAAACGCACCCCAACCAGAGCTGCCAGCGACACTCTGTCGCCTTGCCAGTATCCGAAAAAACTCGCAGGCGCTCCTTCTTGGGTACTATTCACAATTGTTTGTTGCACCGCAGCAATTTGCTTTTTTACGCCAGGTGAATGGGGAATCCGTTATTGTGGTTTTGAACAGCGCATCGCAGACAGAAGCCGTTTTGCTTTCTGTGCCATGGGAGACCGGTAAGCTTGTTGACCTTTTGAATCCCGGGCAATCATTTACCATTCAATCCCACAAGGTAGAGATTCAGACCCCCGCAACATGGGGAAGGATTTTGCAATGGGAATCCAGGTGAAAAAGGAGGTCTTTCCAGAGATTGGGTTGGCTTACATACTTCTTGGGAAGCAGCCGCCGCGCTCAATGACCAAAGCCCCTGTCCTCGCATTCCGATAGCGTCGGATGGGATTGATGGTCAGAGCATAACAGGACTCGCTCGCCCACTGGCCAAGGCGGCATAGTTCCTCCAGCGCTTGTCTGACTGACAGCCCTTCCTCCATTCCAAAGCGGTAGGTAAAGAAACCTGGATTGATTTGCAGATAATCCAGGATGGACTGCCAGGCAGCGATCAGGGGAGAAAGATCAAGTTGGCGAAAGACAAATTTTATGGGTTTGATCGGAAGCTTCAAATTACGGACTAAGACGTCCATCAGGGTTGGATTAAAGAGGAAGCGTGCGTATGCCGGACCATGTTGGATTGCCAGCCCTTCTGGCAGGGGAAGCTCGCCATCAAGCGAGTGAAGATAGACTTCAAGCTCATAGGCATCATCCATATGACTGACCATCTTCTCATATTCGTCTTCTGGAACAAGCGAAGTGATGGCTGAAAGGACCTGGTTTGCTGCCATCTCCAGGTTAGCCTTCATCGTCATGCCATTATCTGAAATGGTCACTGGTGGGATTACTTCCCCAACATTCATTACCAGGCGAGGATGTTTGAACGATAGGGCTTCTTGCAGACCGGCACGGATGCCTCCAAAGCCAACAGGGATGATCGGCGTTTGACTGCGGTAGCTCAGCCAGGCAACACCAATTTGGGCTTGCATTTGTGCTGGATCCCAGATGCCTCCCTCCGGGAAGATGCCCAAAATACCGCCCTGTTTAAGAACATCCATCCCCATTTGCAACCCCTTTTGGTCGAGGTTACCCCGGTTAATGGGGATGAGACCGTAGGCTTGGGTGATAAAAGCGTAGTTAGGGTCAAAGGGGATGTCACCATTTCCCAGGAATTCCACCATCCCCGGTGTGTAAACCGCCATCATGACGGCTTCAAGCACAGCGGCATGGTTGCCGGCTAAAATCATCGGACCCTTTTGGGGCAACCTTTCTCGTCCGTTGATTTCCACGTCTGTCAGGACAGAGAGTAATAATTTTCCTAAACCTGTCATGATTTTTCGAACAAATCTTCGACGCGGGTAGGTTATGGTGGAAACTGTTTTATTCATAGGGCTTCACTGGGCACGCGATATGCGAGTCATGAACGCTTGGAAAAGAAATGGACTTACAGGAGGTCATCACACTCATCTTTCGGGGTTGACCAAGTATAACAATTATAATGCACCTTCAATTGGATTAAATGGATGCTTTCATTTTGAACAATGAAAAGAATGTCATCTGTTTTTGTGGAAAATGTCCAGAGAGTCAACCCAAGCATCGATGTCGCAGTATAATTTCATGGATACCTTAAACATTACAAGAAGCATTTTATGAATTTTTCAAAAATCCATTACAAAAGTTTTGCTGGCAGGCTCCTGCGCCTTCCCTTACGCCTGATTCCTAAGAAGATAGTGATTCCAATCCTGCAGGGTAGATTGAGAGGGAAGAAGTGGATTGTTGGAGCAGGCGAACATGGATACTGGCTGGGCAGCTATGAAATGAACAAACGGTTGGCGTTTGAACGTCTGATCACCGCCGGTTCTGTCATTTATGACATTGGTGCAAATGTGGGCTATTTTTCACTGTTGGCAGCGGTGCTGACGGGGGCAGGGGGCAGGGTGTATTCCTTTGAACCGCTGCCACGCAATATCGACTTTTTACGCAGGCATATTGACCTCAACCAGCTCGAAAACATTTCGGTCATCGAGGCAGCCGTTTCAGATCAGCCAGGGGAAGCTTATTTTGATATGGGTGCCAGTTCAGCAATGGGGCATCTGGCGGAGTCCGGTGAGCTCAGGGTGGAAATGGTTTCACTGGATCAGATGGTGGCAGATGGGACCCTCCTTCACCCGGATTTTATCAAGTTGGATGTCGAAGGCGCAGAATATCATGCCCTATGTGGTGCTGAAACCCTGCTCAGGACCTATCGACCAATCCTGTTTCTGGATACGCATCAGCGTGAAGCACATACTTCCTCGATCGAATTTTTAACTGCTTTGGGGTATCGATTTGATATATTAGATGGAAAACCAATGGCAGAGACCAAAGAGTTAATCGCCTTCCCAGGAGAATGGAATTAGGATGGCTGGAAAGGCGATTCGCAAGGGTCTGATCCTGACCGACTACGCAAGTAGAATTTATATAAAAATATAAATATTATAGTATTTAATAAACAACCTCGTCTGTCAGGATACTGAGCTGTAACTCGTAATCCACGGTTTCACCTGGCTGCAGGATACGGGGAAGCCCCTTGCTGGCAAGTTCTTCCCAGGACGCAAGGGCATGGGTGGCGGGTTCCAGACCGCATACATATTCGCCAGCACCGAGCATCTTCCATTCAATCATCACGGGCATCGTTTCAGCCGACCAGCGCACCAGGATTCCCAAATTCAAATCCGGGTTGACCAATGCAGCCTGGGTAAAACCCTCGCCGTCCACTTTGGGATAGTGGAAAAAGACCTGTTCTTCATATCCAGGAACGGGATCCTCAAACCGGGTGTGCTGAGCCAATCCTGCTGCGGCAATTGGCGTGCGGGGTTCTACCTTTTCATCATCGATCAAAAGCTGGCTGCCGGGGCTGAGGATCGGGAAGCCGATATTGCAGTGATAAAGCAGACTGTGCGGAGTAGGCTGGCTGGACTGATTGAAAACCGTATCTCGGACGGTGATTTGCCGGCTGCCCATCTCAGTTTCAATCCGGCGCTTGAGGAGGAGATGCTCGCCAAACAGGACCGACTGCCTGATCTCACCTTCAACGATCAGCACATAATCCTCCTCTCGCCACTCCTGCCAGATGCGCAAATTTTCTGCAGGCAGATGCGCAATCCGTCCGTGCAGCCCATGGGAAACGCCCAGATAGTCATCTGGCGCCCCGATGTGCACCAAACCGCAGGTTGTCAGCAGTCCTCCGCCAAAAGTTCGCAGCCAGCCAATCCCGCCTGGCTCATAAGTATTGGGCGATCCTAACCCGGGATGAGTCCAGGCGACGGGTTTGTCATTGAACCACACCGGGCCAAGATCAAGTGCACGGTCAGGCCAGAGGGTAAAGCGCAATCCACCGCCAGTCCAGCCTTCGATACCACGCATATTACGAACGCGACCATCGTCATAGACAAATGGACGCAATCCTGCGACGGCAGACAGTGTGCTGGTCAGAGAATGCAGCTGGGCTCGATCATAGTGACGATTCCAAAGTTCAGGCATAGATTCCTCCTTGATAGCGGTCGAAATTATGAATGTAACAAATCATGATTTATTATAAAGGACCTTTGATGGATTGGACTTCGTTAAGTATACAGACGGCTCTTTCTTCCACTTTGAAAACTTTGCAAATCTTAAAATCAGCCTATTAATCAATTAACTGCTGACAGATGCCAAGAAATGTTTCATGTGAAACATTTATTTTTCTGGTGTAGAATCAGGGTCTCGCTGATAAAATATATTGCCGGCATAGCAATTGATTGTTTCACGTGAAACAATCCATAGACGGTTATTGCCATTGTGCAGCCAGCAGGAGGAAATGGGTGTGTCTAATTACATCATTGTATGCAATCAGCGTCTGATCGAGCCACCTGGAGAGGCGGATTTTTTGGCGGCAATTACGCGCTCAAATTTTCATACCCTGTGTGCGCAATACGGTCTGGATCCTGCAATGATCCACCCTGCGCTGGCGCATCTCACCGTAAAGTTCTTCAAAAGGGGACTTTCCCCATATTTCCTGCTGTATTACCAGCCCGAAGATAAGCCGCCCCTGGTCGTTCATTGTATATCTGAGGGCAATAAAGAAAAAATCATGCAGGAAAGGCTGCCTGGACTGGATAAGATGCTGCTGAGAGAGGAGCTTGGGCAAACCAGGCAGATATTTTCCATTCACCTTTCTGAGGACCAGGTGCGGGATATGGGCTTGCTGCTAGCTTATGAGGTCGCCCGCTGGGCGGCTGAACTGGGAGATGGGGTCATGCGGGGGTTGGATGGCGTGTGGTATCGCTTGAATCGGCATTCTGCTTTTATTCCTTACGATTGCAGCTCAGGCTAGTGATTATTGCAATCGTCCGTCACGTCCACGCGGCGATTCGGATAGAAATGCCAGAGCTCTGCCTTCCTGCCCATTCATCACCAGTTCAAGGTGGTGATTGGGCAGATAATCGCTCACACGGATCAACCTCAAGCGGTCATACATGCCGCGTTCTACATCGATCCATTCTGATAGGCGGTTGGGGGTATCGTAGAAGAAGGGTCGATTGAAGCTGTCTTCGCCGATGTAGGTTGCCAGGGGGAAGATTTGCCCCTCCAGTAAATCCTGGAAAAAATGTGTGCCCAGTGAGGGCTCTGGCGCAGGCCCAATCCCTTCGCCTGAGAGCTCAACCAGCGCTTTTGTGTTGAAGATGTCAGCATAATCCACATGAACCCCGAGGTCGGGGTTCGACGTTCCCCAGCGACCAGGCCCAACGCAGATATAGTTTTCGCCTTTCAGCGCGTTGTTCAGTTTGCCGATTGCCCGTTCAAGTTTGTTTCGGGTAGATTGTGAGGGCAGGCTAAAATAGCTTTCTGGGGGGACAAACAGCACGTAATCAATTTCTTCCAGCCAGCCGCCAGCTACCATGATGCTGGAGGAAAAGACAACATGGTCCTCGTCCAGGTTCCTCGGCAGGTCCACCCGGTTCTCTTCTTTCATGTAGCTGAGTGGTCTGCATTGGATGATCGAGAATTGGATCTCTGGCTTACCCTTGTTCTCGACGACATCGGCAATAAATTCGACATCGACAGGGATGTCGTATTCGATTTCAAGGATGTTAAGCAGCGTTCGCATGCGTTCTGCAAAGGGCGTTCGCCGGAGCAATTCTTCGAAGGTCAGGATCAATTGCGAGGGGTCAGCATCCACCAGTTTGGAGCGAATCGATCGGAAATAGCCTTCCTGGTCCACCTGCGCCAGGTAGCGCAGCGGAGGGTAGTTGCCCTTCAGGACTTCGTTGATAGGCAAAGTTTTCATCTGGTTATCGCGCAGGTCGATCAGGTCTACGTATTGCTGCGAATAGTGCCGGATGGACTTGACGGTGTTTGAGGGGCGCAATGTGGGATGGCTGAGTGCTACCAGTCGAGGATAATCATTGCCTACCCGGTCTACAGCACGAGTTCCCAACCCCCAGACCATGCGGATAAAGCCATCTTCAGGGCGGATTTGCGGTGACCAGCGGTATTGATTGTGGCTGAAGGCTACGCCAGAGATATCGGGGAGGTAATAGTGCTCAAACAGGTTGCCTTCAACCACCTGGATCAGGACAGCCATGCGTTCATCGTAATCCAGTAATCCCCGGCTGCGCCGGTACAGGAGCGCATTGGGGTTAAGGGTGGAGGCATAAATCCGCCCAATAGCATGGGTGAGCGCTTTCAGATTTTGTTCGATCGTGCCCTGGTTTGGGCAAAAGATACTCTCATACTTCCCGGCAAAAGCCGTGCCAAAATTATCCTCAAGCAGGCTGGAAGAACGCACAATCAGCGGCTGGTTGCCTACTGAGGTCAGCAACGTTTCCAGACGCTGGATCACATTAGGCGGGAACTCTGCCCGGTCATATTCTGCAACGATCTTGGGATAGTCCTTGCGCATCTCGTCTTCGGGCTTATATTTCTGGTCGTTCCAGTGAAACAGGTTGTTAACAGAGATAAACGTATACAAAAGATCTGAACCCATATAGTAGGATTCTGGTGTGCGCAGGGACTCACGCAGCTCTTCTCGCGCTCTACCCTTGAGGATGCGTGCTGCCAGGAGCATCCCGGCTGCCTTCCCGCCGATACGCCCATGGCCGATTTTGTGGCGGCGAATCTCTGCCAGGTCTGTGATGGTGAACCAATCGCGTGCGATATTGATATAGCGAAGCTGGTCGCTGACCATGTTGCGAATCAGAACAACTTTTATTTCACGCAAGCGCGGCTCAAGGTGTTTTCGTTCCTCGGGTGGCAGCTTCTCAATCATCATGCCCTGGTTGAAGAGCAGCTCCTCAGGGGCAACTTCCGGGTTAAATTCAAACAGGGTCTCGTGGGTGTTTACGCCCCGCTCGTTCAACACCTCTTCAATTAATTCCTCAATCAGTTCAAAGCTCAAGTGATGGCTGAAGTAGAAATCCGTCAGCTGGTCTCGTACCAGCGTCTTGCGGCGCTCCCAAACGTCCGCTGGCTCTTCGATTGTTGGGCGCCGCAAGCCTTCTCGCTCTTGTGATTGGATCGCTTTTCTGATGACTTCCTGTTCAAATTCATCCTGAACCAGGAATTTTTGCCGGAAAAGTTCTCGCCGCATCAGGTCTCTGATGCGAGAGGAGAGCACCGGGTATTGCGAAAGCACCAGATAGACGCTCAGCAGGCGGTCGGTTGCGCTGGGAGGCAGCGTCATGGGAGTCTCCCTTGAATTTCTCTGGTCAGGGTAGGGTTTATGGCGTTACTCATGGATTAATTCTACTTGATTAACTGGAGTTTTAGAGATCTTGATGCGAAAAAAGAAAAGGAGGCTGTCCCTTACTTATGGGACTGCCTCCTGGTGTCATAATGAGACAAATGTGATTAACCGATATGCATGGGCATGATGATGTGTTTGAAGTGCTCATCACCTTGCGGATGGAGCAGACCGGGGGTATTGGCAGCGTTTGTTTCCAGCCAGACGTTGTCTGCCTTGATCACTTCGAGCACCTCTCGCAAGAAACGCACATTAAACGCGACCAGCAGCGGCACG
The DNA here is from genome assembly GCA_002436005.1 of Anaerolineaceae bacterium UBA6086. Taxonomy (GTDB): domain Bacteria; phylum Chloroflexota; class Anaerolineae; order Anaerolineales; family Anaerolineaceae; genus Brevifilum. Next base: position 761 of record DIXG01000034.1, on the reverse strand, counting down.
CCATCGACTGAGGCGTCTACCATCACCTCAGATGTGCCGGTTTGCTCAGAGATCGCCGAAATTTCAAGCACGCCTGGGGTGGCTTCGTCTGTTTCGGGGATGATGTTCAGCCGAGCGACGTTGGTCCCTTCCCTGGCGATGATCTCAGCCTGTTTGCAGGCTTTCAGCAGCCCGTTGGTGGAAAGCAGGGTGTGAGTCTTGAAGTTTTGGGGAATAATTGCCCGGTAATCGGGGAAGTTGCCATCAATCAGCTGGGAGGCAAGTTCCAGATTATCCATATGGAAGATTACCTGGCCGCGTTCGGGTGGGAAAGTCATGATCAAGGTTTCTTCGCCGCTGCCAATGATTCTCGCCAGTTCCACCAGGGCACGGGCAGGAATGATGGCTTCGATAGGCTGGGAAACGGGGTTGGTGATGGCGTCTTCCCGGATGGAGATCCGGAATCCGTCAGTGGCAGCCATGGTAATGTTTTCGCCGTCCAGCTTTAGCAGAACGCCTGTCAATACCGGGCGGGCTTCATCTGTGGAGGCAGCAAAAGCAACCTGCTGCACCATCTCTTTGAAAGTGGTGACGTTCAGGGGCACGCCTTCATCAAGATTTGGCTCTGGGATGGGCGGAAATTCTTCCGCATCGATGCCTTTGATGTTGGTCTCCGATGTGCCGCACTTCACGTTCAGCGTTTGTGTGCTGTTGTCCAGCGATAAGACAACTTTGTCGGCAGGTAAATTGCTGATCAGGTCAGTAAAGGTGCGTGCAGGCAC
>DIXG01000031.1 GCA_002436005.1 Anaerolineaceae bacterium UBA6086 | reverse complement strand
CAGAATTAAAGAGCTTTTCCTGGGCGTCTGCCACGGTGATCACATCTTCAGGAACCGTATCCAGATAATCTGCATAGGAACACACCCAGGATCCGAACAAAGTCAGGATGTCGGCTTCAGTACCGGCTGGCAGGGATGTCTGCAGGGTCTGGACGAAGGTGTCATAGTCAAATGACTCAATCACGATCTCGACATCAGGATTAAGATCCATATATTTATCAGCCAGCGCAGTGTATCCGTTCAGAAACGCTGTGTTTTGATGGGTCCAAATCCTCAGGGTGGTCTTATCCCCGGACTCAGCTGGTTCTTCTGCGGTTGTTCCACCGCAAGCGCTCAGGACCATTGCCAGAACGATAAATAAAGCACTTACACTTAAAATAGTCTTTTTCATTTTTTCTCCTTTTTATAAATATTTATCAATGACCAAACCCAATTAATTTTCTTTACGCTGCACCTCCTTAACCTGCTTTGAATAGTTGGATGGCTTTTTCGTCTGATGAGCGTGTAGTTTTCGTTTATCGCTGCCATCCGCGTTTCCAAAATAAATCACTTCTTAATTTGAATTCCCAACACCCTTTCCGCATTGCGATGATACACATTTTTAAGCACCTCATCTGGCAAATTCAACCCGTAAATCATCCAGCGACCCGAGTCTGGGGCGGCATCAGGGTCAGGGTTGTAATTAAAATATTCATCATCGGTTTCCAGGAAGCGGAAATACACTCGATAAGCGCCAAGATGCGGCCCCATATCCAGACCAAACACGATCCTATCCGAATAATCCAAGAAGAACTTGCGAGCAGTGAAAGGCTGCCTGCCAATCTCAGGAATTCTTGCCGCAAAATCGACATAGAAATTCGGGGATCGATCCAAAAGATCGCCTACCCAGGCAAGGTTCTCCGCATAGCACCCCACATGGGCACCAATAAAGGTCGTCCTGGGATGGGCTTCAACGAGATGGGCAAGCCCCTCAAGAATATGATCAAAGGAAGGGAATGGCGGTGAGGTAAACATCCAATCTGGATGCTTCTGCAGTTCTTCCCACCGTTCATTTCGCTCATCGACCGGATCAAAAAAGGCGACGGGATCTGCCGCATGGATCAAAACGGGCAAGCCCAATTCGCCAGCCTGCTCCCATACCTCAGAAAGCCGTGGATCGTCCACATCAACCAGGTTGCCAAGATGGTCTTTTTGGTGAAGGCCAAAATTCTTCCAAACCTTCAGTCCATCTGCGCCATCCTTTTTATACTCAACCAGTTTCTTTGCCACCCAACCCGGAAAATCATCCCCCATTTCTGGCCACTTTGTCCAATCGATACCACAAAATACGCTGAAACGATCTGGTGCAGGCTGCTTAAATTTCCTGAGATGTGTATAAAAGACATCCTCGCCCCAACCGCCGTCAAGATCAACATAATGCCGGACATCAACCTGATCCAGCACATCCAGCAGCTGATCGAGGGGCTTTTTATCCCATCCCCCACCAAATGGCTCTGCAAGGTGATTGTGTGCATCAATTAACGGGAAGCGAGGTTTTAACACTTCAGTCGCCTTGGTAACAAGATGTGACTTTGGATTGAATTCTCTTAGCAACAATTCTTTTGCCATCCTTGCCTTTCCATTCTCTAATTTCTCAACCACCACTTAAACTCTTAGCACCTGGATCATCACCTCCTCGAAACCCTCCACAACGTCATCAGGGGTTTCAGTGTCAGTAATGATCATGTCCACCGAACTGGCGGAAGTGACAAACACTGTGCTGACTTTTGAAAACTTGGTATGATCTGCCAAAATCACGATCTGAGGAGCAATTTTTAATATCTCCCGATCAACCACTGCCTCAGGAATATAGGCGTTGGTAAACCCATGCGTCAGATCAATCGCGTGGATTCCCATAAAGACCTTGTCAGCGCGGAATTCCTGCACTGCCTGGTTGGCAACATGTCCCACCATGGATAGTTCAGAACGTCTGAGCATGCCCCCGATCACAATGATGTCAATTTGCGGACGTTGGATCAATTCATCAATCAGCAGGACGGAATTAGTAATAACTGTCAGGGAGATATCTATTGGTAAATGCCGGGCAACTTCCAAAACGGTTGTCCCGCTGCCCAAAAAGATAGTTTGACCATCTGTGATCATTTCTGCTGCTCTTTTGCCGATCCGCATTTTTGCTTCAGCTGACCGGCTAATGCGTTCACCAATAGGAAGTTCATTTACTGCGCGCTCGATTTTCACTGCCCCACCATGAGTCCTTCTTAACCACCCACGCTCAGAGCATTCTTCCAAATCTCGCCTGATGGTTGCTTCACTCACGTTGAAGATAGGACTCAGCTCGGTAACTGTCACCTGCCCGCGCTCTTCCACCATTTTGCGGATCTGAGCCTGACGTTGGACCTTCAGGAGTGTGTCATTATCTCTCATTGTCATAGACATAGACATTGACATCGCTTCCACTGCTAATTGAGCACTTATGATCACAATCTATCATTAATCTACACGCCTGTCAATATTTGTTAACACTTTCAAGCAATTTGATGATCAACCCTAATCCTGGTTATCATCTCATGCCTGATTATCAAGAACAGTTAAATCAATCTCAAACTTTTGGGTCTCTCCCGGTGCTAAATATGGCAGGGATTGATTCTCTCGGGCGGAACTGCGCCCAGCCATACCCATGCAGTTAGCCGGTTCGATCCCCACCACATACTGACCCTGCCCCATCATCTTCCATTCATACAGGTAAGTAAGCTGGTCAACTGGATAGGTCCAACGCAATGTCAATCCTATGTGCGGGTTGACCAGATCCACTTTTGCCTGGCCATTGGCATCAGGCCTCAGGATGTGCAAAAAATTCTGCTCACGGAAACCCACTGTTGGCGGCTGGAACTTCATCCATTCGGTCATCCCTGCTTCAGAAACGGCATCCAATGGCGTTGTTTTTTCAGCGTCGATCATTAACTGCGAGTGTTCGCTCAGCAATGGATAACCCAGGTTATGATGATAAAGGATCATCAGCGGATGAGGTTCAAACCCCTGGTTTTCCACTTCATCCCGAATTTGGATGGTATTAGATCCCATCCAGGTCACAATTTTCCGGGTGAGCACGAGATTTTCCCCAAACATGCGAGCCTGGCGAATCTGACCGCTAACTTCCAATTGATAACGACCTTCGACCCAACTCGATTGGGTGGAAAGATTGTGTGCCGGGAGATTACTGAGCCGACCGTGCAGCCCCAGGGATTCACCTTCATCCTCGTTTGGATCACCAAATTGGTCCAATCCACCTGTAACGAGCAAGCCGCCCCCATAAGACCGCAGCCAGCCCAAACCTTCCGGCTCATAAAACGCCGGATGCACCTTACCAACAGGAGCGTGCCAATCCAGTGAGAGACCCCTGTAACGCCCATCCGCAATTTCCATTGCACGGTCGGGCAATATTGAGAAGGACAAGCCGCTCCCAGTCCAAACCTGGACGACACGGCAGCCCTTTGCCAAACCATCAGTCGCTTCAAAGGTGGCAATGCCGGCTATCTGGTCCATATGACCAACCCGCTGTGTGATTTGATCTTTTGAGTATGTATTCGGCTCAGTCATCTCAAACGCTTCCAATCCCAAGCAAACATAATTTAGAGCGCAATCGGTTCAATGCCGGTCATCTCACAAAAAGCGATCAGGTCATCATACAAATGCTCACCATAACCGAGCACCGCATATTCGTTATTCCACGCTTGAACAAAATCCTGCATATCAGCGTGCACCGTTACAAACGCATGCGGCCAAAACGGGATGTTGCATTCATGCCGCCTGGTTTCAATTTCTTCAGCAGAGGGTTCAAAAATCGAGCACCGGGCAATCGCCAATTCGAATTTACCGCCGCGCCTGCCTAATCTGGCAAGCACACCTTCGCCCGCTTTGCACACCAGGCTGATCGATAAACCCCCAGCCTCACCCTCGGTGGGAATACCGTGTTCGGCAAATTTTGCCGGTCCAACAGCGCACGCCAACGACGGCGGACAGGTGCCGTCGCCAATGATCTTGACTTCTTTTGCCTCAAGGTCAATGTGCTGCAGATCACCATAATAGACCCGCTCATCACTCATGTCGGTGATCAGTTTAACGGTCAACGCTGTATTGAAATCGCTCAATGTGGAGGTGCCAAAGCCATTTTCCAGCATCATGCTCTGCGCCAGGCAGGTTGCGCTGTAATCGTCTGCCAAGCCCGGGAAGGACTGGATCGTATAGAATTCCCAGTTTTCCTTCTCAACCAGCTTCTTGACAGCAATGTAAAGCCGGATCGAGCGATCAGCCACTTCACCTTCTGGAATAGGCTCAGCAAAATAGGTTTGAATTTCTTTACGCGCCTGGGTAACTTCACCATCTGTTACTTTTTTCGCAAGCGAAATCAACTCAGTTGTGTCGCGTGAATCAATATCAATGCCGAAATGCTTCATCCACTGGGACGGGTCTGCTACGCCACAGGACTGTCCCATCCCCCGTCCTCCTAAAGCACCCATCGTACTCATGTTCAAGCGCGCTTTTTCATGTGCGGCTCTGACATAGGACACAATTTGTTGAATAGCCCGTTCATCTTCTGTGCTGCCATACACAAACCGATGTCGGATATCAACCTCGTTGAGGGCGCCATGCATCACTAAACCACCCACTGGGCGCCATCCTTGTGATCCAGGATGAGTCCACAAAACAACTTCTTTGCCGCTGAGTGTGTAATCTCTCACAGCTGCTAGAAGATGCGCTGCCCAAACCCAGGTGCCCGAAAAGAGCACAACGGACCCCACATCCGGCATCCCCTTGAACTTAGCAAAACATGCTTTGGCTTCCTCTTTGGTCGCGATAATCAGCTCATACTCTATAAGTTCAAGTCCCGAATCCCGCAACTTTTCCTTGGCAATCGCAATTAGCTCGTCATCGATGAATGGTTCCCCCATCGGATCCAAAAGACCATCCTTATGAACGCCATAAACAACAAATCCAACTTTAGGCTTATTCATGTTATTCCTTTTACTCCTTTACTGTCTCTTAACAGATTAATGATTTCCATCAACATCTATCCACAACCATCTCATAATACGTTCGCACTCGATCGCCACGAATGAGGGCGGTTAGGAATTCAAAAGGACTGTCATTTTCATCAAAAGCACTGATCTCAACCCACAGGGCAGGATATCCCCCCTCGGTTCCTAAAATCTTCGCCTCTGCGCCCTCGAGGACAACTGGTTCAAACATCTCTTTCACACGGAATATTTTTTTGCCATAATGCTTGAAAACGTGCACGTGAGGTGCATTGACGCCCCTGTATTGATCCTCCATTTCAGGAAATTGATTTGTTGGCAGATAGGAGCTTTCGATCATCACCTGGATATTATTGACCAGGATCAACCGGCGGATCCACAAGACCTTCTCACCCTTTCCCAGGCGTAAGGTGTTTTGAACGTTTAACGGCGGAATAATTTCCTGCTTAGCAATCATCTGGCTGCTCGATTTCAAGCCCGTCTGATCCACAAGATCACAAAAATCCAGGATGCGGAGCACACCATGTTCAATTTTTGGCGGTGATACAAATGTGCCTTTGCCCTGGACCCGATAGAGTATCCCCTCTTTTACCAGATTATCGATTCCCTGTCGGACGGTTGCCCTGCTGATGCTGAAAATTTCCATCATTTCACGTTCAGCCGGTATTTTTTGTCCAATTTCCCACTCACCAGCTTCGATCTTGGCACGGATGATGTGCCCAAGGCTGTGATAGAGGGATCCCGGGCTGTTATGTACAGCCGCTATGTCGTCCAATCCGATCACCGGTTTCTTTTCCATAATCGCTCTAATCGTCTTGCTGGTTCGCCTGTCTGGTTGTCCGTACCACTATCTTATCAAATTCTAAAACAAATGTCAAGAAATGATTAACATTTTAATAATCAACGATTAAAATTCTGGGTAACCAGCCCCCTCTCGTTGACCCTTGCTCCTCCATCGCGATTGAACATTCAATTAAGATGGAGAAAATAATCTCGGTTGCTTGATCAATTTATACCAAGCTGCAAACAACCAAAAACGCCTCCAACTGGAGGCGTTTGACACCATATCGATAACTTTCGGCTTACATAAAGATCATGATGGGATATTCAACATATTCCTTCACACGCTGCAAGAAGCGAGCGGCAGGTGCCCCGTCAATGATGCGGTGGTCAAAGACCAGGCTGAGTGTCATCATTTTACGGATTTTCACCTCACCCTGATAGGCCACAGCCTTGTCATGAATCCTGCCCACCCCCAAAATACCGGCTTCAGGAAGGTTAATCACAGGCGTAAAGGCATCCACATCAAATTGACCCAAATTCGTCATGGTAAAAGTGCCGCCGGTCAGATCCTCGGGTAAGATTTTGCCGGACTGGACCTGATTCACCAACTCTCGAAATCGCAATCCCAAGGATTGCAAATCCATCTGGTCTGCACTTTTGATCACTGGCACCACCAAACCCCGGTCCGTATCCATCGCCATCCCAAGGTTAACAGGACCAAGTTGTTCGATCGCGGCACCATCTTCACTCACACGTGCATTCATGAATGGGAATTCTTTCAAACTGTGTGCCACAATCATTGCGAGCAAATCGTTATAACCCGGGGCAAATCCCCAGGATTCGCTCTTTTCAGCTTTGAGCCGCTCTCTCAACGTAACCAGTTCTGTCGCATCCACTTCCGTAACCAGTGTTACCCGGGCGGTCTGCATGTCACTGGCAGCCATGCGATCAAAAATTAGTTTGCGAATACTGCGCAGCGGCTGCCGCGCTGTCACTTTAGTTTCAGCATAGTTTGCCTTCGGCGCTGTAACCTGGCTGACCTGCGATGCCCCGGAGAGCCTTTCCCTGATTGCCCGTTCGACATCGCTGCGGCTGATGACACCTTTTGCCCCGCTTCCGACAATCGTCTCGAGGTCCAAGCCGACTTCCTGCGCGAGTTGAAGCGCAATCGGTGTGGCGTTGGGTTTCTGACCCAAAAATTCCCGCACATCCTGTTCGACCACACGGGTTCCTTCCCCACCGGTTGGGCTGACCCTGGAAAGGTCGACCCCCTTCTCACTTGCCAGCTTCTTTGCCCGTGGTGAAGCAAAGATCTTATCACGCGTCCCCGAACCTTCCGGCACAACTGCCTCATGGGTTTCCACCCCAGCGGCAGTCTGAGCGCTTTCTTTTGGCGTTTCCTGAGAGGTCTCTTTAGGTTCAGATTCAGCCTGTTGATCGCTGGGAGAAAACTCCTCATCCTTTTTTCCAATGGTCGCTACAACTGTCAGCACTGGTAACGTTTCACCCATTTGATGGGGTCCAAAATGGATATAACCCTTGGCATTGGCTTCAACATTGAAAATGGCTTTGTCGGTCTCCACTTCAAGGACAGGATCCCCAAATTCGACCTTTGTGCCATCCTCAACCAGCCAACCGATCAGGACCACCTCTTCGACAGTTTGACCAAGTTTTGGAATGAATAAATCTTCGCTCATCAGCTCATTACCTTTCTGCAAGCCGCAACGATCCTTTGCACATTCGGAATTGCCTGATCTTCCAGAACCTCTGCCCGTGGAACCGGAACATTCGCCGCTGCCACTCTCACCATGGGGGCATCCAGCCAGTCGAAGACAGTCTCGTTCACCCTCGCCATCACCTCATTGATAAAGCTGGTGTTCTCATAGGATTCGGTCACACCCACAAACCGTCCCGTCTTTTGAATGGACGCCACAATCGTATCCATATCCAGCGGATTGAGCGTGCGCAGGTCAATCACCTCAACATCAATGCCCTCATTTGCCAGGATCTCTGCTGCTTCTAATGAGCGCAATACCATTCTGGAATAGGTCACAATCGTCAGATCCGTTCCTGTGCGCTTGACGTCCGCCACACCAAAGGGAATGAGGTAATCCTCTTCTGGAACAGGTCCCTTTTCTTTGTATAGCATTTTATGCTCAATGAACATTACCGGGTTGTCATCCCGGATTGCAGTTTTTAGCAAACCCTTGGCATCATAAGGCGTGGAGGGCATCACCACATAAATTCCCGGGAAATGAGTCCAGAGGCTTTCGAGACTCTGCGAGTGGTGGGCTGCAATGGCGCGTCCGGCGCCGCCTTCTGTTCGAACCACCATTGGCACCGAGGTTTTCCCGCCAAACATATACCGGTTCTTGGCGCCCTGGTTGGCAATTTGATCCATCGCCAACGGTGTGAAATCCACATACATGATTTCGGCAATTGGCCGCATCCCCGACATTGCCGCGCCAACCGCCGCCCCGCCAATCGTCGCTTCAGAGATTGGTGTATCAATCACACGATCCCCGCCAAACTCCTCAAACAAGCCCCGGGTCGCACCATAGGCGCCCCCGTAAAGCCCCACATCTTCGCCCATGATAAACACATGTTCGTCACGAAGCATTTCTTCACGCATTGCTTCTGCCAGTGCCTGGGCATAACTGAGTTCCCGTATATCGGACGCTGTCCGAATCTTTTCTCTCAGCTGACGTTCTCTCAGCACATCTTCCTGAGTCGTTTTGGGAGGAGCGAACACATCCGTTTCGAGTTCCTTTGGGTCGGGTGCTGGTGAATTCTCGCTATAAGCCATTGCCTCATCCAACTTAGCCTGAACAAAGTTGTCCAGTGCTTCAATTTCCTCGTCTGTCAACAAACCTACTGTGGACATATCCCGCTGCAATTGTTTGATAGGGTCTTTATCCCTGTATTCACTTTCTTCTTCACGTGTTCGATAAGCCCGTGGATCAGAGTGCGAATGGCCAAAGTAGCGATAAGTCTGGCATTCAACCAGTGTTGGTCCCTTGCCTGCACGAGCACGTTCCACAGCCTCGGAGACTGCCTTTCGAACAGTCAGCACATTCATACCATCAACCGTCACACCCGGGATACCATAGGCACTGGCACGATCGGCAGCATGACGTAATTTGCTGGCTTTTTTCCATGGGACAGACATAGCATACAAATTATTCTCAACGATAAAAACAACTGGGAGATCCCACAATGAGGCTAAATTTAGCGCTTCATGGAAATTACCTGTGTTGGTCGCGCCGTCACCAAAAAAGCAAACGACAACGGAATCAGTTTTTTGTAATTTTTGCGCAAGCGCTGATCCAACTGCAACAGGGATATTGCCCCCGACAATCCCTGTGGCGCCCAAATTGCCATGGGCAACATCAGCGATGTGCATCGAACCGCCTTTACCCTTGCAATATCCTCCAGATTTACCCAAAACCTCTGCCATCATCTTGTTATAGTGCATCTGCTTTTCAGCATCAGTCTCGGCAGCCGTATCACCATGCGCATGACAATGACCATGACCGCGGTGCGTGCTGGTGATGAGGTCATTATCCCTCAATGCACCCACCGCACCGACTGCAACTGCTTCCTGACCGGCATAAAGATGTGAAGCACCTTGCAATAAAGCCTTGCTCAACAAATTTGCAATATTGTTTTCCAATGCCCTGATTTCCATCATCTGCCGTAGATAGGTCATCAGCTGTTCTTTGGTCAGTGACTGCTCTTCGATCAGTGCACTCACCTGTTCAATGGTGTGAATATTTGAATCTGTCATCAATTTTTCTCCGTTTTTAATTGTTTATCGCATTTCTTGCCCGCCAGTGATGTTGATCGCCTGGCCGGTCATGTAACTTGCCTGGTCTGAAGCCAGGAAAACGACCATGTTGCACACATCCTCATATGTGCAGCCCCGTTTCAAGGGCACCTGGTCGATATAATACTGTCTCACTTCCTCAACTGTCATGTTGCGTGTTCGTGCATACTGCTCAAACAAGGACTCTACCCACAGCGGTGAATCGAGCATGTTGCCCGGGCAGATTGCATTAACCCGAACACCATATTCAGCCAGTTCCAGAGCGATCGACTGGGTCAGCCCAATCCCGCCGAATTTGGAGGCAGCGTAAGCAGAATTTTTGTAACTGCCTTTCTTGCCCGATTTCGAATTGATCTGAAGGATGACACCGGAACGTTGGCGCTTCATCACGCGCGCTGCGTGCTTTGCACACAAAAAGTAACCGAACAAGTTAACCTCGATAACTCTCAACCACTGCTCAGCTGGAAATTCATCCACCGCATGTGCCGTCAGAATACCAGCGTTGCTAACGAAGATATCCAGTGAGCCAAACCGTTCAACAGTTTGGTCGATCAGTTTGATGACATCATCCTCTTTGGTAACGTCCGTCACCACCCCCAGGGTGTTCACCTGAAATTGCGCTTGAATTTCTGATGCTGTATCGGATACACCCTGCTCGTTAATATCTGCAACCACGACGTTGCAGCCTTCTTTAGCCAAACGGGTAGAGATTGCCTTTCCAAGGCCCTGTGCACCGCCTGTGATGATGGCAGTTTTGCCTGCTAAGCATTGAGGGTTTTCCATCAAATCAATCCTCTAACATCGCTTCGAGAAAGGCTTCCTCAGCCTCTTTTGTCCAGATTCGTCCATCCTTGAGCTTGGCTGCCACTTCTGGCAGAATTTCACCCAAATCCAACACGCTTGTCAATGGCAGCGGTTTGATATTTGGGAAAATTACAACCTTCCCAGGATAGACGGCATCGATCAATGCTTTCATGCCATCTTTGGCTGCAGCAAGCGAACCCACGGCAGCAACAGATCGATTGGTCGAAAGTTCACCCTCTTCCACCTTGTTCAGCATGGTGAGCATATCTTCAATTTGCGAAGCAGAGTGGCCGATCACACGAGCATTCCGGTTCGTCAGTGTATTCAGATCCAGTTCCGCCGTCGTTCCGCGCGCCACACCTGCAAATATATTCATCACGCCGTCTTTTGCCAGCCAGGGAGCAGAGTCCGCAATCACAGCAGAAATTGGGACCAGCATGATGATGTCATCAAATCCCTCAGCCTGGAAGGGCTGCATCACCTTTTCATAGTCTTCCTTATTCATTGGATTGACACACAGCCATTCAATCCCCTTAGCCCTGGCTTCCTCGGCAAAGGTCTCATCTAAATCCTTCAAACGCAGATCGCTGGCATCAGAACAAACAATCAAGCCCGGATGATCCTTGGATTCAATTGCATGCTGCACATGCATGCGGCCCATCGGCCCGCCTGCACCAACAAACAACGACCGCCCACCCTTTTTCAATTCCGTTCGCTGCGGTGCTTGCGCGTAAATCTGATCCAGATCACCGGTTTGTCCGCCCAGGTATAACCAGCGGTTATAGTGCACCCGACCAATATCAATCTTTGCTTTGCGTGTAAAAGCTTGGCAAGCAGAAATAGCCAGCACGCCATGATAAGCCAGGTACGGGCTGACAGTTTCCACCAGTTCAACTGTTGGCGAAAGTAAAACGATATCATCTACCTGGTTTTCGAGACTTGCCTCGCCCTCCACAGCGACAATTTCAGCCACCTCTACGACAGGGATGCCCAACATGTCTGCCTGTTTGCGCAGCCAGCTGCCAAATGATCCTGTCATATTTGTCAGATAAATTTTAGCCGGATGTGATTCTTGATCGAATCCATTTGTCAGTGAATATTCACCCTCATCCGGACCAATGAACCAGGCGATGCCCCTATCTTTCAATTGATTGCGATACTGCAAGTAATAAGCGGCAATCACACATGCCCAGGGTTCAACCAGGGCAGATTCGGCATAGCCAGTCTCAGGGCGGATCGGGATCAGATAATTGCCATGATCGCCGTTCAAGACCCTCTGATCAATCACGGTGTATTGGGATAGACCGCCCTGGATCTCATATCCATAGGCGTAACCCACACCATTTACAAAAATATCTGCCTGTAAAATAAAGCGATCGCCAGGGGAATATTGACCACGCAAATTCTCTCCAACGCCGACTACCGTAAGAGAGACCTCATGTCCCAGGACGACGGGATCTTCCTGCATATTGCGATAGATTCTTGGGTGCGCTTCGCCCTGCCGAATCACTTTAATGTCCGAAAAACACAGCCCACAGGCGTCATGGCGCACCAGCAATTCATCCGGACCAAACTCCGGCATTGCTACGCTAATGGGTTGATCCTCTTTGCCGAGATTCTCCAACCCTGCGCCATAAAGCGGCCACAAGACATTTTCTGTTTTTTCTGGCATCGCACCTTTGCGATATTGTGTATATTTTGGGGTCATTTTTTCCTCTGCAGTTTGTTATGGTCGTCAATTCATCATCATTTAGTTAACTATACCCGGCTTAGGAAACCAGATTGGAACTATTCAGGAATTTTCAATTATTGCATCAATCTTAACTTTAGTAATCTTATTTATAGGATATAATTTGACGTTTTTCTCAACTTGATCGTTACATTTGCACAGGCGCCGAAAAGGGTAGTAATGTTGGATAATTTATCGCCATACCTGGCCTGCTGAGACTTCCTCAGGCGCGCAGAACTTTTCAAGCGCTGGTGACACATTGAGTTTATCACCAATTTATCCGTCATTGTTAATGTTTTAACCTGACAAATGACCTCTCACATTACCAGCCAGGTCTGACAATATCCTCTTAAGTGCTAAATCTGATTTACAATGGTTAGGAGACAGGTCACGACTGGAGGTGCAGGATGATTGTCTGCTGTGGTGAAGCCCTGATTGATTTTATACCTACTCCCGAAGAAAAAACTTTCAAAGCTTGCCCGGGCGGTTCGATTATGAATATCGCCGTTGGGCTTGGTCGTATGGGTGTGCCGGTCTGCTTCCTCTCGCGCCTCTCAACCGATCTCTTTGGCAACCTCCTTGCAAAACACCTGACCGATAACAATGTTGATTTACGATACTGTCCACAAATTCAAGGGCAAACAACGCTGGCTTTCGTCAGTCTTTCAGAAGGCGCTCACGAACCACAATATGCCTTTTATGCAGCAGGGGCTGTTGACCGATCAATGACACCAGCCGACCTGCCCCAAAGGCTGGAGAATGAGGTCTCTGTCCTCCATTTTGGGTCAATTTCCCTTGTCCTTGAGCCTGGGGCAAGCGCACTTGAGACTTTGATGAGACGGGAAAGCCAGCAAAGGGTCATCACTCTGGACCCCAATGTCCGTCCCCTCGTCATCTCAGATTGGGACGCGTATCGTGCGCGGTTTGAAGGATGGTTGAAATTCGTTGATATCCTGAGGTTAAGCGAGGTGGACCTGGAGCTTCTTTATCCTGGCAAACCAATCACAGATCTGATGCCTTCCTGGTTCGAAATGGGTGTCAGTCTTGTGATCCTCACACAGGGCGCCTCTGGCGCAACAGCATTCACAGCCAGCGGCGAACAAGTCTTTGTGCCGGTGGAAAAGGTAGCTGTACGAGATACTGTTGGCGCTGGAGACACCTTTTTTTCTGCGCTGCTAACCTATCTCTATGAAGGCGGCTTTCTGGTCAATGCTGCCGCCCTGGCAGCACTCACCCAGGACACCATAACTGCGTGCTTGCGCTTTGCCAACCGGGCAGCGGCAATTAACTGCACCCGGGAAGGGGCAGACCCTCCCTATCGCAGCGAAATGGACTGATCCCTCTCCACTATTCTAAAACTCAAATCAGTTTATCCGTGATCACTTGAATCTGACCAAATATTAATTCCGCCTTCCCTGGCGTATTGCTCGATCTCCGCCAGTTCCTCAGCTGAAAAAGCGAGGTTATTGAGCGCTTCGACATTCTCAACCACCTGCTCCGGTTTGCTTGCCCCGACCAGGACGCTGACGACTCTCTCGTCACGCAGCACCCACGCCAGCGCCATCTGGGCGAGCGTTTGATTGCGCCGCTTGGCGATTTCATTCAAGGCTTTTATTCGGCGAATATTATCTTCTGTCAACTGCGACTCATCGAGCGCGCCGCCCCTCTTAATTCGTGAATCCTCCGGGATTCCATCCAGGTATTTATCAGAAAGCATGCCCTGAGCCAGGGGCGAAAATGCAATTAAACCAATCCCGGTATCTTCAAGCACATCCAGCAATTCATCTTCTACCCAGCGATTCAACATCGAATATGAGGATTGGTGGATCAGACAGGGTGTGCCAAGATCATTCAGAATCTGAACAGCTTCGCGCGTTTTCTCGGGTCCGTATGAGGAAATCCCAACATACAACGCCTTTCCCTGACGAACAACCTGGTCAAGCGCCTGCATAGTCTCTTCCAACGGCGTATTGGGATCATAACGATGAGAATAGAAGATATCCACATAATCCAATCCCATCCGTTTGAGACTCTGATCCAGGCTGGCGATCAAATACTTTCTTGAGCCCCATTCGCCATACGGCCCCTGCCACATGTAATAGCCCGCCTTGGTGGAAAGGATCAATTCATCCCTGTAAGGTTTGAAATCTTGCTCGAAAATTCTGCCAAAGTTTTCCTCAGCCGATCCGGGTGGCGGACCGTAATTGTTTGCGAGGTCAAAATGTGTGATCCCCAGATCAAAAGCCGTCCGCAGCATTTGGCGGCTGTTTTCAAAGGCTGAATACCCACCAAAATTGTGCCATAAACCTAAAGACACCAGCGGCAGCTGCAACCCGCTTCGACCGCATCGCCGAAAGGTCATTGTTTCATAGCGTTCCTGGTTCGGGAAATATTTTATGATCTCACCTTCATTTGCCATTGACTCCTCCTTTATGGAATTCTGATTTTATATGATATACGAAACAGCAGTAAATGTCCCTTAAAAAGAATATACGCCAAACAAAAACTTCAATACACGCCTCCACTCCCAATAACCTCATAACAGATGGTTACCTTTTAGGATTATACCAAGCCATGCCAAAGCAATGCAGCGCTATGAAAACGCAGTGTTCGATCAATAGGATATTTATGCAAATAGCCTGTTTACGTGTATTTCGCTTTTCCCAACCGGAAATCATCAACAGTGGTTATCATCCCTTCTAAGAGTGGTAAAATGGTCTTTGTGACATCTCCAGACAACGAAACAAGGAAAAGCATGGCCATCGAAACTGTCAACGAAGAAGAAACCTTTCAAGGGGGTAAAGTTGCCCTCATTGCCAGTGCCCACGGCGTTCATGATACGTATACAGCCTTTTTACCCGCCCTACTGCCAGTGCTGATTTCTAAATTTGGCTTCTCAAATACCACAGCAGGTTCACTTTCAGTCTTTCTCCAAATTCCATCTTTATTTCAACCGATCATTGGGCACATTGCTGATAATAAGAACTTGAAAATCCTGACCGTCCTGGCGCCTGCTGTTACGGGCGTGGCGATGAGTTTGCTTGCCATCGCACCGGGGTATGGCTTGCTAATGGTTTTGCTTCTGCTTGCTGGGATAAGTTCTGCAGCCCTGCACGCGGTCAGCCCTGTGATTGGCAGCAGTTTTGCCGGCGACAAACTGGGCAGGAGCATGAGTTACTGGATGGTTGGCGGTGAATTAGGCAGGTCTTTAGGACCGCTCATCATTGTCACTGCCATTGAATATCTAACGCCGGGGCAGGTGCCGTGGTTGATGATCGGCGGATTTATGACTTCGATCTTTCTCTATTACAAACTGCAAGACGTTTCCACCCTGCCGGTTGAAAAACAAAACTTCACCAACTGGAAGACTGCTTTTGGAAAAATTCGCCGGGTGATGATCCCGGTCTCCATTTTAGTATTCGCCCGTGCTTTAGCCCATGCCGCGCTGACAACCTATCTGCCAACTTACATGACCACCCAGGGCTCTGCCCTGTGGATAGCCGGGGCATCCCTCACAATCTTGCAGGTGGCAGGTATGATCGGTGCACTCCTCGCTGGCTGGCTTTCAGACCGCTTCGGCAGGCGCATCATGCTGCTCATCTCCTACATCACAGTGCCGTTCCTAATCCCTTTGTTCCTGAACGCCAAGGGTTTCTGGCAAATTCCTGTCCTGATTTTGATCGGATTCTTTGCAATTGCCTCAGTTCCGATCTTTCTGGCAGTCGTGATGGAAAATTCACCTGAAAACAAATCCTTTGCCAACGGGGTCTATATGGCTATCAGCTTCATCATTAATGCTATTTCTGTGCTGCTGGTCGGCGCACTGGCAGATTTCACGAATTTTCAAACCACATTTTTGGTCAGCGCAGGATTGATGGCTTTGGGTTTGCCTTTCATCTTCATGCTGCCAAAAATGAAATCAGCACCCAAACTTGCTGGATAGTTTCACACAATAGAATATTTAGAGAATCAAAAACCGCTGCCAAAACCTGATCACTTGACGGCGGTCTTTTTTTAAGTTATTTACGCCACTACCGCAAGGTCACTTTACCCGTCCTGGAGACGTGCGCAACCCCTTCAGCCCCACCAGTTTCGTAAAGCACAGCACTCAGCATAACGCTCAACGACTCGCCTGGCTCTAGGAGCCTTGCTTCCCCAGACTCGATCACGCCTTCCAGCCCATTTGCCCCTTCAAGCGCGTAATGGGTGCAGGTCTCCAATCCCAAAGCGTAGGTGTTGGCGTACCAGGGATGGCCTTTGGTGCCCCCAAATTCCTGCCACACCCACAGAACAGGGAATACATCCAGATCCCAGGTGAGCGCAAACCCCAATCCGCGCTGCCGATTGGTCAGGGCATACCAGCCATCCTCCAATCCGCTGAGGAAAAACATATCGGAGGTATGTCCCCCGTTTGCCGGGATGGATCTCAAATCAAGAGGTTGATTTTCCTTGTCAGGGACCATTGGCCAGGCATGGCTCGTGCCCGCCGGGACCCGTGATTCAACAATTTCTTGCTTGATAGATTCAATCATTCCTGCAGGAACATCCAGCACACAGGACCCATCCAAAAAAGGCGCACCAAACGCTGGATGATGTCCCCACATAAAGGGCAACGGCACTCCACCCTGATTGGTGATTTTCTCTGTCAGGTGAAATTTGCTTTCCCCGGCAGCCAGGCGCATCTCTCTCTCATACAAGAACGGCGTTCTGACCATTTGCGCCCAAAAACGAATCATCACCTCTTCAGGATCATCACGTAAGATTTGCCAGGACCAGGACAGCAATGCAGCCTCCCCATGCCGACCTATCTCCATGCCAAAAGCAGCGTTTGGACCCCCGCCGCTGGGAAACATCACCTGCCACCCTCCATCATAATAATCCGTAAAAGAACCATCCTTGAGGGGGATGGTTGCTGGAAAAGGTCTTGGTGTTTGTAGTGAACGAAAATGCAGCAGAGGATCAATGTCCCTGGGTTTGTATTGAATGCTGTAAATTTCGCCGCCTTTTTCTGGAAAGACGACAACCCGAAGCATTTCATTCTCAAGGACAATTGTCTGCAATCCGCAATAACGAATTGCATCCGTTATGCGGCAATTGGATTGACGCGAAAAAGGAATTTGGTTCATGTGTTTGCCTTCTTCCTCAGAGGGGTTCGGCTTCAGGTCTAATGCGGACAGGACCGGATCCTATGGATTCTCCATCCCCATTCAGGCTGAAGGAATGTGGACAACCGCGTCCAAATTGTGAGGATTATCCGGATCCTGCCCATTTGAGATCGCCCGGTAAAAAGCGATCAATTGTAAAACCGGTAAAAACAACAGCGCACGCAGCGGTTCGCTCACTCCCGAACAGATTTCAACCACCTCACCGATCGAAGCCAGTGTTTCATTACTTTGTTCTGCGACAGTTAGAACCTTGCCGCCCAGCCCAGCCATTTCCTGCAGGACAGGCATTTCCTGATGTGCAGCCGATTCGGTCAATAAACCAATCACCAGGCTGTTTTCATCAACCATTGATTTTGGTCCATGGCGAAATTCAAGGATATGAAAAGCTTCAGAGTTTGAAAGAGACATCTCTTTCATCTTTAGCATAGCTTCGCTGGCCACACCAAAATTAAAGGCGGAACCGAGGAAGAAGAACTTGACAAGTGAATGATCTTCGCCAATGGATTGGGCGAGGGTCTGATAACGGTCAAATAACGCTGCCACTTTATCAGGAAAGGATGCAAACACTTCGGTAGTATCCATACCGCCAATCTGCGCGGCCATGGCTTCTGCCAATAACAGCATACTGGCAAAGGATCGCGTTTGAGCAATGCTAACTTCTTGTGCGGCTTCAGCGATAAGCGTAAAATCTGCAAACTTTGTTACGCTGCTGCCAGGCACTGTGGTGATCGTCATGGTTTTACCAAACCCACCTGCCTTAAAGATCTGCATCGCTCGCACAGTTTCCGTCGTCTCCCCCGAACGGGATACAGCCACCAGCAGGGTTCGTTTCCCGGGGTCAAGATAGAGATCATTGAACAGGAACAGTTCCGATCCTGGCAGAGCAATAGAAGTGAACCCGGTCAATTTTTGAAAAATGACCGCTGCCGATTGTGAAAGATAGAAGGTTGAACCACAGCCGGTGAAAATGACCTGGTCAAATTGCCCTTCTTCCCAAAACGCCATCAATGATTCCCGGTTTGCGTCAAAGACTTTTAACGTATCTGCCCAAACTGCTGGTTGGCTTAAGATTTCCCGCAGCGTATTTTCACCTTTGTTTTGCATGTTTATCCCTTTGTTCCTTTCATGTTTATGTTTTCAGTGCATCAAGCTTGTGACCTGGATTACCAGATCACACCCACATGGATTTACTGTTCAGAAAATGACAGATGGTCCAACTGCGACTTCTATGGACATTCAAACACTGCTGATCCTTCAAGTCTCAAATACCCAAAGGACCAGCAGTATGGATGATCAAGCAGTTAATGTCTATTTTGATGCGCCCATGGTGATACCCGCAATCATCTTCTCCGAGAGGAAAATGTAGAGAATGATCGTCGGCACCATAATGATCACGATCCCAGCAAACAGACCTGCCCAGTCCCCGGTGTACTGCATCGAGTTGGCTAATGAGTATAGGCCTAATGAAATCGTCCGATTCTCATCAGAATTGATGAAAACCAGCGCCAGCTGGTATTCATTCCACAGCCCAATGAAATTAAAAATGGCTGCTGTGATCAGTCCAGGGGATGCCAGGGGAAGCATGATTTTGGTAAATACCTGATAATCCTTACAGCCGTCTATGATGGCTGCTTCCTCCAATTCAGACGGAAGAGAGCTGAAAAACCCTGTCAGAATATAGACCGTAAATGGGATGGACAAACTTACATAAACGATTGTTAACCCCACAAGATTATCAATGAGTTTGAGGCTCGCCATAATCACAAACAGGGGGATAAACAGCAAAGGATAGGGGATCCCCATTCCTGCGGTGTAGATCATCGAAATTAGCGTTCTTCCCCGAAACTTTAGCCTGCTGAGCACATACGAGGCTGGCGCTGAGACCACCAGGATCAACACAACTGAGATCAGGACGACCAGCGTGCTGTTAAGAAAATAATTGCTAAAGCGCATCACTGACCAGGCTTTAACAAAATTCTCAAAGTGCAGTTCCGTTGGCAACATCCACGGTTCTTTAAAAATCTGCATATTGGACTTCAAGGAACTGAGCCCAACCCATAAAATCACGAAAACAGTGAATAAAGACCAGATCCCCACAAAAACATAGGAGGGGGTACGGCTCAGCCACATAAGGCGTTTCCCTTTGCGAGCGCTTTTCTTTGCAGCTTCTTCTCTTTTAATGTTGTTTAATTCTTGCGTATCCATAGTATTCCCTTCGTTCACCCTCAATTAATACTCAAGTATGTCACGTTTCATGAGCTTGCGAAGTATTAAGACCACAATGATCACGCTCAAAAGTAACATTACGCCAATGGCTGTTGCATATCCGAGGCGATAAATGGGATAGCGCTTACCAAACCCCATAATATACAAGTAAATGCCCACTGTATACAATTGCTGCGGGACGGAAATGCCGTAAAAAGCATAAGGAAATTCAAATATCTTCAAAGCGCCAATGCTGTATAAAACAACAGCGATCGTTAATACATCCCAAATCAGCGGCACGGTAACCTTAAAAAAGGTTTGGACCTTATTCGCGCCTTCAATCTCAGCCGCTTCGTAAAATTCTTTTGGGATTTTATCCACGCCAGCCATAAGCAATATCAGGTAATAACCCACATTCATCCAGATGATCGCAATTAATACGGACCAAAACACATTATCCGGTGATGTCCAGATGTAATTCGAAAGTTTTTCAAGCCCAAAGGCTTTGGCAAAATTTACAATAATACCAAAGCTCGGATTGTAAATATAAGCCCACAGTGTCGTTAATGCGATGGTTGCGATCACGTTTGGAAGGAAAATCATCGCTCGGAATAACTTTTTCCCCTTAATTCCAGAATTCAAAGCTACCGTCATGATAAAAGCCAGGGTAAAAACGATAATGCCGCCCACGACCAAGATCATCATGGTATTTCTCAGGCTTAACCAAAAGACTTTATCGTTGACGAGTTCAACATAATTTTGTAATCCAATGAAGACTTTGGAATCGCCAAAACCTGACCAATTATACAAACTATAGCGAAATGCTTGAATGGCGGGCAAAAGAAAGAAAATACCGTAAAGCAAACTGGCAGGTAATAAAAATAGAATAATTAAACCTTTTCTGGCTTTCATAGACGACGCTCCTATCGAGTAAACCAAAACCAAGTTGGATAGAGAGATGTAATCCATCTCTCTATCCATTATTTTAAACTAAATTAGTGAGTGTCCCAAAAAGCTTTTGACTCCGTCGCCATTCGCTCAACGAACTCTTCGGGTGTAATTGTTGTGACCCACAGATCATTGAATGCTGGGGCTAATACAATTTCCTGATACTCAGGATATAACGCCTGGATTCCATCATAAGGCTTCAGGGCTAACTTAGCATTTGCTGCTGCTTCTTCACCATCTTTAAGAAGTTCTGGCCAGGTCACGCCTTTGCGTGTCACACCAATGATCGCATCAATAGCCATCATCTGGGCATTTTCTTTGGTTTGTGTGAACTTGAAGAACTCAAAGATTTCCTCAGCATATTCGGTGTCTTTCATGATCATAAAGCTGATCAACCATTCAGTCAGGTGATCCACATCACCTTTACCGCCTTCAACGCCTGGGAATTTCAGTCCAACCCAGTTAAAATCTTCACCAGCGGTGCCGCGCAGCTCATTGGGCAGCCAGGAACCACATAACTCCATCGTGGCATCACCAGTCGCCAGGGTCATCTGACCCGCAGGCCATACATAGCCAACCGTTTCAGGTGGGAAATATCCTGCATCCCAGAGATCGGTGATCATTTGGGCTGATTTGAGGAATACCGGGTCATTCCAGGATTCACCAGTTTTGTCTGCAGCCGCAGCCAGTAACACACCGGGGCCTTCCATACGTTCGACCAAGTAGGTGAAGTAGGCAAAGTTATAGCTAAATTCGTTACCTTCGGCAGCGAAAACATTATAACCTGCGTCCTTGATCTGCTCTGCCATTGCC
The DNA here is from genome assembly GCA_002436005.1 of Anaerolineaceae bacterium UBA6086. Classification (GTDB taxonomy): domain Bacteria; phylum Chloroflexota; class Anaerolineae; order Anaerolineales; family Anaerolineaceae; genus Brevifilum. Next base: position 24,136 of record DIXG01000031.1, on the reverse strand, counting down.
AGGAACTCATCCCAGGTTTGGGGGTGTGCCGTGACGCCAGCTTCAGCCAGAATGTCACCATTCGCCCAAAACTGCCAGGTGTTGTTCATGTAGGGGAACTGGTAATAGGTATCGCCATCTTTGTGAAGTTCCAATGTGCCAGGGGTGAAGGTGTCGGCAATCGAGATGTCTTCATCCAGTGCCTGCTGGGTGAGGAACTCGTTCAAAGGATAACCCATGCCTTCTTTCTGCAGCCCACCCGTGATCTGGTCTGCATCCTGATCCATGAAGTCAACCTTTGTTCCGCCAGCAAGCGCTGAGCGGAGTTTGGTCTGATTTTCACGGCCATTCCAGGTGGCATTAATTGTGATGTTGGGATTCTCCGCCTCAAAGGCATCGATCCACTTCTGGATTGCAAGTGCGGCTGGTTCGCTGGGGTTCCACATGGACCAGTATTCCAAAACAATTTGTTCTTCGCCGGCAGCTGGAGCTTCTGGTTCCTCTGCGGCAGGTTGGCATGCAGCTAAGGTTAAGCTCAGTGCAATCACCAACAAAATTAACATGCGTAAACGTTTCATTACTCTTTCTCCTTTTAGGTTCAGTTATCAATGATGGTCAAATTCGATTTCGAGAAGTTTCTATCTCTCCTTATAAAGGCCTCACCTCCTTTTGGGTTTCACATAACAAATATCCGTAAATTCGCAATATTTAGGCTATAAGCGTTTTACACCTGAACAACTTTCTTTTTTTATGAAAGATGTAATAAGCGTTTGGCATTTTCTGAATAGACTTTTTTCAAGACATCGTCAGGAAGATAGATGCCATAAATAAACCAGCGAACATCCCGAGGAGGATCGATGTTGTAGTAATGGAAATACTCATCATCCGTTTCAAGGAAGCGTGCATACAGGCGATACCAATCCACACTTGGAACCACATCAATGCCAAATAAAATCCGATCGGGATATTTCATGAAGAATCTGCGTGCCGCATAAGGCTGCCTGCCCAGGTAATCCAGTCTTTCACATATATCTACATTGAAATTTGGGTATTTATCTAACATACCGCTGACCCATTCCAGGTTTTCGGAATAGCATCCTACATGAGCCCCAACAAATGTGGTTCGGGGATGGCGCTTCACAAGATTTTCCAGCCGCTCAATAATGGAGAGAAAGGAAGGATAAGGCGGGCTTGGAAAATGCCATTCGGGATGCAAATGCAGCAGTTCCCAACGTTCGTTGTTTTTATCCAAAGGTTGGAAGAAGGCCACCGGGTCGGCAACATGAATGGTTACGGGGACATTTAGGTCAGCCACCGTCTCCCAAATCGGCGCCAAAACCGGATCATCTACCTTGATCAGGTCGCCGGTTGGATCTTTAAACTCAAGACCGAAACGCTTGTCAATCTTCAGTCCTTGCGCGCCACCATGCACCTGCTCGCGTAGCCTCTCGCACGCGTAATCAGGAAACTCATTGCCCATTTCCTGATATTTCTCCCACTCAACGCCGGCATACATGATAAACCTATCCGGTGCAGCCTCTTTGAATCTCGCCCAGTGGCTATCGTAAATTTCGCGCCCCCAACCTCCATCCAAATCTACAATAGCCATCACATTGGACTGATCCATCATGTCCAGCATTTCGCTGACCGGGTGCGTCATCCAGTAATCACCCACAATTTCAAGGTGGTTATGGGCATCGATCACCGGGAATTTCGGATGATCTATCTTAGTCCTTTTGGTGACCATTGTAGAGATTGGATTAAACTCACTGATGTACAGATCTTCTTTCATTACTTCTCTCCTTTTTCCGGGAAACCGTCTTCAAACACAATATACATCAATCATCATATCCCTGAGCGTTGAAACAATCTCCTCAGGAGTATCAACATCTGTGATCATCACATCGACAATATTGGTTGAGGCAACCAGCACAGTGCTGACTTTTGAGAATTTCTCGTGGTCGGCAACGAAAACAATTTCAGGCGCAATTTTCAGGATTTCGCGATCAACGACAGCTTCTGGCAGGTAATCATTGGTGAAACCATGCTTGATATCAATCGCTCGGATGCCCATGAAGACACGATCCGCCCGGAATTCCTGAACAGCCTGGTTGGCAATATGTCCCACCATCGACAACTCAGAACGCCGCAGCATCCCGCCAATGACAATGATTTCGATATTGGGTCGATTCACAAGCTCATCCAAAAGCAGCAGAGAATTAGTGATCACCGTCAGCTCAATGTCATAAGGCAAGTTTTTGGCAATCTCCAAAACTGTGGTGCCGCTGCCGAGGAAAACCGTCTCTCCGGGTTGGATCATTTCCGCTGCCTTCTTGCCAATTCTTTCTTTTGCGGCAGCATTTTTGTGGATCCGGTCCATAATCGGCGGTTCTTTGATAGCTCGCTCAATCTTAACAGCACCGCCATGGGTGCGCCTAACCCAGCCGCGGTCTGCACATTCTTCCAGATCCCGTCGAATGGTCGCTTCACTCACGTCAAAAAGCGGGCTTAAATCAGTGACGGTCACCTGTCCATGCTCGTCTACCAACCGCCTGATCTGTGCCTGGCGCTGCACTTTCAATAAGCTATCATTCTTCTTCATCTTGACAAAATTCCCATCAATTTAGCTATCTAATTATTGGCCAACAAACTAATGCGATCTATCTTCTGCGTTTGGTCTTCTGAAATTAAACAGATGGACCCTTTTAACTGCAAAGACCGTAAACACACTTTCTTTTCTAAAACAAAAATTCCGACATCTCTTTACAACAGTGTTGTAGAAAGATAGCCGGAACTGGCAAATCTAATTTCGTTTGAAAACTCAAACAATTATTCCAACCCCAAGGGTACTCTTCTGAATGCATTCCCATCCCAACTTCGATCATCTGATAGATCAACTTAAGTCTTCGATGAATTCCCTGATATTCATTAATTGTGCAACGATAAACTCAAAAGCGAATGATGCATCAACCAAAAATGTGTCTGTTTTTTTCTATTTCCTTGAAAATCTGTCCGGGTAAAAAAGATTACGAGGCGGTTATTTGATGTATTTTGCAGTTCTTAGGTAGTTTATAAGGTTCTTTACACAAATCTTATCATAGATGTAAAACCAAGTCAACATAATATTTCAAATCCCATCAACAATTGATGTTCGCTACAAGAGTTCAAAACATCAAATCAAAGGGGGTGCTTGTGTAAGATTCCCGCCAGATGGAGAAAACCCGTATAATTCGGCATTATTCTTGAAAAGCAAGCGCTCTGCAAGATTTCGTGCCTGGCGTAAATCCAAAAATCCACGATCAATACGCTCTGAGAGCACAGTCTTCACCACATGCTTCCAAGCAAGCGCTGCGCCAACCGCCTCTTCGGATGTCCAGGTGTCTCCGCCCCACCCAATTGCGTCACTGGTTGTCACATCTAAAAAGGTATTCAGCCCGGTAATGGCGGCTGATGTGCTGATCAGCGGCACCCAAACCATATCAACAATCACATTGCGATAGTTATGCGCAATGCCAGCCATTTTAGCCTGCCACGGAAAACCCGCATGAAATAACACAAACCGTGTTCCAGGATGGCGTTCAATTGCTGGCACCAGCAACATCGGATTTGACCCCGACAGATCACCCAGCCCGGTGTGAATTTGAAATGGCAGATCCAGTTGTTTTGCCAGAGCACAGAACCAGTTAAACATGAAATCCCCATACGCCAGGCGGTCCTGAGCACTGATCTGGCCAACCGGCTTGCCAAAAATTTCTCCTGCTCGTTTTTTACTCGCATTGTTGAATTGAATTAGGCGCTCATAGGCAACGGCGCATTTCATTGCCACTGCGCCACCATTTCGCCAATTCTCAAAAAGTGCGCGCACAAAAGCAAGATAATCATCAAAATTGTTCCCTGGTGCATCCGGATAGACCGTGAATGGGCTGTTCTGGTCAGCATCAAGAATAGACTCATGACTGGACATGATAAACATATCCGTCCTGAGGGTCGGAGAGAACAACTCCGGGTGACCAAGATCACTGGCGTAATTCCAATAGGAGTCCTGAATTGCACGCAGATACCGCCCTGTCTCGCCCAATACACGCAGGTGATGCACCGGATCCTTGTAACAGTCAGAGATTTTGTGCGAAATCTCATCCCAATTCTCAGCCGAAATCTTGCCTTCCAGCCGGTAAATCGCTTGAATACCTTTTTCAAGCCAAACCCAATAGGTATTGCTTCCAAACTGGTCCAGGAAAATCTCTCTGCCCAATGCTGTGTTATTTCCTGGGTGATCCTGAGGAAGATGATATTTTTTTCGGTAATCTGGGTATGGCTTGGGGCTGTTACCGCTGTCGGTATACCAGCTCAGATAGGAGTGATAAAGGAGTTTATCCAGAGACATATCCTTCTGCAGGTCATCTGGCAGGTGATGCTCGTGGCTAGAGATGACCGGCAGTTCGTCAACAAACGGATCAAGCATGCTGTAGGATTTGCTTTGCACCACTACCCTCGCAATTTATAAATGCACCTGTGAAAACTGTTCAATCTGTTCCCACCAATCAGACATTGATTGATAATCCGCTCACAGGAGGTTAATATTTTCCAAACGCCAAACCAGCCTGATAAAGGGCAACAATATTTTCTGGCGGCACTTCCTGTGAAATATTGTGAATTGGGGCAAAAATAAATGCTTTTTCTTGTTTCAATGTGGCAACATTCCTTCGAGCCAGTTCAGTGATTTCTTCAGGTGGGGAGAAACTGAGGATCTCATTTTCAACCACACCGCCATAAAAGCCCAGGTCTTTCCCAAATTCACGCACCAAACGCTCCAGTTCCATCCCCTTTGCTGTGTATTGAACCGGATTGAGCCCATCCACCCCAATTTCAATTAAATCAGGGATGATGTCGTAAATCGAACCATCAGAGTGCATGTAAATCCTGGCATCTGTTTTTGAGCGGATAAATTCAATTAACCGCCTATGAAGTGGCTTGAAAATTTTCCGGTACATAGCCGGAGAGAACAGCAATCCTGTCTGGGATCCAAGGTCATCACTTATCCCAACCACATTGACATATGATGCCGTATCAGCCAGCAGCAGTTCATAAAAGGGGATCATGTATTTTTCAAGCACATCTTCAGCAATTGCGATGGCAAGCTCAGGATCGATAGCCATTGTGACCATATACTCTGAGAGCCCGACAAGGCTGGAGCTGATTTCGTAGATTCCCCAGGGACCGTCAATCCCGATTCCATACCCCCGTTCGTAGAAATTCTTTGCCTCAGCCCCCAAATGCGCAAACAAACTTTTAGGCAAGACCGGGAACGAATAGCGGGATAATGCTTCAAAGGAAGCTTCGGGAAAAGGTACGCCCACATGGTTGAAAAAGCCCCCACCCGCCCTGAAGGTTCTGCCAAATTCATCAATCAGTTCAGTTCGATCTTCATTCCATTCCACCTCAGGCAAATGGGGCAACAGCCATACCAGGTCAATGTCAAAGGTTTCGATGATCCTGGGATCTGTCTTGACGATTTGAAGGATGTTATCTGTAATGATCTCAGGTCCAGACTGTGAGAAACCCAGATATTTCAGCAGATTATGATGCGCATCTCGATGCAACGAACTGGAAGGGCTCCCCATTGTCAACGGAACCCGGTCTGCAGGCTTGTGGTTCAAAGCTGCTTCTACGCGCTGCCGATGCGTGTAACCGGTAGCTTCGTTTTTCATTTCAGATGGATTGGATGGCTGCATTACGTTCCTCCTCAAGTGTGAATGTGATAAACCGTGCCACATACCATTGGCTCTTTCCAAGTCTAAATTGAACCAGCTGGCTGATATGACATCTTCCAAATTCTTACTCGAATATCACTTTTTGATATCCGAGTGTGTTGAATAACCTTTCCATATAAGTCTCAGTATTCAATTGCGCCTGCTCAAGAATGCCATCTTCCAGTGCCGCGTTTAGAATCTCCGCTTCAGCAGCTTGTCGGGCTGCAGTTTCCAGGTCAGGTTCGCTCTTGCGAAAAATGCCAGTATCCCGGTCATAGACATAAGATTGGTCATTATTGAGTGTAGCGACAAAAACCTCAGCTTCTGGCAATTTCACATAAAGAACATCATTTTCAAGCCGTAGGTCTTCACCTTCCAACGCTGCCAAATCCACCCCTGCAATCACATAGCCATGCGCCACAAAGAGCAGGCGATCGCCAAACAGCGGGCCAAATACCCCTTGGTTGATCTCTGCAGTGATCACTTTTTCCACTGTGTATTGAATTGTCTCCAGGCGAGCAAGCGACTGCACCTCTCGAATGATGGTGACCGGGTCCGGGATGACGGTAGGCGTGGGATTAAGCAGCTTCGAAACCTGTGTGCTGAGCTCACGGTTTGCGGTCTCAAACGGGGAAATCGCCGCGTTGATCACACGACCAATCGTGAAAGTCAGCAAAATCACCGAACCAATCACCACAACAAGCAGAATGACCAGCAAAACAGTCACCAGATTGATGGGTGATTTAGGTTTATCCATGAAGATCCTCCTTTGGGGTCAAAGCCTGACCCATGTGCGATCGGCGCAAATGAACAGCCAATCATAATGCAGTCTTCTGCACCGGTGCATTTACTACCTTACAGATTCCTGTGATACACGCGATGGTTCTTATAAAATTGTACACCAAGGTTCTTCAGGTCTTTCCGCATCTGTTCTGCGGTCTCCGCCACCTGGGTTAGCTCTGAGTGGATAAATTGCTCATTGGCATGCATGGCTTTTTCTAATTCCGCATACATCACCGCGTTGCCACCTAACCCCTGGTATTCCGGCAATATACCCACACCGTTGAAGGAAATCCAATCCGTCCGTTTGATTTCCATTAGCAATCTCAGGATTGCAATCGGACCCAGCTTTCCGCCATTCTTCTGCATGGCTGCAGAGACATCGGGGAAGGGTAAGACAAATCCAACCACTTCGCCATCTTTAGCGATGATCTTGATCAGGTTGGGGTCCACAATGGTCATAACATTGCTCACCACAAAGTCAATTTCGCGTTGAGATAAGGGATAGTACTCCCAGTTGTTCACAAAAGCCTTGTTATATGCCTCGCCAATCCTGCCAGCCCATTGGAGAAGATGACGCTTATTTTTAAAATTGAGGACTTCAAACGTTCGACGTTTTTGTGCAATTTCTGAAGCCCTGCGCACCTTTGGCGGCAGCTGGAAATTTTGCGGCTGCACATGACTGGAAACGAAATCAACAACTTTGGTAAACCCCAAATTTTCAACCAGATCCCGGTAATAGGGATAGTTATAATTCATCATGTTCATCATCTGGCGATGTTCGAAGCCCTCGATTTGAATACCATAACCATCCAACGGGCCAAACCCTTTGGGACCCACCAATTTATTCAATCCACGCGCTTTTGCCCACTCAAATACCGTCTCAAAAAGCGCATCTGCCACTTGCTGGTCGTCAACACACTCAAATAGATAAAATTCCGCATCTTTTGCCTCGTGATATCGATTGAAGGGCTTGTTCTCCAGAGCCGCTATCCTGCCAACTGCTTTGCCATCCTTTTCAGCGATAAAAAACTCAGCATCCGAATGTTCATAGTATGGGTGTTTGTTAGGATTCATCATCGTTCTGATGTCAGTGATGAAGGGCGGCACCCACTGCGGGTGATTTGCGTACAGGTCAAATGAAACCTGGATAAAAGCGTTAACCTCTGATTTTGACGATAAATTTACTTTGCGAATATTGACCATCATTACCTCTTCCAAATAAAAGATTGATTTCTAATTGTTAAACAAATAAATCCTGCTTGGGTTATGGTACCCTTAAAATGAGCTGATCATACGATCATGACCAACCGCCTCAAAGGTAGATTATATCGCTGATTTCCCGTGTCTGTGAACAATAGAGAAAAGCTCATCAGGCAGCTAACTTTAAACAGCGACCTTTGGTAATTTTTAGAATTCTCCTTATTACAAAATATTATCCTGGCAGGATGCCACAATCCTTCACTTTTCATCTTTAAATGACATGCCACAATCCTCACTTGTAAACAGCGTCTGACTGGGCTATAATCTTTCTGTTATTTTCTACAGAAAGTCAGAGGATTTATAAGATGATTGATGTCAACGAATTACGCAAAGGGGTCACATTTGAACAGGATGGTGACCTTTATAAAGTAATAGATTACGCGCACAACAAACCAGGCCGTGGACAGGCGACCATTCGCATCAAAGCACGCGACCTGCGCAAAGGAACCACGTTGGACATGACCTTCAGCTCAGGAAACCGGGTCCAGGATGTTCGCCTGGAATACCATAATTCGTCTTTTTTATATGAAGACGAGCGGTTTTATTACTTCATGGACAACAAGAATTACGAGCAATATTCCGTCAACAAGGAAATTGTGGGTGATCAGGCAGGTTTCTTGAAGCCCAATATGGATGTCAAGCTGATGTTCTATGAAACTGAAGCGCTGGATGTGGAATTGCCCACCTCGGTAGATCTTCTGATAACCAGTGCTGAACCATCCGTCCGCGGCGATACCGCCACCGGCGTAACCAAAAAAGTGATTACCGAAACCGGACTCGAAGTCCAGGTGCCTTCCTTTGTCGGTGAAGGCGACACCATCAAAGTTGACACCCGCAACGGTGAATATCTGACCCGCGTGTAAACAAACAAGACCATGATTTGAGTATCAGAGCCGGATCCCTTCCAGGATCCGGTTTTACAAAGAGAAGCCATGAGAGTTCCATCCACAGGAAAAGAATGCCCCTATTTTTACGGCGATTATCATCGTGGAAAACAGCACGAAGAATGCCGGCTAATCGGAAAATCAAATCCACCCTGGGAAATCAAGCATTGTAAAACTTGCCCGGTTCCGGACATTGTCAGGGCAAATACATGCCCAAACATGATTTTATCCGGTGAGATCAAACGCGGCTTCCTGGGAATTGGACAAAAAGTGAAAATCACAGCCTACTGCACCAAGGTTCACGAAATTGTGGCAAACCCCTATGTCGGGTGCAGTGAGTGTCATCCAATCCTGGATCAGTTTAAAGAATCCAAATGACATTGACCGTGCTATTCGATTTGGACCACACCCTGCTCCAAACGAACATTGACGATTTTATACCCGAATACTTTGTCGCTCTGGGGGATGCACTCTCACACCATGCACCGCAGCGAAAAATCATCGATCAAATCCGGTATGCTGTCCATCAGATGACGAAAAACCAGAACCCAGGGCAGATGCTGGAAGAGGTCTTCGCCGAAAATTTCTATGCACCTTTGGGCATTGACAAACAAACCTGTCAGGATGATCTGCGAAGGTTCTATCAAGAAGAATTTCCAAAACTGCGTTCGATTACCCAACAAGACCCGGATACACAGACGCTAATTGAATGGTGCAAGCAGCAGCAATTCACCCTGGCAATTGCGACCAATCCCCTGTTTCCAGAAACAGCATCTCAGCAGCGGACGGAATGGGCTGGATTGAACCCCGCTGACTTTGAATTTATCACCACCTACGACGATTTCCACTTTACCAAGCCCCACCTGACCTACTATGCAGAATGTCTTGGGCGTCTCGGCTGGCCTGAAAAACCTGCTGTGATGGTGGGTGACGACTTCAATTCTGACATCCTGCCAGCAGAATTTCTGGGGATAAACACCTTTTGGGTAACTGATGAGCAACAATCAACCCATATTGCTTCTGGCCAGCTTTCTTCGGTCAAACCTTTTTTGATAAACGCCCAATCGTCAACCCCTTTCTCTCCAGAAGGCGGAATTGAAACCCACCAGGCGATCCTGCGCTCCACCCCGGCCGTATTTGATTCCTGGATAAGACTTTATGAAAATAACCTACTGCACCACAAACCCTCTGATCATGAGTGGAGTATGGTTGAAGTGCTCTGGCATCTTGCCGATTACGAAAAAGAGGTGTTCACTCCACAATGGCAATCCCTTTTGGCACATCCTGATCGGGTGATCACTCCAGTGGATACCAGCCAGTGGGCTAAGGAAAGGGACTATCAGCACCGAGATGCTTCCGAAGGATTTGAACTCTTTCTGCAAACACGCTTGGATTCCCTTTTGGCGATCGATGAACTAACGCATCGCCAATGGCTGGATCATCATGTTAATCATGCGGTTTTCAGCAAGACCACCATCCGCGAATTGATCTCATTTGCCTCAAAACATGATCGCTTGCATCTTCACCAAAGCAAAGTTTTATTAGATATCTAAAAGATTTATAAATATTGTCTCTGGCAACTGGTATAACCCTTTAGGGGTTGGTATAATACCAGAGGTTTAATAAGATAAGAATTAATCGTATGATCACGATGGAGGACTAAGTGAAATCACGCAACCAATCGTTTATCATCTACATATTGCTGTTCACAGCAATCATTGCGATGGTATTTTTTAGTGTTAATCAACAATCAGCCGGCTCAGATATCATCCCGTTCAATAAACTTGCCACGGACATCCGTGAAGGACGGGTCAAATCGATCATTGAGAATGAAAGCAGATTAGAAATCACTTACAAAGATAGTGATGCTATCAAGACCTCAACCAAAGACCCCAACTCACCTCTGATTGATCAGCTGTTAGGATTGGGCGTTACACCTGAGGATTTAGCAGCTGAAAATATCTCGGTAGAAATCAAGTTGCCCAGCCCTTTGCTTGTGATTGTCTCCCTCGCCAGCTATATTTTGCCGTTCATCATCCTGATCGGGCTGTTCTTTTTCATTTTCCGCCAGGCACAGGGCAGCAACAACGCTGCAATGTCCTTTGGGAAGTCCAAAGCACGCATGTTTACCGGAGATCATCCCACCGTTACCTTTGATGATGTCGCCGGTGTCGATGAATCCAAAGAGGAATTGCAGGAAATTGTCGAATTTTTACGCGAGCCGCAGAAATTCATTGCCCTCGGCGCCCGGATTCCGAAGGGCGTCCTTCTGGTTGGCGCGCCCGGCACAGGTAAGACCCTCATGGCAAAAGCCGTTTCAGGAGAAGCCGGTGTGCCATTCTTCTCAATTTCTGGTTCTGAATTTGTTGAAATGTTCGTCGGTGTAGGTGCCAGCCGTGTGCGTGACCTGTTCGAGCAGGCAAAAAGACACTCACCTGCCCTTGTTTTTGTTGACGAAATTGATGCTGTCGGTCGCCATCGCGGCGCCGGTCTGGGCGGAAGCCACGACGAGCGCGAACAGACACTCAACCAGCTCCTGGTCGAGATGGACGGGTTCGATACCGATACCAATGTCATCATCATTGCCGCGACCAACCGACCTGACATTCTTGATCCTGCGCTATTGCGGCCTGGTCGTTTTGACCGGCGTGTAGTGCTGGACCGCCCGGATATCAAAGGACGGGAAGAGATCCTTGAAGTCCATGTCAAAGGTAAACCGGTGTCACCAGATGTTGACCTACACGATATTGCCCGGTCAACCCCTGGATTTGTCGGCGCTGATATTGAAAACCTTGTGAACGAAGCCGCTATCCTGGCGGCTCGACGCGAGAAAAAAGTGATCGAACAACCTGAGTTTATGGAAGCTATTGAGCGCGTGATTGCCGGTCCGGAGCGTAAGAGCCGATTGATTAATGAGGATGAAAAGAAAATCATCGCTTATCACGAAGCAGGCCATGCAGTGGTCATCAACGCCCTGCCTGAAGCCGATACCGTCCAGAAGATTTCCATCATCTCCCGCGGTGACGCTGGTGGTTATACCATTGCTTTCCCGGAAGAGGATCGGAACTTAAAATCCCGCAAACAGATCCTGAGCGACATGATTGTCCTCCTGGGTGGACGCGCCGCTGAAGAAGTTGTCTTTAACGATATCACCTCGGGCGCATCCAATGACCTGGAACGCGTCACCAAATTAGCACGAACAATGGTCATGCGCCTGGGAATGAGTGAAGAACTTGGACCAATGGTCTATGGCAAAAAAGAAGAACTGGTTTTCCTCGGTCGTGAGATCTCCGAACAGCGCGATTTCTCTGAGCACATTGCTCAAAAGATCGACTCTGCCATCCAGAATTTGGTACAGGAAGCCTATCAAAAATCAAAAGATATTCTCACGCAATACCGCTCACAGCTTGACACAATTGCTGAGAGATTGCTGGAAGTTGAAACCATCAATGCTGATGAATTCCAGGCTCTTTTCCCGACGCCAGTCAAGAAAAACAGCGGTATTCCAGAAAAAATCTAAATACCACTTTCCAATAATCAAAAAACAGGCTGAGCGTTGCGCAGCCTGTTTTTGATTCTATATGCAAGTTGTGCTTTACGATTCACGCTTTTCACTGGCAAGCACACGGCGTAAGACCTTTCCCACCCGGGTTTTTGGCAGCGATTGCACAAACTCAACTGCTTTGGGAATTTTGTATGAAGTCAGATAACGGTCACAATAAGCTTGGATTTCCTCTTGCGTGCTGGTTTCACCCTCCCGCAAAACAATCCAGGCTTTAGCAAATTCAGCCCCATTTTCATCCACAATCCCTGATGCTGCCACCTCCCGCACCTTGGGATGCTGCCCGATCACTGCCTCAATCTCATTCGGCCAAACCTGGAATCCGCCCACCTTGATGACATCCTTTTTACGATCCACAATGTAAAAATAACCATCTTCGTCCATGCGGACAATGTCCCCCGTAAAAAGCCAACCCTCTCTCAACACCATTGCCGTTTCAGCCTCGTTATGATGATACCCTGCCATCACCTGCGGGCTTCTCACAATCAACTCACCAATCTCACCTACGGGCATTTCCCGGGTGCCTGTTTCCATATCCACGACTTTGCATGATACATTCGGCAAGGGCAAACCGATCGAACCTGCTTTGTTTTCGCCAAGCACCGGGTTGCAGTGTGTGGCTGTGGGTGCTTCCGAAAGACCATAACCTTCCACCAAATGCCCGTGTGTGAGTGCCTCAAACTCTCGTTTGACCCTCAGCGGCAGGGTTGCCGAACCAGAGATACAAGCCTTGATCGAGGATAAATCATACTTGCCTTCCAAAACAGGTGGATAGTGATTGATGGCAGCATACAGATTGGGAACGCCCGGAAAGACGGTTGCCTGATATTTTTCGATTGCCGCCAGCAGACTGTCCAGGTCCGTCGGATTGGCGACCAGGACCATCCTGGCTCCCATTTTAACTGCCAGGTTCATCCCCAAAACCATTCCATACACGTGATAGGCAGGGATAGCAACCAGCACTGTTTCCTCACCCGGTCGGGTGTTGACAAGCCACCGGTTAAATTGAAAGACATTCGCCACCAGGTTGCGGTGTAAACCAATTGCACATTTGGGCGTCCCCGTGGTTCCCCCCGAATACTGAAATACTGCAGGATCCTCCGGCTGAACATCGGCGTTTACTTTCTCACCTTCAGAAAAATCCTTGAGGACTGCATTCCAGGCAACATCCTGAGCATCCCCTTGATCCTCCCAATCCCCCACAATCACCAGCGATGTCACCTCCATCCGCCCGGAAATAGACTTTATGCTATCGTGGCGTTCCGCAGGCAAGATCAAGACCCTCAATCCCGATTCTTCTGCAAGCTGTGCGATCTCTGCTGGCCTGTAAGCCGGGTTCATCGCCATCACAACAGCACCAATCTTCAGAGTGGCGTAATAACCGATGACAAATTCAGCGGTATTAGGAAGTAAGAGCCCAACACAATCTCCTTTTCGGATTCCTCGTGAAAATAGATAACGCGCAATGCTATCGGAGAGAATATCAACTTGCGCATACGTCAGTGTTTTACCCTCAGCAATGATGCAGACCGAATCACCATACTGACGAACAGCATCATCAAACAGGTCCACCAGGGTAATTTCTGGAATATCAATTTCAGCAGGAACGCCAGGGTCATAATGGTTTATCCAGGGCTTTGTATCATAGACCATTGAGCCATCTCCTGATCATCTCTTCCATATTGTCCACCATGCCTTCTGCAGCCTCCACCCAGTGAATGCGCGGATCATCAGGTTTGAACCAGTTCGCCTGTCGCCTGACAAAAATTCGGGTATTGCGCCTGATGAGGGTGACTGCTTCCTCTAAAGAAACCTGATTGTTCAGATATTGAATTATCTCGCCATAACCGATCGCCGATAGGGTCGGTAAATCGGCTTGATATCCTGACTGTAGCAGTGTTTGCACCTCTTCCACCAAACCATCTGCGATCATCTGGTCAATTCTTTGGTCGATGCGTTGATAAAGAACCTCTCGTGGGCGTGAAATGCCGAATATGAACGGCGTGTAGCGGCATTGCTGTTTTTTGCGCAAATCGGAAAAGCGCTCTCCGGTGTTAAGAATCACCTCGAGCGCTCGAATAGTCCTGCGCATATTGCGATAGTCAATCATTTCGGCGGCTTGCGGGTCTACTGTGGCAAGGCGCTGGTGCAGCCCCTCCGGTCCAATCATTTCAGCCCAGCGGCTAAGGCTTTCACGCAACGACTCATCAGGCGCTTGTGGCGGAATCCGCCAACCCTCAATTATTGCTCGCACATACTGACCCGTCCCACCCACAAGAATGGGTAGTTTACTGCGTTCCATAATGGAATCAATGACCTGGTAAGCCGTGCGCTGATACAATGCCAGGCTCCAGGTTTCATCCGGGTCAGCCACATCAATCAGATGGTGCGGCACATTTTCCTGCTCTGCGTCAGTAGGTTTGGCAGTACCGATGTCCATGCCACGATACAGCAAACGCGAATCCGCTGAGACGATCTCCCCGTTAAGTCGTTTAGCAAGGTCAATCGAAACGGCCGTTTTACCTGAAGCGGTTGGACCGACGATCACAACCAGAGGCTTATTTGTCTGAAAATTCATAATTCCACATTGATAAAATGCTCAATATTTTTCACACGCTGATCATGAGTGAGGTTCACCGAGACAACATCCATCCGCCAGTCATCATCTACTTCAGGATGAGCCTGCAACCATAACAGTGCCGCACTTTGAAGGCGCTCTAATTTCTCAGGGGTGACGCTGTCTTCAGGCGTCCCAAAGGTATCGGATGTGCGGGTTTTCACCTCAACAAATACAACTCTATCCAATTCCAACATCACCAGGTCCAGCTCCCCATAGCGTGTGTGATAATTATGGTCGATCAATTGATATCCCTTATTTTCAAGGAATTCAGCAGCAATTGTTTCGCCCAGGTTTCCAATTCTTTTCTGATAGGTCATAATGATTTTCCAAGTTGCTGGTTAATCCTACGCTAAAGAAACTTGCCCGTCAAGAATCAGAGAAAGGGTTCGCATTTTGGGTGAAATATGGGTTAAAATCTTTAGAGAGGAACCATGCCTACTTTAGAAATCATCACCATAGGAACCGAGCTCCTGCTTGGAGAAATTGCGGACACGAATTCAACCTATATTGCACGCACCCTGCGGGATCACGGCATTGATATTTATCGTATCACCACCATTGGCGATAATCCTGGCAGGATCACTTCAACCATCAAAGAAGCAATGCTGCGAGCCGAGATCATCATCACCACTGGTGGGCTGGGTCCCACTGTGGATGACCCCACCCGCCAGGCTGTTGCTGATGCAGTGAACCGTGACCTTATTTTTGACCCAGACCTTTGGGAGCAAATCAAGGAACGATTTCGCGATTATGGTAGGCAGCCCACCGAAAACAATCGCCAACAAGCCTATATCCCAAAAGACGCCATTCCAATACATAATCCAGTTGGCACAGCGCCCTGTTTTATAGTTGAAGTGGGCGCTTCCTGCATTATCTCCCTGCCCGGGGTGCCGCGCGAGATGGAGACCATCCTGCAGAAAGCTGTGATTCCCTACTTGTGTAAAAAATTCAATCTTCAATCGCAAATCATTAAAGCGACCGTTCTGCATGCCGCCTCGATGGGAGAATCTACCATTGACGAGCTGATTGCAGATCTTGAACGTCTCTCAAACCCAACGGTCGGCTTGCTGGCTCACCCCGGTCAGGTGGATATCAGGGTGACAGCAAAAGCAAAATCAGGGCAGGAGGCACTTGAGCTCACCCTCCCAATCATTTCAGAACTTCAATCCAGGCTGGGGGACCACATCTACGGCAAAGACAATGACACATTGGAAGGCGTCATTCATCGCATGCTCTCCCAAAAGGGTCTTTCAATAGCGATCATCGAAAATGACCCACACGCGTGGGTCACAGCACGGCTAAACGCGTCCAAAGCTAATTCGATCCCATCTCAGACTTTACTGATCGCACCTTCAGACCCGGCAGAGGTGATAGAACAGGTTCAAAACTTCAGAAAGCAGGCAGGCGCTGATCTGGCTGCCGGCTTCTTCCTGAATATTAACGAAAAGGTATCATCCATATTTGTTTATGTGGATGAATCAAATACAATCACTAAATCACAACGGTATGGCGGACCCAAAGAATACGCCACCTTGTGGCATGAAAACCTGGCACTCGATTTTTTGAGGCGACAACTTAATCAATACTGGTTTAGTAAAATTGGAGAATCATGAAAACTGCAGATATCATCTTAAAAAATGCAATTGTCCTGACCATGGACAAGGACTTTCATATCTATAATCCCGGAGCAGTTGCCGTAAAAGGTGACTCCATCCTGGCGGTCGGAAACGAATCAAATATCCTGGGCAATTATCATGGTGAGGAGGAGATGGATTGTGAGCAAAAAATCCTCATGCCCGGTTTGATCAACGCGCACACACACGTTCCTATGACCTTGCTCAGGGGGCTGGCAGATGATCTCAGGCTGGATGTGTGGCTGATGGGCTACATGATGCCTGTTGAGCGTGAATTTGTTTCACCAGAATTTGTGCGGCTGGGCACAAAATTAGCCTGCGCCGAATCCATTCGCAGCGGTGTCACAACCTTCGTGGATATGTATTACTTCGAAGCCGACATTGCTGAAGCAACCGCAGAAACAGGGTTGAGAGCGGTTTGTTCGCAATCGATTCTGAAATTCCCCACGCCTGATGCAACTTACTTCGAAGAATCCCTGGCTGCTGCAGAAGAATTTATCAAAACATGGAAAGATCATCCGCTGATCATGCCATCCATCGGTCCCCACGCCGTATACACCTGCACCGATGAAATTTTGAGAGCCTGTGCCGCGCTTGCAGTCAAGTATGACGTGCCACTGCACATCCATGTCTCTGAAACAGCCAGCGAAGTTGAAAACGTCAGGAATGAGCATGGCATGCCTGTGGTACCCTTTCTTAAAAAACGAGACATCTTTAACGCAAAGGTGATTGCTGCTCATTGCGTGCACATTGATGAAGGCGAGATGCGCACAATCAAGAATGCAGGCGCCGGTATTGCACATAACCCATCTTCCAATCTCAAGCTGGCATCGGGTTTTGCAAATGTCACCCGCATGCTGGAGTTGGGAGTGAATGTGGGCATCGGCACCGATGGTCCTGCTTCGAATAATGACCTGGATATGGTTGAAGAAATCCGCCTGGCATCTATGGTGGCAAAAGCCGCCTCAGGCGATCCCACAGCACTGCCCGCCAGGCAAACGCTTGCCATGGCGACCAGTCTGGGTGCAAAAGCCATTCATATGGATCACCTGGTTGGTTCAATTGTCCCCGGAAAACGTGCAGACATGATCATGATCGGGATCAATGAACTCCATAACTCACCTAATTTCAGGCGCGACCCGGAAGGTATTTACTCGCAAATCATTTACGCAGCCAAATCCACGGACATCAGCCATATGATGGTCAACGGACAATGGCTCATGCGGGATCGTGAGCTGCTGACCTTGGATGAAAAATCACTGATCACAGAAGCCCAAGCCTATGCCCAGAAAATTGATGCCTTCCTGATTGAACGTGAACAATCTGTCCTCTCCAAGCTGATTGCTATTGGCGGTGCAATGGAACAGGAATCCTTCGAAGTTCAGGCAAAAGTCCGGGTAAAGGATCCGGATGCTATCATCGCAGCACTGGATCAGGAAGCTATTGAACTCATCTACACCCGCCATTACCACGAATATGATACTTACTTCTATTTTGAAGATGAGAAGCAGGGACGGTTGCGTTACAGAGAGGATGAATTCATCAACACTCAGGGTGAAGTGACCAACGTGCGTGGACGATTGACCCTGGTGGGCGTCAGCCGAGAGGGCACCTTCGATCATGATGTCATGCTCTCGCGCAGCCGCTATTACGCCCCTGCCACCCACTCCCTCAGGTTCTTCAGAGAATATTTTGATCCCACCTGGGAAATGGATATCGAGAAAGACCGCAAACGCTTTAAGGTTCAATACAACGGCGTGGATTTCTACATCAACATTGATACCCTGATCAATCCTGACCTTGGCCATTTCCTTGAGGTCAAATCTCGGACGTGGAGCCGTGAAGATGCCATGCGAAAATCAAAAATGATTGCAGAACTGATCGAATATTTAGGTGCATCTTCTGAAAAAGCAGAGTTATTGGATTATCCAGAGATTGTTGAAACCCATCTGAATCATAAATCGACCAGAAAGCAGGCATAATGCCCATAAACGTCCTTTTCCTCGCAGCTGAAGCGGAACCCTTTGTCAAAATCGGGGGCTTGGGCGATGTTGCTGGCGCTCTGCCGGATGCAATCTATCAGACCGCCAGAACACTATCAGCGGAAGAAGAGGTGGATATTCGTGTCGTTCTGCCATTTCATCACGCCATCAAACAAAAAGGGTTCAGACCTGACTTTCTTGGGGAATTTTCTGTCAAAAGCCAGAGCGGACCAATCAGCTGCCAGGTTTATACCATTAAAAAGGACAACATTCCGGTCTACTTTTTGGATGGCGCACCGATTGATGACGAATCACCCGTTTACGCTTCAGACCCTGTTTTTGATGGTTTCAAATTCATCTTCTTCTCGTTAGCATCACTCCAGCTGCCAGATTTCCTGGATTGGAAAGTGGATATCTTGCAGGCGAACGACTGGCACACAGCCACGGCAATTTATGCCCTCAAGACGCTGGATTATCCAACAAAAAACCTGGCAAACACCAAAACTGTGCACACGCTGCATAACCTGCCCTACATGGGAAATGGGGTCCATCAAGCGATGGAAGCTTATGGCATCCCGCCCACACAGGATAAACGGCTTCCCGATTGGGCACGCCATTCTCCCCTCCCTTTGGGTCTCCTGCATGCCGATAAAATCGTTGCAGTGTCACCCAATTATGCAAAAGAAATTCTTACCCCAGAATTTGGCTCCGGTCTCCAGGACTTTTTAAAAACAATATCAGACAAAATCACCGGCATCCTTAATGGACTGGATACGGTCAGCTGGGATCCGGCAACAGATCCGTTGATTTCCCAAAATTTTTCAGTTGATATTCTTCACCTCCGCTCGAAGAACAAACAAATCCTGCAGAATCAATTTGATTTGCCAGCCAACGAACAGATTCCCCTGTTGACACTGATCAGCAGGATGGATCCCCAGAAAGGAATTGATATCGCCATCAAAGGCCTGGATTACTGCCAGGATCTCACATGGCAGGCGATCCTTTTGGGCACAGGAAACCCCGAGGTTGAAGAAATGGCTCGCAGGCTTGAACGCAAATATCCCGACCGAGTGCGCAGCGTGATTGATTTTGACAGCAAGTTAGCCCACCAGCTTTATGCTGGGGCAGATATCTTCATGATGCCGTCCCGTTATGAACCCTGCGGTCTTTCACAGATGATCGCCATGCGCTATGGGTGCGTCCCAATTGCACGCAATACCGGCGGCTTAGCAGATACCATCGAACACATTGGGCGCAAAGTTAATGGCGGCACTGGATTTCTGTTTGATCAACCCTATCCATCGGTATTTGCTAAAACGATTGAACGAACGTTGAACCTTTTTAATAAAACGACCCTTTGGCGCCAGGTTCAGGTTAACGGCATGAACGCGGATTATTCGTGGGAGCAATCTGCCCGTAAATACATCGATTTATTCAAAACCCTGCTTCATAAGGACAAGTGAGAGAGGAAAAGGTGTAGTCTATGGAACAAAAGCGCGCATCCGGCATTCTCCTGCACCCCACCAGCTTGCCAGGTCCTGATGGGATCGGTGATCTGGGTCCTGAAGCCTATCGTTGGATCGATTTTCTTGCCAGAACGGGCAGCCAATTCTGGCAAGTCCTCCCATTGGGGCCGACAGGTTACGGCGATTCTCCTTACCAGTGCTTTTCTGCTTTTGCGGGAAATCCTTACCTGGTCAGCGCAACCATGCTGCTGGATCAGGGATTACTGAGCAAAACAGATCTTACTGATCGTCCCGATTTTCCTCTTGAAAGAGTTGATTATGGACCCGTGATCGAATGGAAGCTCACACTTCTGAGACGGTCCTATCGCCACTTCAAATCGCATGCTCCTCGAGATTTGAAGCAGCGTTTAGAAGATTACAAAAAAGACCAGGTTGATTGGTTGGAAGGCTTTGCCACTTTTATGGCGATCAAGTCTCAACAGGGAGGTGTAGCTTGGAATCAGTGGCCTGAAGCACTGCGATTGCGAGAACCGCGCGCGATTGAAGCCTTCAAATCGAAGTACGCTGAAGAGATAGACTTTCAATCCTATGCACAATTCCTCTTCCATCGTCAATGGCAAGCTTTGCGTAATTACGCCACTGAAAAAGAAATCCGAATCATTGGAGATATCCCAATTTTTGTTGCCTACGATAGTTCGGATGTTTGGTTAAATCGAGATCTCTTTTACCTGGACAAAGAGGGTTTACCGGAAGTGGTCGCTGGTGTGCCCCCGGATTATTTTTCGGTGACAGGCCAATTATGGGGTAATCCACTCTATAAATGGGATGTTCACAAGAGAACTGGCTACCAATGGTGGCTGCGGAGAATGCAAGCCGTTCTCTCACAGGTGGATATTGTCAGGCTGGATCACTTCAGGGGCTTTGAAGCCTACTGGGAGATTCCTTACGGGAATGAAACTGCCGTTCAGGGCAGATGGGTTAATGGGCCAGGACACGATATCTTTAACGTCGTCAAAGAACAATTGGGCGAACTGCCGATCATTGCAGAGGACCTGGGTGTGATTACAGAAGCGGTGACGAAGATCAGGGATGATTTCAACTTGCCCGGGATGAAGATCTTGCAGTTTGCTTTTGCATCCGACCCTGATGATGACTTTCTTCCGCATAACTACCCGACGAATTGTGTCGCCTACACCGGGACACATGACAATAACACCTCACGTGGTTGGTATGATGCCGCACCGGAACGCGAACAGGATCTCTGCAGGCGCTACATGGCACGTTCCGGACAGGATATTGCCTGGTCCATGATCAGGATCTTGTGGCAATCCGTAGCGGCTTGGGTCTTGGCGCCTATGCAGGATTTTCTCAGCCTGGGAGAGTGGGCACGCATGAACTACCCAGGAAATCCAGCGGGTAACTGGGTTTGGCGGATGCATCCTGACGCGATCAGCCAGGGGCTTATCCAACGCCTATACGAAACCAATTATCTATATGGCAGATTACCAAAACGTGAAAAGGATGCTATTCATCAAGCAATGGTGGCTGAGATGGAAGGGCGAGTTATGCCGCATTAACTGGTTGGCTTCTATGCAATGAGCCGATCACAATCCCAATCAGGATCAACACAGCCCCCACAATCTCAATGAGTGTGGGGCTTTCTTTCAGGAAAATTATCGCAAGGATCACCGTTCCAATCGGCTCTCCTAACAAGGTCAGCGAAACATAGGCGGCAGAAATATACTTCAATGCCCAGTTAAATAGCGAATGACCCAGCAGCTGTGGAAAAATCCCCAAAAGCAGCAGCCAGAGATAGGTCTCGCCAGAATAAGAAAATACCGGCTCAGCGCGAAATACCACTGCCAGTAACAGGATCAACGCAGCCATACCATAGACAAGCGCTACATATGGAATTGTGGACAGACTCTTTCTCAGCTGGCGCCCCACCAGCATATACCCGGCTGCCATCCAGGCGCCAAATAATGCCAAAACATTCCCCAACATGGTCTGGCTCCCAAAAATACCGGGTTGACAGACGATTCCAGCGTTAGCAAGGTCACAGGCATTCGCCAATCCCACGATCACACTGCCAGTCATCGAAACAGCCAGTCCAATGACCACAGCCCGCCGAATCGGTTCTTTCAGCACGACCGGGGAGAGCAATGCCACCCACAAAGGCGTTGTGGTTACCAGCACAACCGAGGAAGCAACGGATGTATATTGAAGTGAGGTGATCCATGAGGCGAAGTGCAATGCCAGGAACACGCCAGAAAGGATCGCCTTTTGATATTCCGTTTTAGTCAGTCTGCGGAGTTCCTCTCGATAACGAAAGAAAGCAAGTGGTAATAGCACCATGCTGGCAATCACCAGCCTGGCAGCAGCAATCACAATTGAAGAAGCCTCTGCCTGGGCGAAACGAATGAAAATCGATGCCGTGGAAACAAACAGGATTCCCAATGCCGTTGCTAGCACAGGCTGGTAAACTTTTGTGGATTGGGGTGCTTCTTCCATAAGCGTTAATTGTAATGCAAAACAAACTCGGCAATACATCATTCTAAAAAAAGATGAAGTGGCTGATTTAAACTGCTTCTCTTTAATAGCAGCATTTGATTCAAGGGCTTGAAATTGAAATAAAATACTTGTAAAATATTTAAAACAACTCAATATTAATTTTCTTCAAAAGGAAGTTCAAAGCTCAGATATAAGCATTTGGGGGCAATTTTATCAACCAGTGATATCTACAATATTTGAAACGAGTCGTGTCTGGAGGAACTATGTCACGCAAAATATTGGCAATTATCGTTGGTATTATTGTGGTGCTGGTTTTATTAACGAACTTCATTACACCTGTGAACGCAAGCACAATATCATCAATCCATACCTGGGAATTGACATTCAACCCTTCGGGTCCGTATTTCAATGACCAAAGGCTAAACCCGTTTGCCATCCCAGAAATTAGAGCTGCAATGAACCAGCTTATCAATCGGCAGTGGATCGATGATAACATATTTGGTGGTACTGTAACGCCCCTGTGGTTGCCGATCAGCCATTTCCTGGATGAATACCCGGGTGTGAAAACGGAATATGATGCGCTTGAAGCGGCATATGCCCATGATACTACGACGGCGGAATCGATCATATCAACTGAACTGCTCACCTTGGGGGCTACCAAAGTTGGGGATTTATGGTATTATGCCGGTGAGCCTTTGGAAATCATTATGGTCATCCGTGTTGAAGATGAGCGCCAGGCAATTGGTGATTATGTCAAAGGCTTACTCGAAGACATCGGCTTTACAGTTACCGCACTCTATAAAACTTCAGCAGAAGCCTCACTTATTTGGCTTAACTCCGATCCAGCTGAAGGACAGTGGCATATTTACACCGGTGCTTGGTTATCGTATGCAGAATCAGGGACACCATGGTAAGAGCTGGCCAACTTCCTGTTTTACTACACGCAGGACAGCCCCTATAACTTTTCACCCTTATGGGCAGCTTATGACCCGGATCCTGCTTTTAGAGCACTGGCTGATGACCTCGAGGAAGACCTCTTTGCTACACCGGCTGCCCGGCATGATGCCATTGTCTCTGGTTTGGAATATGCACTAGAGGATTCAGTCCGTATTTGGTTAGCTGAAAGACCATACAGCAATTTCTATCTGCCGCTTATAAGGCGATAAAATTTATAATCATCCCCGCACATTTGAGAGGAACTTGATACCAGATTAAGAAACTGGCGTCTGGTCAAATCGCGGATAGATAAGGTGCCGTAATCACTGTAATCTATTCTTAATTATCCTATTTGACTGGTTGGCATCACCCTGCAAATTCTAGAAAAATATTTATTTATCGCGTTTCGCTTGACAAAGGTTAAGGGCAAGACTAGAATCCCCTTGACTTTGAGACATGGAGACTTTATGACCCATATCATTACCAGCCTGTGCGTGCGCGAAGGCAGCTGTGTCACGGTATGCCCGGTGGAATGCATTATCCCTGGCGAACCGCAAGACGAATGGCCCTGGTTTTACATTGACCCGGAGACCTGTATTGATTGCGGTGCCTGCATACCGGAATGCCCCTTCCATGCCATTTTCCCGGAAGATGATGTCCCTGAAGCTTTCATTGCGTCTGGCGGTGAAGTCCTTTCAGCGCCAGCCGGTACACCCGGGTTTGACCAGCCTTTCGATGGGCACGATTATGAAGGCAATCCGATTCACCT
>DIXG01000021.1 GCA_002436005.1 Anaerolineaceae bacterium UBA6086 | reverse complement strand
TATCTTCTTTCTCATTTGAGGAACCACCGGCTCTTGAGAAGGATTTGAAAAAAATCGCCAATTCTTTTTGTCGGCTGACAAAGATGATGATACCAAGATAACCCAACAGAAGCACAGACACAAAGGGAAGAATGCTGCCCAGCGGTCCAGGAAGCAAGGAGATGGGGTATGCCAGAAGCGCGCTCAATAACAATCCAACAAGCAGACCAATTAAACCATAAACGAGCGTTTGGGCAGAAACTTTGCTCAAATGCTTTCGCAGTGCGTGTAAAGGTTTGATGGAGATCCATGGGGCGATTACAAAGCCAATCGCGCCGGTTATCAGTGGGGTGAGAATTCGATAAATGATGAACAGGTTAGGCTGTAAGAGCAAGGTCTGTTGGAAAAGTTCGCCCAGTGAGTCGCTGATGAAAACGCCAATGATTCCAAAAATGAAAAAGAAAATAATACGAACAATGAGTTCGATAGACATATGAGGACGCTCCTTTTAATGTGCAAATAAAAAGAAATAATGACTGATTCAATAATAGCATGCCAGGTTTGATTAGTCAAACAAATTTTATAACTGCAAAAAAAAATTGATTAACTTGGCAAAAATTTTGAATTTAAGGTGCAAGTGGGGATGCTGATGCAGCAGATTTGACGCAGTAATCTTTATCAGACTTCTGCAAGTGTGGTTAGGGGAATGCAAAGCCCGAAGGTGGATTATCCATCGGGCTGGTATGTCTGAGTTTGATAGTTTATTCTGATGATGCCGCTCAGGAGGGCGGTGGGGTATTTGCCCTCGGTTTTTTATCAGGTGGGGTGAGTGCTGGTTGAACTGGTGTTCCCGCTTCCGGATTGAGCATCATACTCAACTGTGCCAGGGCTTGCGAATCATAGGAGCGATGTCCGCAGATGTCACAAATCCAGGCAGGGAAATTGGGCACTGAGATCAATGTATCTCCCAGCCAGGTCATCAGAGTTGCGGATTGCAAGTGTTTGCGTCCGCCCTGACAGTTCAGACAAGGTTGGTAAATGTTAGGTTCATCCATTGTTGTTTGTTAATCTCACCACTAAAAAATGTTTCTCTCTTTTATTTGACACATAACTCAAAGTCGGTTGGCATCACTTCAATTAATTGAGTGCCTGAACCAAGTCAGGCGTCCGCAGTAACGTGATCTCGCTCAGGGGCCAATAGATCAGCAGAGCTCGACCGACAATATCATCATGGGGCACAAATCCCCACATATGGGAATCGCTGGAGTTATTGCGATTGTCGCCAAGCACAAAATATGCATTGGGCGGAACGACCCATTCACCGGTGTAGTTGGGCGGTTCAGCAATGTAGGGTTCGTATAGCGGATTATTGTTCACATAGACCATACCGTCCGTGATGACTACTTCATCCCCTGGCAAGCCAACAATGCGCTTGATGTAGTCATCTTCCGATTCCCCGGGAGCATGAAATACAATGATGTCGCCTAAAGAAGGCTTCCCAATTTTGTATGCCACACGGTTGATCAGCAGGAACTCACCGGGTGTCAGTGTAGGCTTCATGCTGATGTTTTCCACCCGCACACGGGCAGAAAGTGCATTGATCGCCAGAAAGAGAAGCAGCGCCAGCAGAACGGTCTCGACGGTATCAATGAAAAAGCCCAAACAGCCCGAACGTTTGCTGCGACCGGTTTTGATTGGCTGGGTATCATCCGTTATGGGTTTGGATTGATAATCTTCTAACATAGTGTTTTGACTTTTCTCTGTTTGACAACTGTCACGGGTTGATCATGAAAATTATATCGCATCCTGAAAGCCTGGGAGCCGTTTATTCCCGCCGTTTTTTCATGACCAGCCGAATGGGCGTGCCGATAAATGGATAATCTTCACGAAACTGATTTTCCAGATAGCGCATGTAGGTGAAATGTGCCAGGGCAGGGTCATTCACATAGAGCATGAAAGTGGGTGGGTCGCTGCGTACCTGCGTACCATAGTAGATACGCAGTGTGCGCCCGGTTTTGGAGGGAGCGGCGTGCTTATCCTGGGCTCGCTGAATAATTCTGTTAATTTGCGATGTGGAAAGGCGTACAACGCGTTCTTCCTGTACACGGAGTGCCAGGGGCAGGACCTGCTCCACTCGCTTGCCTGTGAGCGCACTGATGAAGATCATCGGAACATAGTTCATGAAGTTTAATTCCTGGCGGATATGCTCCGTGTAGGAATTGATCGTATAGGTATCCTTTTCGACCAGATCCCATTTATTCACAGCCACAAGAGCGCTCTTCCAGGCTTCTTTGATGTAACCTGCGATGTGAGCGTCTTGTGCGGTGATGCTGGTTGTGGCATCGATCATTAAAATGGCAACATCAGCCCGTTCAATTGCTTTCATACTGCGAATCACGCTGAATTTCTCCACACCAGGTGAAACTTTACCTCTGCGGCGGATGCCGGCTGTGTCGATCAGGGTAATCGGAATATCGTTATAAATGATTTTGGTATCCACCGCATCCCGAGTTGTACCGGGAATTTCGCTAACTATAGAGCGCTCTTTCCCGACGATCTTGTTCAGCAAGCTGGATTTGCCCGCGTTTGGCTTGCCCACGATCGCAATTTTGATCGAGTCATCTTCCTCGGTTTCTTCGCCGATGGCGCGGATATGGCGGACAACCTCGTCCAGCAGGTCGCCAGAACCCGTGCCGTGCAAACCAGAAACAGGATAGGGTTCACCCATGCCGAGTTCATAGAACTGGCTGGCAACCTCCCAAATTTTTGAGCT
>DIXG01000071.1 GCA_002436005.1 Anaerolineaceae bacterium UBA6086 | reverse complement strand
ATGGAGATCGTCATCGTTGATGATGCCTCATCTGACGGTTCGGTTGAGATTATCAACCGGCTGCACCAGTCCTATCCCCAGTTTATTCACCC
Organism: Anaerolineaceae bacterium UBA6086; assembly: GCA_002436005.1. Lineage (GTDB taxonomy): Bacteria > Chloroflexota > Anaerolineae > Anaerolineales > Anaerolineaceae > Brevifilum. The sequence goes on along the minus strand of DIXG01000071.1, from coordinate 3,094 downwards.
CATCCTCCTCGATCAAAATCAGGGCAAAGGCAATGCCATTCGCACTGCCATCCAGGCTGCCAGCGGTGATGTTGCCATCATCCAGGATGCTGACCTGGAATACGACCCGGCTGATTTCGCCGTCGTCCTGCGCCCCATCCTGGATGGGTCGGCAGATGTGGTATATGGCTCTCGTTTTGCCGAAAGGGAAGAACGCCGTGTGCTTTACTTCAAACACACCCTGGCCAATCGCTTTCTCACCTTTATCAGCAACTGGTTCACAGACCTGAACCTGACGGATATGGAAACGTGCTACAAAGCTTTTCGGCTCCACGTGGTCAAGACCATTCCCATCCGCTCAAAACGCTTTGGCATTGAACCTGAGCTGACCGCCAAGTTCTCCAAGCGCAAACTCCGCATTTTTGAAGTCCCGATCAGCTACCACGGACGAACCTATGCTGAGGGAAAAAAGATCACCTGGGCTGACGGCTTGCAAGCCCTCTGGACGATCATTAAATACTGGGTGATTGACGATATGTTTGAAGGCGATTTCGGTCACAAAGACCTGATCGACATGGAAGCAGCGCCCAAATATACGGAGTGGACGCTGGCGCGAACCCGTCCTTATGTGGGCAAACTGCTGCTTGAAATCGGTTCCGGCATCGGAAACAATGTGCGCATCCTGATGCAATACACCGATGTGATCGCCACAGAAATTGAGCCTGCGTACCTGGAGGTACTGCGCAACGCCTACGAAAATACCCCGGGCGTAGACGTGATCGCCTGGGACGCCACTCAACCACCCCCACCTGACATTCCCCAACCCGATTCGATCCTGTGCGCCAACGTGATCGAACATGTGGCAGATGACCAGCTGGTCATTCGCAACGCCGACCGTGTCCTCAAGCCGGGAGGCAGCATGATCTTCATCGTGCCGCGCGGACAAAAGCTCTATTCCACCCTCGATTCCGCCATCGGTCACTATCGCCGCTATGACAAAGCGCAGTTGCGTGGGATGTTTGAAGATCTGGGTTATGAAACCGAGGAATTGTTCTCACTCAACAAGATCGGTGTGATTGGCTGGTGGTATCGCGGGAAGATTGCCAAACAAGAAGTCATTGGTCGCTTTGGGTTGAAAGCCTTTAATGTCCTGGTTCCGCTCTTCAAACTGATTGACCCACTGCTGCCGTGGAAAGGGCTTTCACTGGTGATCATTACCAGGAAACCGCTCGAACAACAATCATTGGAACCGGCAGAAAATACTACACCTGCAGAATAAACAACACCCCCATCACAAAATCAATCGAGTTGATCAACTAGTGGGCACCCATCCCCAGGTACAGGTTTTGTTTCCACCGCACCACATAAATGAGCGGCAATAGCGCCAGCGTTCTGGCGACAAACATCCACGGTGACCAAACATGATACAGCGCAAAAAGTAAACTGTGAACCAGCGGACCTGCCCACCGCAGTTTCTTGGGCATACGCGGCAGCAGAAAACCGCGAAAATAAAGTTCCTCCACGGCTGGTGCCAGGAAAACGATGAAAATTAGATGCAGAGCATAGGGTAAAACCAGTTTGCTGCAGGAAAAATCTCCAGCTAACCCCATCTCCAGGCGAAAAGTTTCGGAAATCCACCGAAAGACTGACGCTAACTGATTATTAATGGGACCAGACAGGGTCATGATCACGCCGGATGCGACAAAGATGATCGGGACCCACAAAAGATATTGTGTCCAGGGCAATTTTTAGCGGTATAAGACAATCCCTTTCAGCGACCAGGTTCCGTTGCGGCGTTTGCTAAACCACAAAAGCAAGCCCAATTCAATCGGGATCAGCACCAGGATCGCCGCCAGCGCCAACGCCATCACCGAAGGATATCCCGATTTGAGCGTGAGTGGTGCGATGAAAAGATAACCCACACCGATCATAATCCCGGGTGCCAGATGAAAAAGCAGGGACTCAATAAGTGTGTGCTGTTTTAGGTTTTCAGGTTGATTATTATCCATCATCACAAATTCGCCACCTTAGAAAGCCTCATAAAACGCCTGCGGTGCCAGAATGTCCTGATCAATACCAACAGCCACCAGGTGGCGTCGAACGTCTACGCAAAGATGACATTTGCCAGCATAACCCCCATCCAGCGGGTGATAATCGTATTCAGCCATTGCCCATTGGTATAAGCCAAATGGACCCTTATCGATCAGCAAGGCCACCAAGGGATGAAATTTCCCCTGGCGGTACTGTGCAACAACCGCATCCAGTTCGCGCCAACTGCCCAGCCGAATGCCAGCGCAAGAGGAAGGAATAAAATTTCCATACACATCCATGTGAGAGTGCTGTGCGTATAGCATTTCATCGGCGCAATCTTCGCCGCTAAAGGCTTCCGCTGCCTTTTTAGGGATCTGACCCCCCAGGCGATAGCCCGCCCTGCCGCCGCTGACCACGCCAAACCCCATCCAAAATCGCAATCCAGCCTGCTCCCGTCCATAGGCGGCTTCGTATTGCTCAAGCGAAACCGTCTCGTGCTGATCCCACTTTGCCATCTCAGGCAGCCATTCGGATTGATACACAAAAACGTTGGCTTTCCCAAACGCTGCTCTGGCGGCAGAGATTCCATCCAGGGTGCGCCTGAGCGGGATGTACTCCTGGTGAAATGGCGATACGCTGACCAATACCATCCCCAGTCCCGCTTCTCTTAGCTGCCGAAAGCGATCCTCTGCACGATCAAGATCATCACACCAGCCGACATTGGTTTCCAGATAAACCGGGATGCCCAGTTCAACTGCGATTTTGGTGGATTCAAGCAGGAGGGGAAAGTTTAGGAAAGGTTCCCCGCCAGTCAAGTGCACCTGGAATCCCCTGCCCCAAACAGCCCTGGCTTGCAATAATGCCAACCGGACCTCCTCCGGTGTCATCCAGTCGTGATAGCTTTTTCCACAGTTATAGATGCAATGTGCACAATTAGCCTGGCAGCGATAGCTCAAGATTAAACCAATATCCCTTGGCGTGAGGGCATTTGTGTTACGCATTCCCATAAATCAAATTCTCCCATCTGTATGTGTCGAACAGTCTCAAAAATCATGCGATAGTTTTCCTCTGGCATCGTGTATTG
>DIXG01000076.1 GCA_002436005.1 Anaerolineaceae bacterium UBA6086 | reverse complement strand
GGTCAGTAAAGGTGCGTGCAGGCACTGTGATGGCGCCTTCACCTTCAACACGAGCGCCAATCCAGCAGGAGATTCCCAGTTCCAGGTTGGTTGCCGAAAGTCGCAGGCGCCCATTATCAGTTTTTACGAGGATATTTCCAAGGACAGGCAGGGTGCTGCGTGGGGAAACCGCTCTTGATACCATGCTGACACAATGGGCAAGCTGTTGTTGATTTACATTTACTTTCATCGGGGGAGCTCTCCTGTATCCTTCTGATGTCTTTAATTATGTGTTAAAGTATACATCGAAGGTGAAAAATTTTCCAGTTGAGAAAATAATGGACTATTCGGTGATTGTCGCCTGGTTGGATTGACACCCCGTTGCCTGTGAAGTATTCTTAATTCTGTCCGGGTGGGACCGGCGCGGCGGAGCCCTGCGAACCCCGTCAGGTCCGAGAGGAAGCAGCGGTAAGGAGGAGTCTCTGGGTGCCGCCGGTAATCCTGCCCGGGCATTTTATTTACACCAACTTGCTGGATTGCATGGAAATTTGAATCGTGTTATAACCCCAATTATGGATAAAAAATCACCCCCTGTTTGTAATTATGAAGGCTCCGACTACCAGCAAAGTTTTTGGGATATGGGCGGTCGTGCCTATGAGGATGCAGCTGAAGCGATTGCGCTAAAGCGCTTGCTGCCTTCTGGTGGAAAATTTATGCTGGAATTGGGTGCTGGAGCGGGCAGAAACACGCCGCGCTATCAGCAGTATGGGCGTGTGGCGTTAGTCGATTACTCCCGCACCCAATTGGAGCAGGCACGAGACCGCTTGGGGGAGTCGGGTCGTTATGTGTTTGTCGCTGCTGATGTGTATCACCTGCCATTTGTCGCCAACCGATTTGACGGTGCCACCATGATCCGAACGCTGCACCATATGGCGGACCCCAATCTGGCGCTGGGTGAAACAGCGCGTGTGATCGCTCATCAGGGAGTCTTTATCCTTGAGTTTGCCAATAAGCGTAATTTGAAATCGATGCTTCGTCATCTTTTAGGCAAGCAATCGTGGAGCCCGTATACACAGGAACCTGTTGAGTTTGCCACTTTGAATTTTGATTTCCACCCCCAGGCGGTCCGGCAGTATCTACGGCGGGCGGGGTTTGAGATTGAGAAGCAGTTGACAGTCTCTCACTTTCGAGTCGGTTTTCTAAAGCGATGGGTGCCAACCGGTGTGCTGGTTATGCTTGATTCTTTGCTGCAGTGGACAGGCCGTTGGATCCAGGTCAGCCCCAGTGTGTTCACACGCTGCGTTGCCAAAAAGGAATCGCAAGCCGCTCCCGATGATGCCCTCTTTCAGTGCCCGGTGTGCGGGACACGTTTGAGTGGAATGGGGAAGGATCTGACTTGCGAGAGCTGCGGCAGGGTTTGGGAATATAGCGATGGCATCTATGATTTCCGAATTTCACCACCAAATGAAGCCTGAAACGAATGTAACTGGTCGGTTACATTTAAAATAGCTGATGTGACCGGGTGGTTAGATGTAATGATCTTCAATAATAATAAAATTAAAACGAAAATATAATAAAACTCAGCCGCTGAAGGGATTCGATCCCTTTTAGTGTTAATTTAATAGGATAATCATTAGGATGTGAAAAAGTCTGCCTATCCTGGAAAAGAAGCGTGGGTTACTGGTAATTTTCCCAAATGTTCAAGACCAAATCGGCATAGCGATACCCCATATCACTGGGACCATATCGAAAGAGCGCTTCTCGGTAGGACCCATTTCGGGCGTAAAGGTCTGCCAGCATCTGGCTGCCGTAGGCGATGTTAGTCGCTGGGTCCTGCAGTTCTTCAATCGTTGGGCGGGATGCAAAACAGGGTCCGTTAATACACATGAATTCTGACGCAATCCCATCGCGTGGCATGATCTGCATTAAACCGACTGCGCCACTGCTGGAATAGCTGAGCGGATCACCGCCGCTTTCCTGCAGCATCACGGCAGCAACCAATCCGGCAGGTAAGTCTGCGTTTTCTGCAGCGGATTCAATCAGTGAACACCATTGCATGATGCCCTCCGGGTAGTGGGTAGGTAAGGAACAGGTTCCAGGGGGTTGGGTATCCTCCGCTTGGTTCACTGTGTTGGCGGTGGATGCGTCGTCAACCGGATTGTCTGAACTTGCCCTGGCAGTCAGGGTGGGCGCCAGGAGCTCTTGCGCGGGCATAACAGCTGCGGCCATTGTACCGATCCAGATCACGATCAGACAGCCAATAAAGACAGCTGGGATAACAATTATTCTGCGCATAGGACACCTTTTCTGTAAATTAGAATGAATGTTCTATATAGGGACTCACATTATAGCATAAATGTTCTAAATTACAAGAGCAAAATCGGATTTATGCAAAATCGGATTTATTGAAAAATATTAAGGTTGGTTCTTGGGGAAAGCCTCATGCCTGGCCATTAAACAAAAACATCACACATGCGATCCTTTACGTGTGTGATATTGGGGGTTTAGCTTTTATTTGGGATTATCCAGCCGGTTGAATGTCGAAAGGCAAGCCAATCTCATCCCCAGCGGCTTTTAACCCATCCACAATTTCCTTCATCAGGGGGATACCTTCCTTGAGGCATTTTTTGGCATGTTCAAATTCCTTTTCCCCATGAATGTAAATCCGATCCTCACCAGGCAGCTTCTTGGCTGATTTCAGGAGCTGAATATAGGCATCCATATCGGCTTTGAATGCCTCGACAGTCCGGAAGTTGGCTATTTTGATCGCTGCAAAGAAATGCCCTACATCCGCATTTCTTTCATTGTTGGGATTGCCAACCCCGGTGCTGAAGGCAGCGCCAGCCAGCACGCCGCACAGCAAATCCACCAGCAGTGATAATCCATAGCCCTTATACCCGCGCAGTTCTGCCGGACCTCCCAGGGGCAGCAAGGCGCCGCCCTGGAGGATCTCTTCCGGATGTTCGGTCAGCACGCCTTCAGAACTGATGCCCCATCCTGCAGGGATGGATTGCCCGGATTTTTGGTGCACTGTGACCCGCCCTATGGGAACAATACTGGTCGCCATATCCAGAACATAAGGATGTTCACTGCCAGCGGGAACAGCTGCTGCAATTGGATTAGTGCCCAACAGGGGGTGCAGGCCAAAGGTGGGTGCGACCAGGGCTTGTGAATTGGTCAGGCTGATGCCGATCATGTCTTCTGAGAGCGCCATCATGGCAAAATAGCCTGCAATCCCAAAGTGATTGCTATTTCGCACGGTGGTCACAGCCAGTCCGGCCTTATCTGCCATCTCAATACAGCGCGACATCGCCCGATAGGCGACCACCTGTCCCAACCCATTTCCGCCGTCCAACGCGAGTGTGGCTGGGCTTTCCTGGATCACGCTGATAGGCGATTCGGGATCAATCAATTTTTTGCGCAGCCGGCTGCCATAATAAGTATGCAGCCGAATGACGCCATGCGACGGGATTCCCCGCAGGTCAGCTGAAACGAGGACATCTGCCGCAATCCGGGCATCAATTTCTGGCACGTCCAGGGCTTTGAAAAACGAGACGACATACGCTTTTAGGGAATCGACGGGATATTTGATGATCTCATACATGAATCTGTCTCCTGGTAGCGTTTTGAACGATGGCTTAATTATAATCGAGCTAAAGACAGCCTGCCTTGATCGTGTGGCAGTGGTTGTAGTATTGGCGGGGGTGGCAGGTTTACCCCTGCGTGCTATAATTACAGGAACACGGGAGAAGAAAATGATGATGCCAAAAATTATTGCGCACCGCGGCGCATGCGCGCATGCGCCTGAAAACACACTTTCTGCCTTTGCCCTGGCGCTGGAGCATCAGGCGGATGGTTTTGAGCTGGATGTGATGCTGACTGCTGATGGGGAAATGGTGGTGATCCACGACGATTCTGTAGATCGTACGACGGATGGCACCGGTCTTGTCAGGCAGATGACCCTGGCACAGCTTCAAGGGCTGGATGCCGGCGGGGGCGAAAGGATTCCCACGCTCACAGAGGTTTTCAATCAATTTGGCGGAAAATGTCTGATCAATATCGAACTTAAGAATTACGCATCGATGTTTGATGCACTGCCCATTAAAGTGGCTGAACTGG
>DIXG01000073.1 GCA_002436005.1 Anaerolineaceae bacterium UBA6086 | reverse complement strand
CAAACGCTTTGGCTATGCGCGCGTGATGCGGGTGGGCTTGGTGCTGGGGGTGGGCACCTTTGCCGGGCTGATCCTGAGCGGCGCCTTTGGGCTCAATACCCTCTTCCTTGCCCTCGTGTTCTTGCTGGGGGTCAGCACGGGGCTCTCGGCTTCGGGGATGCTCTCGGCGGTGATCGAGTTCACCACGCCAGCGCGGGCAGGCTTGCTGATGGGCATCTGGGGTGTGGCGCATAACCTTGGCCAGGCATTGGGCGGTTTGTTCAGCGGTGCGCTGGTGGATGTGGTGCGCGGGCTTGGCGGCAGCGCCATCACGGCGTACGGTTGGGTCTTTGCGCTTGAAGGGGTGCTGCTGATTGTGGCGCTCGGTCTGCTTGGGCAGGTGAAGATGACAGAAGCGCGCATTTTGAGCGAAGGACTGGGACAGGAACCCTGATTTCTGATATGATGGGATTATCAATACATTCATCCATGGAGGGACGCAATGGCATTATCACAAGAAATTAGAACAGAGCTGTTGAAGGCGCAGAAAAACGAGATCACCGAATACCACGTGTACACTGCGATCGCCAAAACGCTGCCTAACGAAGAAAACCGGCGGATCGTGCAGGAGATTGGTGAGGATGAAAAACGCCACTATGAGATCTGGAAGGGATATACCGGCAAAGAGGTGAAGCCCAACCGGTTCAAGGCGTGGTTCTATACCACGGTCAGCAAGCTGTTTGGCTTCACCTTTGGCTTCAAATTGATGGAGCTGGGCGAAGAAAAAGCCCAGGTGAATTACGAGAAGATCGCCGATGCGATCCCGGAAGCCCGGGAGGTGATCCACGATGAAAGCACCCATGAAAACAAGCTGCTGGAGATGCTGGACGAAGAATCGCTGATGTATGCCGGGTCGGTGGTGCTGGGGTTGAACGACGCCCTAGTGGAGCTGACCGGGGCGCTGGCAGGCCTGACGCTGGCTTTTCGCGATGTGCAGGTAATCGCGCTTTCGGGGCTGGTGACCGGCATTGCAGCCTCCTTTTCGATGGGCGCCTCGGAATACCTCTCCACCCGCTCCGAAGATACGGATAAGAACCCTGTCAAGGCTGCGGTCTATACGTTTATTGCCTATATCGTCACGGTGGCACTGCTCATTTTGCCCTATCTGCTGCTGGATAATAAGTTTGTCTGTTTGGGGATCGCGCTGGCTGTATCTGTGACCATTATCGCAGTTTTCAATTTTTACCTCTCGGTGGCAAAAGACCAGCCCTTTGCCAAGCGCTTCTTTGAGATGGCAGGCCTCAGCCTGGGCGTGGCAGCCCTCAGCTTCCTGATCGGCTTCCTGATCAGCAACTGGCTGGGCGTGAATATCTAAACCTTTGGACTGCACCCTATTTTTGGCTGAAGCGATGGACTGAACGGATCAACCAGGTCCTCGTTAGGAATTGAGTTGTCACGATGAATGAGATTTTGATGGAATTTATCCAGGTGGCTCAGGTGGTTCTGTTCTTCCTGCCCGTTCTGGCATTGACCATCCTGGGCGCCGTGATCCTGCTCAGGCCGGTTAGCGTGATCCACCAGAAGTGGTACCTGGCGGTTTTCTTGCCGTTGCTTCTGGCGACGCCGCTCTCGCTGCTCGAAAATTACCTGCGGGGTGCGGGCGCTGGATTGACGGATTGGCGGTTCTGGCTGATCGTGGTCGCCGATCTCCTGTTAATCGCATTCATCTTTTACCTGCTGCGCGGCTGGGTGGTGTATGGATTGCCCCTGCAGGCTGTTCAAAACCTGATGGCGCTCACACTCTCTCGACAAAACCTGGATGCCGCGATGGCGCCGGGTCAAAAACATTCTTTGTGGGGCAATGATCTATCCGCTATCATTTTTCAGGCAGCTGGCAGGGAGGGAACGGTAGAAATTTGGCTGACTGAAAGATATAACGAGGTGGTGCTGCGAGCCGCTTCGCGTGGGGCTGTGGGCGTGCTCAGACCGATGATAAAGGCTCTGCGTCAGCAAAAGCCACCCTATGGCCTGCGGCGGCATGCCGTGGGCATCCTGTATATTCTGTTGGGGATTGTGCTGGCAGTCTTTGGCTGGATCTTTTTCTTTGAGCCGCGCCTGGTGCTGCTGGATTCAATTTGACGATCAAGGAAAGGCGGTACTGATGAAAGAGGACGGTTTCTTCAAAAAACTGCGGGGATTACCGCGAAATGTGTGGGCTGTGAGCCTGACCAGTTTCTTCATGGACATTTCCAGCGAAATGGTGATCAACATCCTGCCCCTGTTCTTGTCCAATGTTTTGGGAGTCAGGACGAGCATCATCGGGGTGATCGAAGGCGTTGCGGAATCAACAGCCAGCATCCTGAAGGTGTTTTCGGGATGGCTTTCGGATAAATTGCGCGGGCGAAAATGGATTGCCGTGGGCGGGTATGCCATCTCGGCGCTGGCAAAGCCATTCTTTTATATTGCCAATAGCTGGGAGATGATCGCCGGGGTGCGCTGGGCGGACCGGCTGGGCAAGGGCGTGCGCACCGCGCCGCGCGATGCGCTGGTGGCGGATTCGATCAAGCCCTCCCAACGTGGGTTGGCGTTTGGCTTTCACAGGGCGGCGGATACGAGCGGGGCGATGATTGGGCTGGTAATCGCCGCCGTAGTCGTTTGGCTGGCGCAATCCTCCAACCTGCAGCTGGGCGAGAATACCTTCCGCACGGTGGTCCTGATCAGCCTGGTGCCAGCCGTATTGGCGGTGCTCAGCCTGGCAATCGGGGCAAAGGATATCCCCCTGCAGGGACAAACCGAGGCACCAAAAATCACCTTCAAAGCACTGGGCAAACCCTTCCTGGTGTTCCTGCTGATTGTCGGGCTGTTTGATCTGGGTAACTCCTCCGACGCATTCCTGGTGCTGCGCGCCCAGGAGCGGGGTATGAGCGTGATCGGCATCCTGGTGATGCTGGCGGTCTTCAACCTGGTCTATACGCTGATTTCTGCCCCGGCAGGTGCGCTGTCGGATCGCATTGGCAGGCGCAGGGTGATCATTGGCGGTTGGATCGTGTATGGGTTCATCTACCTGGGGTTTGCGCTGGCACAGCAGATCTGGCATGTCTGGGTTCTATATATCGCATATGGATTGTATTACGGTCTGGCATACGGTACTGCCAAGGCGATGGTGGCTGACCTGGTGGCGCCTGAACTGCGCGGTACAGCTTATGGCACCTATAATGCCATCCTGGGCATCATTGATTTCCCGGCTTCGCTGATCGCTGGCGTATTGTGGCAGGGTGTGGGGGGCTGGCAGGGGTTTGGCGCCGGGGCGCCGTTCCTGTTTGGCAGCGTGATGGCTTTCCTGGCGGCGATCCTGATGTTCTTCTGGCGTCCCAAGACGCTAGCAACTGCCAGTTGACCAGGGTTTTATTCCAAACGCAAGACATCACCACCCTCGAAATTGAATGTGGTTATGGTAGGATTAATCTCATTCTGAACGCGCGGAGGTGCCCTCTATGATCGAAAAGAAAATCATTGTCGCCGGACATACCTGTCTGGATGTTGCCCCGGATCTGTCCTCAGTGCCAGCCGGGCAGTTCCAGAAACTGCTTCAGCCCGGTAAGCTGGTCTATACCGGCGGTTTTGCATTAAGCACGGGCGGCGCAGTGCCCAACACTGGGCTGGCACTGAATAAATTGGGCGCGTCTGTGCAGCTGATTGGCAAGATAGGGGATGATTTGTTTGGGCAGGCTGTGCGTGAGAAGATCAGCCAGACAGCCCCGGAACTGACAGAGCACATGGTGGTTGACCCGAGCACGGCAACGAGCATCACCCTGATCCTCAACCCGCCTGGTGAGGACCGCTCTTTCCTCCATTTCGAAGGCGCTAACGCGGCGTTTTATGCCTCTGACCTGCCCAAAGCAACGCTTGAGGGAGCAGATCTGTTCCACTTTGGTTATCCTTCCCTGATGCGCTCGATCTATCGGGGCGAGGGCGGCGAGCTGG
>DIXG01000065.1 GCA_002436005.1 Anaerolineaceae bacterium UBA6086 | reverse complement strand
ACCCTGGAGGAGATAGGCTTACCGCTTCTGGATTGGCTGAGCGGGCTCGAACTGGTCGATCCTACCAATCGCTTTGAGCAGGCTAAGGCGGCACTGGGTTCGCTTAAACCAGGGCTGACGCATTTTATCATTCATCCTTCCAAAGACACCCCTGAATTGCGCAGGATCACGGAGTCCTGGGCTTGCCGGGTGGCAGATTATGAGACCTTCACCAGTGACGCGACACGCCAATTTATTGAGCAGGAGGGCATCCAGATCATTGGTTATGCTGATCTCAAAGATTTGATGCCGGACTTAAGTTGATTCTTTCATTTGACCTTGCATTTATGAATTGCTAAAAGGAGAGAAGACCATGACAGATCACGCACAAGCAGAACCGCAAAAACTGAGCTTCAGCTACAAATTTTACTGGGGGGTGGCAGCGCTGGGAACGTCGTTGATTTCAGGGATCTACGGCGGTCTGCTGACCATTTTTTACCAGGATTATCTGGGGTTGAGTGCCCGCTGGATCGGCATCGCTGCCACAATTTACGCCATCTGGAATGCCGTCAATGACCCGCTTTTTGGCTACATCACCGACAACACCCGCAGCAAACGCGGCCGGCGAATTCCTTATATGCGTTTCACAGCGCCTTTCCTGGCGCTCACTTTCGTCCTGGTGTGGTTTGCCCCGCCGCAAGCCGGGCAGCAGACGCTCTTCTGGTGGATGCTGATCACCATGCTGCTGTATGACACCTGTTATACGATCATTGGGCTGGTCTATTCTGCGCTCTTGCCCGAAGTAACAGAATCGGATGAACAGCGCAACGGCTTACAAATCTCCAGTTCGTTGTTTGCCATGTTGGGCACACTGCTTGGCTTCCTGATTCCGGATATGGTCCGGCCAAAGACCGGTGAATCTTCCCTGGTGCCGCTTTATGTGGCAATGATCATCGTGGCGGTGATCAGTATGGGGTTGATCCTTCTGACCACCTTTAAAATCAAGGAGCGCCGGGAGTTTGCGATTGTGGATAAGCCGGTGCCGCTATTGGAAGCGATTAAATTCACCTTTACCAGCAAATCCTTCCTGATCCTGGTGGCAGAAAATTTCATGGCCATTTTGATGAGCTCGCTTATCCTGGGTTCGATCTTTTATCTGGCAGATTACGTTCTGCAGTGGCCTGCCATGCAGCTGCTGGCATTTTTGTTCATTCCGCTGATCATTGGCATTCCCCTGACGACATATTTCCGCAGGTGGCTGGGGGTGGTGGGAGCGCAGCAATTTTTGCTGGTGATGGCGGGTTTTGGATTAATGGCGATTGCCTTTGTCCCCCCAGCGCTGATCCCAGCCTGCATTGTGCTGGCAGGCTTGGGTTTGTCGGGACCGCAGACGCTTTCTAATGTTTTGTTTGCCCAGGTGGCGGATGAAGATGAACTGCGCTCTGGTCAACGTAGGGAAGGGGCGTTCTTTGGCGTGAATGCCCTGATCACCAAGCCTGCGCAATCGATCGCGATCTGGATCACTCCCTTCATCCTTGAGCGAACCAATTTCGTGACCCGCGCTTCGAATATGGGCGAGATCTTTCTCAATCAGCCAGCTGAAGCGCTGATGGGGATCAAGATTTTTAGCGGCGTGATCCCGGGGATCGCCTGCCTGATTGGTGCGCTGATTTTGGCGTTTTATCCTCTACGCGGCAAATATCTGCAAGATGTTCAGCAAAAGGTGTTGGCGCTTCATAAAGAGAAGAAGCAAATCCTGGATGAGAATTACGCAGATTTGTAAACGGTAGGGATATAAAGTCAGGATATTTAAGCTGGGAGATCAAATCCAGCTACGGATTAAATAGAAAGGGCGGCGCTGGCGCCGCCCTTCAGTTAAGCAAAAATTGATAAGTTCTGGATTAATCCTCTAATGCGTCTTCTAAGACGTCTTCAGTGAGTTCAGCCGGAACTTCCTCTTCCTCAGTATCTTCAAGGAGAATCTCTTCGACAAACACTTCCTGTGCAGGATTCGTCTGCAGCATATAGCCCAGAATAAAGAGCACAACAGCAAACAGGAAATATTGCGCAACATTCGACATGTAGAAACTGAGGACTTCAAATTCACTTCCAGCAAACATCAGCTGTCCCATGTCAATCGCCTGGGAAACGATCTTGGAAGAATAGATTGCTGCCCAAACGGAATAGGCAAGCAGCAGAACGGCAATTACATAAAGCACAACACTTAATACGGGAAACCTGTTTTTTCTCATTAACAACCAACTTTCTTCGATTTATTGAATATTTGATCCGTAAAAATTGCATTTAACTTCGATTGATTATACCCAGTTAATCGGTTTTCGTAATATTTTGGAAAACTTTTTCTCCAGTGATGTCAGAGGGGCGCTGGATGAAAGCACTCTCGAGGCAGGCGGTTAAGGATTTTGATTGAATGTTTGATTTGTGTTTCATACCTGGTCTTTGGGTTTAAAGAGAAATTTTAACCCCAGTAAGGTAGCCAATGTTGCCAGGATCACCCAGGGACGTTCAAGCAGCCACAGCCCGGCTGCAAGTGCGGTGCGCATTGAATTGACTTTTTTGATGCCTTCCGGCACATCCGCTGGACTGTCCCAGTCAAAAGTGTTGAGTTTGGATAGGAACCCCTGTGCCACGCAGCCTTCCAGACAGAAGATGTGAATGGGTTTTTGGTGCATCACGCACAACCGTAGATCACGGGTGAACTCTTCCCAACTGAGGGGGTCCAGATCAATAATGCCTTCCACGTCCACACCGCCGCCTGTATTACCCACGCCGATCGAATCAGCCTCCTCGGCATAGCTCCATAGAGCTGCTGCACCATCAGGACGCAGGAAGCTGGTGTAGAGCATCAGGACCTCGCGATCCGTCTCGATATTGACCAGGCCGGCAGTGCGCTGCAAGACGGTTGATCTTGCCCTGCGTTCCTCGGAAATTAGCGGCAGGTGGTAACTTTCAACCAGATACCCATCGGCATGAATCAGATCGACCAGCGCCTGGTAGGCTCGTTGTGCTGTGATGACCCGCTTTTTGCTGAAAAACCGCTGAAGCAAGATTGCGAGCATTGATCCAGGCTGTTTTTTCTCAGCGAGCTGCCTAACCTCGTTAATGTCTGGCTCGATGTCTAGCCCGATCCCAGCCCACTGCAGTTCGAATTGGGTGGTCCAGGCTTTAAAGTGGAGATACCGGGCGGCGGCTTTTTCAAAGTTATCGATGTTGAACCAGTAACCCTCTTCTTCGGGGAGCAGCAGCCAGGCGATGACCGGCACTTCTGCGGTATTCAGCCGCCTGACCACTTCGGCGCGTTCCTCTGAAAGATCCAGGATACCCAAACTGAGGGTTGCATCCAGCGCTTTCAGGTCATCGATAACAAATCTGTCCTCAAATAGTGCGGTCAATTCATTGGCAGGCAGTTCACAGAAAAATGTCAATTCAGGTTTTGGCATGTCGATTCCTTCCACTTATTATCCAAATCTTTGCTTTGTGTTTAATTTCTACCTGGCAGCAGCAGATCGGAAAATCGTCCTGCTGCAGGTCATCTCTCCGGGGATTGTGCCGTGGCTTTACCGGCAAGCGCTCCGCTGGCAAACGCAAAATGCAGATTGAACCCGCCGCATGGACCGACCACATCCAATGTCTCACCGGTGAGGTGCAATCCTGGATGAATCCGAGATTCCAGTGTGGTTGGGTACACTTCGCTCACCGGCACCCCACCTGAGGAAGCCTGGCAATATTTATAGCCGCGCACACCAGTCACTTTAAGCCGTGTGCTGTTCAGGCGGTCGATGAGTTGATCGAGGGACTGCTCATCCAGCGAATTCAAAGGGGCATCTTCGGGGATTCCTGCCAGGGATAGGTAGCACTGCACCACCTTCGGCGGGAAGAAAGCAGACAGGAGCAGGTTGGCAGGAAAGGGGGTTTGTCTTTTCTGTGACAGCAGTCCATTGAAGTCCGCTTCAACGTAGTGGAGCAGGTTGAGGGATATTTCCCACACATCACCTGGCTGCTCAGGAATGTGGTGGCTGATATCCATCACTGCAGGCCCGTTGAGCCCCCACTCGGTAAAAATCATATTGCCCGCAGCATGTGCAACAGGGGTGTTCGCCTGGCTTAATTCCACGCCAAGGTCAAGGCGCACTCCCTGCAGGGATTTGAGAGGACCCAGCTCTGCCAACACAGGTGCCAGCGCAGGATGGATCGGGCGGACACTGTGACCAAGCCTTGCCAATACAGGAAACAGCTCACCCTTGGTGCCAAGTGTTGGATATGCCTTACCCCCAGATGCGACGATCACCTTGTCAAAATCCTGAGATTGCTGATTTCCTTGCTGCAGAAAAACAACCCGAAAACCTTTTTCCAGTAATGTCAGGTCCAGCACCTGGCAGGAGGTATGCATATGCACGCCCGCTGCCTGCACAGCATGCGACAGAGCTTTTACCAGGGAGTGGGCTGAATCGGATTGAGGGTAATGCCAGCCGTCCCAGGTTTTGTGGGTGGGGATGCCGATCGAATGGAAGGTCTCGGTTAATGCTGGCACACCGTAAAGCGCCAGCAGGGATTCCATCCAGCTCTGGTCTTCGCAGGTATAGCGGGAGGCACCTACCTGGTCATTGCTGAGGTTGCAGCGACCGCTCCCTGTGACGAGCAATTTGCGCCCCAATGTGGCGTTGCGTTCAAACAAGGTTACGTGACCCCCCTGCCAGGCAGCATTGAGTGCGGCAAACAATCCAGAAGCACCACCGCCAATCACAGCAATTTGCATTTACGACTTATCCTTTCAGCGTTTGCTATTTTTTCAGGTTTTTGAGGTCATCGCGCCAAGCCTCTGATTACAGCGCGCCCTTCTCGAGATTTGCAGCCTCAGAAGAATGTTCACCTGCTGATGTTGCATCGACGTATTTTCTGGCTTCTTCCAGGGCGCGGTGAGTCGAATCAAACAGCTGAACATTTGCCCTGAAGATGTGGGCATCGCCCACCAGCCCTGTGATCCCTGCAGCCTGAAGAGGTTCCAATACTTCTTCTTGCAAGCCGGCCAGCATGATGCGAACACCCTGCTGTCGCGCTGCCTGGATGATCTGGTCTAATGCCATCACCCCGGTGCTGGCGAGCAAGTGGGTGCGGCGAAAACGCAGGATCAACACCTTGATATCGGTCTTCAAAATTTCTGTAATTTGGCTCTGCAAATCTTCAGCGGCAGCGAAATACAGATCCCCTTCGATGTTCACGATTGCAATGCGCGGTTGCCGTTCTTTGATGCCCTCCAGCGGCAGTTCAATGAATTGACCTGATTCATCTTCGATAAGATAACTGAGATTCATATGACTGCTTTCACCCAGAAAGATCAGGATGGTGCTGAGTATCCCAATGTAAACAGCATATTCTAGCGGCAGCACAAGGGCTGAGACTAAGGAGATGACCATCACCGCCCGACTCTGCAGTCTGCTTTGCCAGGTAATCTTGATGAGCTGTGGGTTGATCAGACCTGCCGATGAGACGATCACCACCGCTGCAAGGGCAGCAACGGGGATGTATTGAAAGAGGCCAGAGAAAAGCACCAGGAAGAGGAGGGCAGTTAATCCTGAGAATATGGCAGCAAAACGGGTTCTTGCTCCGCTGACCACATTGAGCGCAGTCCGCGATGGCGAGCCGGAGGGGGGAATGCATTGAAAAAAACCACCCACCAGGGAGGCAAGACCCTGACCGATCATCTCACGGGAAGGATCCAGCGGCTCTCCTGTCATCTGGCTCATTGGTTTGGCAATTGAGACCGTCTCCATAAAACTGAGTAACGCCAGGGCAACGGCTGGAATACCCAGGGAAAGAAAATCACGAAAGCCGATTTTTGGAAGGTGGAAGCCCATGTTCATATTCTCAGGCAAGCTAACAAATTGCACACCTTTTTCTGCATCCCAACCGGTTGCGATTGTCACCAGAATCGTAAATAGGATTGTGATCATGGCTGCAGGCAGTTTACGGTTTACCTTGCGGATGGATAGCATGATGCTGATGGAAAATAATCCCAGTGCGGCGGTGTTCAGGTTGATGTTTTCAACATTGCGGACCAGGTTGATTAGGATCCCGGGCAAACCGCCTGCCGATGAAAGTTTGAACCCCAAAAGGCTACCTAACTGGGAAAATATGATCAGGATGCCAACTGCAGTCAAAAAACCTACCAGGACAGAGTTGGAGATATATTTCGTCAATTTTCCAAACTTGAGCAGTCCAAAGATGATCTTGATCACGCCGGCAAGAATGGAAATGGCAAAGACATATTCAAAATAGTCTGGACGGCTGGCAAAAGCAATTAACACACTGGCAGTGACCAGCGCGGTGGGATTGGTGGGTCCTGTGATCAGAAATGGGAAACTGCCAAAAATTGCACCAATGATCGCGGGGATGATCGCTGTGAACAACCCGTAAATTGGGTTGATCCCAATAATGGCTGCGTAAGCCATCGCCTGCGGGACCACCACCATGCCGACTGTGGTTCCGGCTGATAAATCCGATTGGAATTTGCTTCTGAAATATCGCTTGAGTTTTAGTTTAAATGAATTCATTTAGGAAAAGATCTGGTGAATGAGTAAACTAAACCCATTTTACCATTATGTTCAGTGTTTGTTTCTGAAGTCTTCTCAGAGGGGTGCGAGCGGGCTGATTTCCGATCGGTTTTCAAAAACGAAGGAATCTGGCTATAATACTACTATTCGTCATTGTGATGATCGGAGTTGTTCACTTATGTCGCAAACCAATACTTTGCAGAACAAGCGAAAAATCAGATTAAATTATTTCTTGGCATTGATCTGTTTACTGCATGCCATCTTTTTTATGATTTACTGGGTATCTGTTGGTGATTTTCGAAATTCAGTAGATGCCTTTCTTGGCGAACTGGTTGGGGTTCGCCTGCCATGGACGAACCTCCTGATGGTCCTGACCGGTCTGATGGGACTGTGGAGTTTGTTCCGGTTGATTAGGTTTTGGTTGACACTTCAAAAAGGGCAGTGGAAACCTGGCGCTATCCACTGGGTCTATTTTGGGTTTTTGCTGCTCTTTTTGGCGCTTTTCTATGGTGGCTTTGTAATGATCCTGCAGCAAAACCCAAGCCAGAGGGGTGTTCTTTTTCATCTATTCAACCTGACTCGCCTGGTGGGCGATGCCACATTATTCCTGATCGCGGGCATTTGGCTGCGCCGGCTGATTCTCCACTTGCGCCGAAAAATGCACTCAGCAGATCGCCGGTGGCCTTGGGCGGCAGGCATCGTCCTGGTTCTGATTGCTCTGGTTGGGCTCTGGCTCTTACCGCCACTTCTACCGCCAAACTGGGCTTATGAAGGCAATATCCCTGCAAAGCCAGCCTTATTTGCCCATCGTGGGGCGTCCATGCTTGCACCTGAAAACACACTTGGCGCAGCCGAACTGGCTGGTGACTACCAGGCTTTCGGGTTTGAGACGGATTTGCGCATCAGCCAGGACGGGGTGCCTTTTCTGATGCATGATGAGACCCTGGCTCGCACCACCAATATTTCTGAGGTCTTCCCGGAGCGAATTGGTGATCTGGCATCTGATTTTTCGATGGAAGAATTATCGCAATTGAACGCAGGATTGTGGTTCATTCAAAAGGATCCTTACGACACGATCAGCCAGGGACTTGTCTCACAATCCCAGCTTGCCATTAACCAGGGGCAAACTATTCCAACCCTGCCTGAAGCATTGGAGGTGGTGGATCAGAAGGGGATGGCCATCCTCTTTGATATGCGCTATCCACCTGAAGGGCATCCTTATTATGATATGTTTTTTGAGATCGTTCTGGATCAATGCCGTGAATCCGGGCTGAATGAAGATATCTGGTTCCTGGTGGATGCCGATCAACTGCCTGTTGTTTACGAGGAAGCCCCCCAATTTACCAGGGTGATTGGGGTTTCAAGCACCAATTTGCCTGATCCGCAGGATTTGGTGGAACAGCGTTATGAAATTATCAATGTGGATACAGGGATTAAAACTTGCGCCGTCAGCAAATATCGGGCGCGTGGCCTGGGGGTAAATGTATACACCGTGGATCAGCCCTGGCTGTTTTCGCAGTTTTGGCTTTCTGGTGTAACCTCCGTCACAACCAACAATATTCAAACGCTGAGTCAAATGGATCACCCTCTGGTTAATATACCTTACTCCCGCTATCTGCTCTTCTGGGGATTGTTTGGCATCATTGTGGGCATTTGGCTGGCAAGCAGTCAGCCAGAGCGAGACCACGTTTCCGATGCGCCGAGGCAGATGGTGACACCGGATTTATTGGATTTTGCCCCAGAACATGATCCTGATCAGGCTGATCCTGATCAGGTTGAGACAGAGGTTTTACCCCAAGCAGAAACAATAAGTGAGCAAGTTTTCCCCCATCCCTTATCAGCTGCTGAGCAGCTGACGGATGACGGAAGCGCAGAAAGTGATTTGCAAACAGCCGATTCACAGGCAGTTGATTCCCCTGAGCAGGAGAGCCTCGAGGGAAGTGGGCACATTGAAGATCAAACGGAAACAACGACCGAAGAATAACTGAATGGCACATTTCCTTACGAAATTTCGGATGGATTAGAAAGGGTTTTTCATGGCAAAAATTTTAGTTGTTGGCAGTATCAATATGGACCTTGTTGTGCGCGTGCCCCACTCTCCCATGCCGGGCGAGACGGTGCTGGGTGGTGATTTTGAGACTTTCCCCGGCGGCAAAGGTGCCAACCAGGCGGTAGCTGCTGCCCGGATGGGTGGCGAGGTGACCATGGTGGGGCGTGTGGGGAAGGATAATTTTGGGGACACCCTCATCCAGGGTTTGGTCGAAGATAATATCAAAACGACCTATGTCATTAAAGACGATCAGGCGCCATCTGGTATCGCAATGATCGCAGTCGCTGCTGATGGTGAGAATTTAATCGTGGTCGCCTCTGGCGCTAATGCAGAGGTTTCGGTTGATGATGTCAATAACGCCCGGTCATTGATGCGAGAGGCTGATATTCTGCTTGTGCAATTAGAAACCCCATTGGAAACTATCTCCGAAGCGATCGACCTTGCAAAAGCCTACCAGGTGCCGGTGATCCTTAATCCTGCACCTGCACAACCGCTTTCTAAAGCTCTGCTGAGTAAAGTGGATTACCTCACACCTAATCGCGCGGAATTAGCCATGCTGACAGATGAAGAAGACATGGATAAGGGCATTAAGAAGCTGCTGGATTGGGGTGTGAAGAATTTGATCATCACGCTGGGGCATAACGGCACCCGAGTTGTTGCAGAGGGTGCCGATCGACATCTTCCTGCTCACGAAGTCACGGCAGTCGATACGACCGCCGCAGGCGATGCCTTCAACGGCGCTTTAGCGGTCGCATTGGCTGAAGAAAAACCGCTGTTTGAAGCGGTGAAATATGGAATGGCAGCAGGCGCGCTGGCAGTTACCAAACGCGGTGCACAGCCTTCACTGCCGACCCGAGAAGCTGTGGAAAACTTTCTATCCAGCCGCCGCTGAGGTTGAGCGGTCAGAAGTGTCGAGTCGGATGATTTGATCATGGCAGGAGGGTTCTGTGAATTTTGATGTTGAGGCGAGGGCATATTTCGGCAGGCATTATAACTGTGCGCAATCTGTATTTGCCCCCTTTGCGCAATATTTCGGCATGGATTTGGACCTGGCTTTTAAAATCGCCACACCTTTTGGGGGTGGGATGGGGCATGCCGGGCAGATCTGCGGTGCGGTTAGTGGGGCACTGATGGCGATCGGCTTGGCACGTGGGATTACGGTCTATGACAGGGAAAAGAAATATGCCTGCTATGATTTGGCTCAGGCATTTCAGCAGCGTTTTCAAGCCCTGCATGGTAATCTGACCTGCCCCGGTCTCCTGGGTTTTGATATTGGAGATGAAGATCAACTGCAGCAGGTGCGAGATCTGAACCTGTTTCACGAGCTCTGCCCGAATTTTGTGGGTGATGCAGCCAGGCTGGTCAGCGACCTCTTGGAAATTGAGTGAAGTGAGTAATGATGTCTGAAAATGCCATAGAAGAAAAACGAACTGAGGGGCGCACCTGGCTGAATCGCACACTTACACCGAGCACGCTTAGATGGGCGGAGATCGGTTTGGCGCTGGTTGGTTCCGTGCTGGTGGGCATTGCCTTTTCTATCCTGGCAAGGGGCGGTCCAAATTCATCTGATATTACGATGTATATGAACGTGGGCATGAACGGGATCAAGATGCCCTTCATCCTCAACCGCTATTTTCATGTCTTTCTTCAAGCCATTTTCCTCAAATTGGCTTCCCATCCATTGGAAGGCTATCATGCTTTTTGGGGGTTCATCATTGGGTTGAACACATTTCTGATCTATGTTTCTGCACGAAAAGCCCTGCGAAAAAGCAATTTACTGCACGGGATCCTGGCAGTGGTAATCTTCTTCTCGTTTGCAGCAATTGCTGAGACATCGGGTGTGATCGTAGTGGATTTTACTGCCATGACGATGCTGACCGCTTTCTTCGCAGCCTACCTGCTCTCGCTCAATCACAGCCATCGGAATCCGTGGTTTGTGGGTTTGCTGGGGACGTTGTTGTTTCTTGCTTTCAAGACCAAAGAGACCACGCTGCCGGTTGGCGTGCTTCTGCTCGGATTGGGTTGGGTGGACGATAAAAACTTCAACCTCAGGGCATTCCTCTGGAATGTTTTATGGGTTGTTTGCGGCGTGCTGGCAGGGATGGTCGTTTTTGGCGTTCTTTCCTGGATTTTCCTCGGTGATCCTTTCTTTGGACTGCGAATCAGCGAGTGGCAAGAATTCCTAAGCACCTATGCTGTCTATTCTTCCCGTGTGCTCGAAACCCTCAATTCGCTGGGTGACGGCAACCTGGCGGACTGGTACCAGGGCTACTGGTTTGAAGCGACGCTGCTGCCCTTTGTGCTGTATCTCATCAGCGGTGTGACATTACCGCGCGAAGAGTCTTTTGGGCGGAAAGTGCTGTGGCTGGTTCCGCTGATGTATGCCGCGCTGATGATCGTTTCTATCAACAATCGGCTGGGGTATGAGATCCGCTTTGGGCTGCCCGTCATGCCGGTGCTGGCGATCCTGGCGCCGCAGTTTATTGATTTAGGCTGGCCTGAAAGGAAGGCGCAGCAAAAACGGCTGCTCCTCTTCGCTGCTTTGGGTATCGCCATCGCTGTCGGGATCAGGGTTTGGCTGCGGATTGTGATCCCACCGCAAAACCTGGATCTGGGTTCTGTGGTCACACTGATGTATTACCCACTTTTGATCACGCTCCTGTTCGCAGTCCTGTTCCTTTTTAGAAAAAACCTGTACGCAAATCTGGCGACTTACCTGATTGTCCTCTCTCTGATGGCAGCGCCGGTGGCTTCCAACCTGCGGCAGATGTTCGTGTTTCGTGAGAATCAGGTCGCCTTTACTCAGGTGACCTCACCGTTTTCAGAATTTGAAGGTCGGATAGTCTCTGATCCGGACATGCGGCTTTATGCGACCTACGCTGTTTTTGACCAGTATTCACCCAAGATTGGCAAGAACATCGATGAATTGGTTGCACTTTTCAACGTTTATTTTGACGCCAGCACCACAAGGGAAAACTTCACCTACGTGGAGAGCCCTGCGGATATCAACCGTGACATTCTGGATGATTCTTTTGATTATGTCTTGCTGACGATGAATGATTGGATTGGCATGCAGGACGACGTTGAAGCTAATGCCCAGGTCCGGGATCAGTATGAGATGGTGGTTGGTGAAGGCGGGGATTTCGTATTGCTTGAGCACAAATGAGCCAGGGATTGATTAACCGCCAGAAGAATTGATTCCAAAAGGATTAGTCGGTAATTTCAAATAAGGCTTCTACCTGCAGATCATCAGTCAGCACGAGGGTCAGGGTTGGGCTGGTGCGATCAAGGTCGTCCTGTGTATCCCATCCCACGAACCGATAGCCCTCTTTGGGCAGGGCGGTGATCTGGATCGGGATGCTGTCAAAATATGCCCCTGTCCACTGCCCGGGATCAGCAACGCCGGGTGTGTCTGATCCAATCAGGATCGAATTGATCTGAATCGTTCCCATCGCCTGGTCTGAAATTAGTGTGACCTGGTGTGTGCCGTCGATTTTAAAATTATCCAGCACCTGGTTCTTTCTGAATGCCCAGCGCTCCAGGATCAGCTCGAGCGCTTTCGCCTTATCTTCTTCCCAGTTGGAATCAATCTGCCAGCGTAGACGATATTCAGGGATGTAAGGCTCCAGCTGGGCAGAGATTTCATTAAAATGCGCCACTTCCACATCAGTCAGAAAATAGGTGTTGAGCATATCGGCAAAGGTATTCAAAAATAGAGCTTCAAATTCCTCATTTTGCAGCAATGCCAGCAGCATGGGGTGACCCAAAAACGTCTCATCCAACACATGCTGCACCATATCGTGGAAATTATCGATCCCGGGGCGCAGCCCTTGGTCCATGTCAAATTGGATCCAGCGCCATTTTCCGTCCAGGGCGGGGGAGCGCCACATGGCTTCATTGTGGGTTGGCCAGTCCTTCTTGCCGGTGAAGACGCAGTGAATGATGTATTGCACAAAATTTTCGATATCGACCTGGGATTGGAGATAGGCATAATTTTCGTTGATGCTGAGGTCGTGGCTTTCAATAAAATCCTGCAGCGCAGTCCAATCCGCTGGGGTGCCCTCTTCGATCAGATCGACCGTGCCCAGCTCCAGAATGTCCATCGGCACTTCCTGCCCGTCAAAATAATGTGCCTGGAAATAGTCCGCATTTTTGTTGGCTTCGCGGATCTCATAAAGTCCCCAATATTCGCCGTTGATGAACAGGATGGCGGGCTGGTAATCCTGAATATCCAGGCTGGAGTCTGCCATCAGCGTTTGATGGTAGGCGTCTGAAAAGAACACTGCCCAATCAAACGCCGTGCCCCATGCCCGGATGATGAAGCGATCAAAGGACGCCAACTGGTTGGCTTTGGAAGCAGAATCCTGGAACAGGGGATACTCAAATTTCTCGGTTCCCAGCCAGGGCTCAGCATAAACGTGAAAACCCTTTTGCGGGTTGGCAACCGAGGTGTTGCCATGGAGCTTGATTTCGTACAAGCCGTTCAGTCCAACCCCGGAATCGGGATCAAAGATCTCGATATTGGCGGGCACGCGCGTTTCCAGGTGGTAGAAGGGATTATTGGCAGTTCCTGTGTTCAAAATGCCGCTTTCAGGAGCGAAGAGGACTTCATAATCCGCGGTCAATGAGATGACGGGCAGGCTGCTGTAGCGGCTGTTGATATCCTCATCCACAAAATAGGTGTGGGTGACAACCGGACTTTGTGTCTTGGTCTGTGGGTCATAGGTGATGGCACGCACAACGGTTGCCTTAAAAACCTCATCGGCAGGCGGCTGCCACGGGATGTGGTTTTCAACGTGGGTTGTATTGAGGATCGAGTATTGATCCGCTTTGCCAGCCCTGCTCTGAATGGTGACGGGCTGTGTGTAGCGATAGGTTTTCTGATAGGGGGATTTGGCAGTGTCGACAATGGCGGGGTTGGGGTCCGAGCCATCCAGCGTGTAGTAAATTTCAAGATCTGGCGTATTGCTGGATAGGGCGAGGTCGAATGGCTCAGTAAAAAAGCCGCTATTCGTTGAAAATTGCGGAGATTCGATCAGTCCAAAAATTTGGGGCAGGACGTAAGGATCCCGAAAGGTGATGTTTTCCCAGTGAGGTCTGAGGGGGGCAAGGGGGTCTGTGCCGTCCTGGAGGAGCAGGTTGTCCCGCAGGTTAACATTTGCCTGCACGCCATTGTTCGGATTATCCTGCAGGATGCCTTCAGCCATCATCTCGCCTAAAAAAGTATAGTCCGAAATCCCACAATTGTTGATGTTCAGGCGCTTCAGGTGAACCATCCCTGAGAAAACCCAGGTCTGATCGCCAACTGGGACATGGCGCATAATCAGCGTGGTCAATTTTGTCAACTTGGACAAAGGCGCAACAGATTGAATATTTGGGTTGGAGTGAATGTTCAAATAGGTGAGCTGGTGGAGGTTGCTCAAGGTTGAAATATCATGTATGTCATTTTGCCGCAGGTTCAACTTCGAAAGCTGGTCCAATTCTGCCAGGAATGTGATGTCTTGGATCTGGTTCTGGCTCAGGCTGAGGGTTTCAAGTGTACGAAAGGTGCTCAGAACTGAAACATCGGAAAGCCGGATTTCCACGCCTTCCGGCGTCAACATCCGGTTATTGTCCAGTCGCACTTCCAGCAAGCCGAGTTTGGAGAGGTCGCCGAAATTGACCTGATCAAGGTCAACGATGCCGTTATCCTGCAAGTCAAGGCTGCGCAAACTTCGCAGTGTTCGCAACGGGCTGACATCTGAGATGTGATTGTGTGCCAGATTCAGCACCTGCAGATTTCGCAGGTGTTCAATGCCCGCAAGATCTGCAATGCCTTTGTCGCTGAGGTCCAGGGTGTGAATATCGAGCAGCTGGCTTTTATAGAGGGGTTTACTGTAATGGTTGAGATATTTTCTGATCTCTAATTCCAGAGTCTGATCCTGAAAGGTCACGGGGGCATCTGCCAGTGACGCCAGCAGGAACAAGCCCAGCAGGAAAAGGATCAGCAGAAAAAACAGCAGAACGGGCGTTAACCGGTGAATCTTTTTGTGCATACGACAATTTTATCTGATATTCGTTTCGGCTGTTGCGGCAGAATTCAATAAAGGGAGGAGGTCATCAGTAGGATTTGGAATGAGGGAATAATGAAAGGATCTTCCACGGGTTATCAGGTGGAGACGGCGAAATGTTGATACGCAGCTCACGCTATAACCGCTGGAGCACAGCACGGAGTTTATTCTTGACGATGGTAAAGAGTGCAGTGAGGTGCGCACGAAAGCGATAAGTCTTCCAGTTCCTCAGATCAATGGTCTCAAAAAACCGATCACGAGATTTAGGCTTTGGGGTAGGTCTGACCAGGTTGGGCGGCATGGGAACCACCGCAGACAGCATTTTTAATTTTGTTCTTGGGGCGGTGGCATCCACCAGGCGCTGGCCTTTAGTGGTGTTCACCAACAGCAGGGATGTCCCTTTGCCGTCGAACAGGTCTGGTGCTTGCCGCTGGACGCCCCAAAAATCGCCAAGGGTCAGGTCTGAGGTTCGGGGCGTGGTGGCGTATTTGCAGGTGTAGCATACCGGTCGCAACGAAAGGTTGGCGAGGAACAGGGCATAGTAGGCATCCAACGGGGCGTAGACCAGCCGCTTTTTATGGTCAGTCTCGATAGCGAGGTAAAAGTTTAAAAAGCTCCCCCAACCCTTTTCTTTGGTTCTGAAGTCAATCTTGTGGATGGGTGCATCCATGCGATCCTCAACGTCTCCAAAGTGGTTTTGGAAAAGCCCGGGAGAGGGCACGCCGTGGCAGATGATGTCGCAGGTGAACAGGTTATCCGGCTGTTGACCGAGATAGAGATAGAGCCCGGCCACCTGGCAGGGCGTGCCGGTGAACAGGACAGGCCTGCCGGTGGAGAGGTCCTGCTGCACACGCGGGAAGATTTTAGTGGTATCGCTCTGCACATATTTTGATTTGCGCATGGCTTGCAAGCCGTCCGGGTCAACGGCTCTTGCGTGCACTACACGCATATCTTGCGGTTGAATGACGGCGCCGTAGACGACGCCATTTTGCCCCAGGATGTGATCTGCAACCAGGCTGAACATGCCCCCTGAACTGCTCTGGTAGCGAATGGATTCATCCAGGATTTTCCCGCCGATGAAACGGGTATCTGGCAGCGGCTGCGCCATCGTCACCTGGTTGAATCCGGGGCAAACATCGATGCACTTTCGGCAGGCGATGCACTGATCTTCGTCCACAATGGGGTATAAGAATCCTTCGTGATCAGGCTGCATGGTGATGCAGTCTTTGGGGCAGATGCTCTCACACGCAGCGCATCCAAAGCACGCTGCTTTTGGGAGGGAGGAAATGTTGTGTGAAGATTTACCGTTTTGTGTCATTCGATTTCCAAGTGTTTGCGCAGGTAGGCCATCGATTGCTGGATCTCACTTTCAAGCCGCGGCCATATGTTCGTATAGTCTATATGATCTGGCGGCAGGTCAGCCCCAGTGACGATCCGGTCGGAGAGGGCGAGCGTCTCTAAAAGGGACGTGATCCTGCTGGTCTTGGCTGAGGGCAGGATTGTGTAAAACAGCTTCTGGAACAGGATGCTGAAGATGGAACCGTGGAAAGAATCTGAGATCACCACGTCTGCCTGCTGGTAATAGCCAATAAATTCAGTGGGTGAGATGCGCCCCAGCTGATGGAATCTCTTGCGATCCTTAAGAATGGGATAGGGTGAGAGCACCAGGATCTCTTTGTGCATCTCCTCTGCCAGACGTTCAGCGGTCAGGAGGATCTGGTCGTTGGCAAATAATTGATAGACCAAAATGTAGTTGTCTTTTGCCACAGGCTTGCTTGCGATCTGTGCCCACTCCGCTGCGGTCAGCAGCATGCAGGGGTCCACCACACAGGTTGCCTCGCGCTCGATCAGCGGGAGCATGGTCTCTTCGCGCACCCCCACTGCATCCAATCCGGCAATCAGCTGGTTGAGCTTCTGGCGTTCTTCGATTGTGATCTGGTCCTTCCCCAGGCTGGCACTATAGGCGATTTTTTTCGCCCTGGTTGGAAACTGCCCAAAATATAAGGGATCAAATCCATTTGCCAGGTCCGGATTCCAGATCTGGTCACTGCCAAAGAGGAGAAAGTCGAACCTGTCCGCATCTTTTTCAAAGTCCAGGGGCTTACGATAGGTCTTTTCCGTCAAATTCATAAATTGGCGCTGAAACTGGTGGTATAACTTGTGATTTTTGATCGGGTTTTGACCTGTGACCAGGTAGTAGATGTTCTTTAACGTGTTGCGGATCACAACACCCCGGTTGCGGTAATCGATCACTGCACACTCGATGCCAAGTTTTTGAACCGTCTTCATCAGGGCATAGGTTTGGAGTGCTGCGCCGTAATTTTCGGCATTATGAAAAGTGAGGATTCCAGCTTTGTTCAAAAGGATTAACTCCGCAGTTGGTTTGGGGTGAAGACGGGCTGATGTCCAGGACTCAGGACCGGTTTTGGGATTCCCTGTGAGAGAGGTGTTCTAAAAACAAAGCGCGTACGGTGTGCAGGGTGATCCCGGTCGAAAAGAGATTCAACCCAAATAAACACAGCAGCACACAGATCATAGCATAGCCAACCGCCAGCTCGCCGTAGATGCGGTAGCGGTTGATGACCACCACGCCCCAAATCAGCCCACCCAGCAGGCTGATGATCCCCGGGACGCTGAAAAAAAGCAGTGGGCGATAGAGACTGGTGAGTGAGACGATCCCATTCAACACGCTGGCGCCCTGCTTCCAGGGGGAACGCTTTTCTTTGTCCAGATATTGAATGGTGACGGGCACCTCCACCACGCGCAGCCCAAACTCGGATGCGAGGAACTGCATTTCGGATTCAACCGAAAAGCCCTTTGAGCTGAAGGCTAAAATTTGGTAGGCCTTTGGTCCCAGGGCGCGGTAGCCGCTCTGAGAATCGGAGACAGCCACCCCGGAAAACAGGCTGGTGATGAAATTCAGCACCTTGTGCCCAAATCTGCGGTGGGTGGGGGTCTTGGACGTGTTCAAAAGGTAGCGGGAACCGATGACGATATCAGCCTGATTCGCCAGAATAGGTGTGACCACCTGGAGGAGCTCTTCGGGCAGGTGCTGTCCATCGGCATCGATCAGGACGATGGCATCCGGGTGGGACTGGCTGGCCTGGGCGAGGCCTGTGTTCAGCGCCGTGCCTTTGCCCTGGTTGGTTGGCAGTGAGATCACCTCAGCTCCGGCAGCCCGGGCAATTTCCGCTGTCTCGTCCTCCGAACCATCATCCACCACCAGCACCTGGAGGGGATGTTTGAGCAGCTGCAAGATCACAGACCCGATAAAGCGTGCCTCGTTGTAGGCAGGAATGACAACGGTGATTCTGCGTTGTGAAAAGTCGGGTTGCTGTTGGGATGATCCTGGTTGCTTTTCCATCACTTATCTCCTCACTATGATGATAGCATAATTCCCTCAAATTGTGCGCTTGGCTGTTCCCTGTGCGTGCCCTCATACGCCCAGCGGCGCAAGGCTCACTCGCGGCGTCAGGCGTAGTTCTTCCGGCCACTGCAGTTCAAAGCCCAATCCCTCTGAAAGAAGTCTTTGAAAATCGGATAATAATTCAGACGAGTTTCGAACTTGTTCGGGTAGTAAATTTCGATTTAAACAGTGAGCCGCCAGCGCACCTGCGGCTTCACCAATATTCCATTCCACAGGGTGCAGCCGGTAGCAGCCGTTGGTGATGTGGGTGGTGCCGATGTTTTTACACGCCGGCAGAAGGTTTTTCACGCGGATTGGCAGCAAAGCCCCAAGCGGAATTTGGAAAGGCCAGCTGGGAATATCAATGTAATTCCGGCCTGCAGTGCTGGGGTGCAGGTCGATGCGATAGGAGCCGATTCCGATGGTATCCGTAAAGATGGCAGCGCCTTTCAGCCCCTGGCGCTGTTCAACCCCGACATGTTCTTCCCGCACGGGGAACTGTGCCTCGATGCGGCGTGCCTCGCGCACATAGACGTATTTTGCCAGACCCTCTGTGCCCAGAATGTCTCCACGCAGCCGCAGACCCGGGTAGCCCTGTCCGCTGTCGTGACGAGGCGCTTCGGTTTGCATCCAGTACAGGAAGGACAGGCTCAGCTGCTGGGTTCCGCGCAAATGTTTTTGTTTTTCCGCCTCAGTAACGCCCAAAACAGGCCCCAGCCAGTAATCGATTTGCGGCCAGTTGACCAGGGTGATATCACTGGGGAAAAACTCTGCGGGATAATATTTCCGATAGAGAATACGCCTGAAGTGCCACATATCATCTACATATTCTGCGTCGGTTTCTCCACCAAACAGGGGGCGATGCACCGTGCGCAGATTGGTCGGGTCGGGAGTGTGCCAGCTTAGCTGCCGCCCGGGCCAAAAATCAGCCTGGTAAGTACGCCAGAAATCATAATCATCCGGTTTTTCAATTGTATGATCTTCTCCAGGAAGGTAATCCATGGCATAGCACCAGGAGAGCGCTTGCTGGTCGAGGGGGTCGGGCTCACCGGGCAGGGCGTGCATCTCTCCCGTCTGCAATTGCGATTCTGCCCCGATGATGTATTCCACATCTGCCAATGGGAGCAGGTCACCCAGTTCAGTGGCATCCAGAACATAGTCGAAGCGAACGGTTCTCTCCTCGCCAGTGAGGGTGCTGCGCAGCCTGACACTTTCCACGCGATCTTCCCCGGTCTCAGCGCTTTCGGGAATGTGATTTAACCAGAGTGTCAGCCGTCCACTGGCGATATAAGGCGCCAGCATGCCCTCTAGGACGGCAAGCCCAATTTTGGGTTCATGGCAGAGCGGCCCCACACTGCCCATGCCCGGGTTCAGGCGCGGATTCTGCTTGGGTTCATCCAGCAGGGGGTAGTAGCGGCGATAGGTGGCACGGATGTGTT
This sequence comes from Anaerolineaceae bacterium UBA6086, assembly GCA_002436005.1. Taxonomy (GTDB): domain Bacteria; phylum Chloroflexota; class Anaerolineae; order Anaerolineales; family Anaerolineaceae; genus Brevifilum. Next base: position 20,996 of record DIXG01000065.1, on the reverse strand, counting down.
CTCGCATTGCGCGATAAGACCGGGTGCCGCCGGTTTGATGCGAATCAATCCAGGGGGATTCGTCCGGGGGGACGCCCTGCGCGGTCAGCTGTCCGCCGATCCAATCGGTTTCCTCCGTCAGGATCACGTTCCGCCCCAGCTTCAGTGCAGCCAATGCGGCTGCCACGCCGCCCATCCCTGCGCCAACGATTAAAATGTCGGTTGAGAATTCCTTATCTGCCATCTTACCCTCCCATCGGAGATGGATGTCGATTGCATCCAAACTGCGTGCATTATCCTTATCAAAATTATACAGGAATAGACAGGATTAGTCGGGATCAGGACGGATGGAAATCTACTCCCATGAATGAGAGATGGTTGGGAATTATTGGATGCGGAATCAGTGGGTTTTTACCTGGAATTGTGTAAGCAAATGAGATACCGCTCACCGAGTTTTTGTTTGGCTTTCATTTTTTCATTGATATTTGCTATAATCCATCTGTGCCTGATAAGAGCTCTACCGGATCAGGTATAAATAAAATGAGTTTGGCTTGATCAAAAAATTTGATGCAGGGAGAGGTTTACAAATGGATACGATGGAAAGAATTGGTGCCACAGGACTGGTGCCGGTGGTTGTGATCAATAATTCGGATGATGCTGTGGCAGCGGCTGAAGCCCTGCTGGCTGGGGGGATTGATGTGATGGAGATCACCATGCGAACGGAAGCAGGTCTCCAGGCGATCAAGAACGTGGCGCAAGGATGCCCCGAGATGCTGGTCGGCGCGGGCACAGTGCTTACTTTGGAAAAATGTCAGCAAGCGGTTGAAGCCGGGGCAAAATTCATTGTCTCGCCTGGATTCAACGAAAAAATTGTCGCCTGGTGCGTTGAACATGATGTCCCGGTTACGCCTGGGTGCGTGACGCCGACCGAGATTGAGGCTGCCCTGGCATATGGCTTGCGTGTATTGAAATTTTTCCCGGCGGGAACTTATGGCGGCGTCAAGGGCTGCAAGTCGCTTTATAGCCCCTATAAATCCGCACATATCTCCTTCATCCCCACGGGCGGAGTGAGCAACGATAACCTGGCAGATTTTGCGGACAAGCCTTTTATCCATGCCGTTGGCGGCAGCTGGCTTTGCAGCACAGAAGACATCGATAATCATGATTTTTCGGCGATCACCCGCAGCGCTAAAACTTCAGTGGATGTCCTCTTAGGGTTTGAGTTGGTGAAGGTGAGTATCTGGCAGGATCAGCAGGATCAGGCACAATCTGCAGCCGCACGCCTGACACAGGCTTTTGGGTTCCGGGCGGGGACAACGGACCAGACTGCGCCATCCGGTCCTGAAATAGAATTTTCACCTTCAACAGATTCGGACCGTCGGGGTAGCCTGACAATCCGAACCAATCGTCTCGACCGGGCAATTCATCACCTGGGCAAGCGCGGTTTTTCAATCGATGAAACCACCGCCACCTATCAGGGCAGCAAACTCCTTGCGGTATCTCTCAAAGAGGCATTTGGCGGGCTTGGGGTTCGTTTGGTTCAAAAATAGGACAGGAATTTAGAACGATTTGGATCACAGGGAACAGGTGCTAAGCCTGTTCCCTGTTTCGTTAATCGCGCTGGTGCACCCTTCCTGTAAGTTGATCGAAGGATTTCCCGCATGGGGTTCGCATCCTGGCATAATTTCCTTTATACTCAAATATGGAAGTTTGCATGATTGGGAGGAGTAGTAATGTTGCCTGAGGATCGCTATTTTGACCCGCAGCCTGACCAGAAAGCCCTGGCGCAGCAGCTGTATGCTATTGTGAGGGATATGCCAATTCTTTCACCCCATGGGCATGTGGACCCGATGTTGTTTAGCCAGCCCGATGTTCACTTTGCCAATCCCTCAGCGCTGCTGTTCCAGAAAGACCACTACATATTACGCATGCTTCACTCGCAGGGTATGCCCTACGAGCTGCTTTTGTCGCAGGACCAGCCTGACCGGGCATGGGAGGTTTTCGCCCGACATTTTTATCTCTTTCGGGGCACGCCTTCTGGCTTATGGCTGACCCACGAACTGGATATGGTGTTTGGGATCACAGAGCCGTTAAACGAGCACTCCGCCGAGCGGATTTATACCCGGATTGACGCCAATTTGGCATCTGCTGAAATGACCCCCCGCCGCTTATTCAAGAAATTCAATCTAGAGGTTCTGGCAACCACAGATGCCGCCTCGGATCCGCTGACCAGTCACCAGATGCTTCAAGACTCGGGTTGGGATGGAAGGGTGATCCCGACTTTTCGCCCGGATGACGTGATCGGGATCACTTCCCGGGGATGGATTGAACGGGTGACAGCTCTGCATCACCTCGCAGGGTTAACGGTTTCCGATTTTAGATCGTATTTGTCCGCCATCGAACGCAGGCGGGAAACCTTCAAACAACTGGGTGCCACAGCGACAGATATCGGCGTGCTTTTACCAAGGGTTCACCGGCTTGCGCCTTCTGAAGCAAACCGCATCTACCAAGCAGGCTTGAAGGGCGAGGTTGGTGAGCAAGATGCGGAAAATTTCATTGCCCATATGCTCTATGAGCTGGCGCGCATGAGCAGTGAAGATGGGTTGGTGATGCAGATTCATCCCGGCGTGCTGCGCAATTACGATCCGCAGGTCTTTGGTCGCTTTGGGGGGGACATGGGCTTTGATATCCCGGTTCGCACCGAATTCACACGCAACCTTCAGCCCCTCCTCGCAGATTTTGGTCACCATCCCAACTTCCGGCTGATCCTTTTTACAGTTGATGAGAGCACCTATTCCCGTGAACTGGCGCCCCTGGCGGGGGTTTATCCCGCTGTCAGGTTAGGATCGCCCTGGTGGTTCCTGGATTCGTGGCACGGCATCCGGCGTTATTTCGAAGCTGTGCTGGAGACTGCCGGTCTGCACAACACGGCTGGCTTTGTGGATGACACGCGTGCCTTTCTCTCCATTCCGGCGCGGCATGACCTTTGGCGCAGGGCTTGTGCTAACTGGGTGGCTGGGCTGCTGATCAGAAAGATGATTGGCGAGGCGGATGGGCAGGAGATGATGAAAGATTTAGCTCATCGGTTGGCGAAAGCCGCCTATCATTTGTGAGCGGGAGGGAGAAGTGTTCCTCATTATTATGGGCGTTGCGGGCAGTGGAAAGACCACCATCGGGCAGCGGACGGCGGATCAATTTGGCTTACCCTACTACGAGGGGGATGCCTTTCATCCGGCGGAGAACATCGAAAAAATGTCCCAGGGTGTTCCCCTGACCGACTCAGACCGGGCGGGATGGCTGGATATCTTATCAACTTTGATAGCCGAAAAACTGGAGGCAGGAGAGTCGGGCGTGCTGGCATGTTCAGCGCTTAAAGCATCCTACCGCGACCAGCTGCAAATGGACCCTGACCGGGTGCATTTCATCTACCTCAAGGGCGATTATGACCTGATCCATTCAAGGCTGGCAGCGCGCAGCGATCATTACATGCCGCCAGACCTGCTGCGAAGCCAATTTGACGACCTGGAAGAACCATCAGAGGTTTACGCAGTGGATATCGACCGACCGCTGGATGCGATTTTTGAGGATGTGTTTTCTTATGTCAGGAGTCTGGGCTTGGAAGCGCGCCGATCACGGCGGTAGGCGTTCGGATCAAAGGACGCGTCAACAAAAAAAAGGACTGCGCATTTTAGACAGTCCCTTTTTGGTTTGAGTAGATGCGAGAACTAAATGAAAATCACGGCATTTGAGTCATCAGACGAGGCGAGCATGGTTGCCACACCGACCACCTCGATACCGTCGATCAGCTCTTCCCGCTTGATGCCCATCAGGTCCATGGACATCTGGCAGGCTTGAATGCGCACGCCGTTGTCGATTGCGGTTTGCAGCATCACGGGCAGGGAATCCACATTTTTCTTCTTCATGATGCCCTTGATCATGGCGGTGCCCATGCCAGCTATGTGCATTTGGGAGAGTTTGGCTTTCTGGGTGCCGCGCGGCATCATCCAGCCAAACATCTTTTCAATTAAGTTCTTCTTCACGCTCACCCGCTCATTCTTACGCAGCAGGTTCAAGCCCCAGAAGGTGAAGAACATGGAAACCTCATGCCCCGATGCGATCACGCCGTTGGCAATAATACAGGCGGCAATGGCTTTATCCAAATCGCCGGAGAAGACCACCATGGTTTTGTTCTTACCCAGGGCGGCTCCTTCAGCAGCAGGTTTACCAGCGCCTTTTTGAATTCGGGCGACGATCACACCATTTTCGGTCTCCAGTGAGAGCAGGCGGTTGCCGGTTGAATTTGCCCAGGCTTCCACGTCGCTGGTGAAGCCAAAATCGGTTGCCTGCACCTCGACGATATCCCCATCGTTGATCTCTTTGATCTTATTATAGAGTTTGAGAATTGGTCCGGGACACTGCAGCCCGCAGGCATCGACAGAAAACTCATTACCTGAGACCCATTGTGTGGGCGGCACTTCGGTGATTTCTTCCCGGCTGCTGATGGTGACATGTTCAAAGACGTCAAAATTAGATTGGCGTCCCACAGCATGAGAATAGGTTTTATAACCGCCGGTCAGGTTGTAGGCATCAAACCCGAGCTGGTTGAGCGCACGGGCAGCAAAGTAGGAGCGCTGACCGGTCTGGCAGTAGACCAGCACCGGGCGGTCTTTGGGGATCTCATTGGTGTGCTGCCGGATCTTCTGCAGTGGAATATTGATTGCGCCGTCAAGCATCCCTAAAGTAAGTTCCTCGGGTAAGCGGGCATCCACGATGGTTACCTGGTGCCGGTCAAGTTTGTCCACCTGGTCCCAGGTCATTGTTTTTGCGTCGCCGCGCAGGATGTTGGCTGCGGTAAACCCGGCAATATTGACCGGGTCGCGCGAAGAGCTGAAGGGGGGAGCATAAGCCAGTTCCAGCTCCTCAAGGTCGTAAACGGTCATCCCGGCGTGCATGGCTGTGGCAATCACATCAATGCGCTTGTCCACACCTTCAACGCCGACTGCCTGCGCGCCCAGGATCTTGCCTTCGGGGCTGTAAAGCAGTTTGAGTGCCATGGGAGAAGCGCCGGGGTAATACCCGGCATGGTTGGAGACGTGTATGATGATGTTGGAAAAGGGCATACCTGCCTGTTCGAGGGCTTTGGCATTCATCCCAACCGAGGCAACCGTTAGATCGAACACCTTCACCACCGAAGTGCCCAGTACACCATTGAAGGCGGCATCCCGCCCACTGATGTGATCGGCAACCACGCGCCCCTGCCGGCTGGCGGGTCCTGCCAGCGCCAGCGAGGTGGGCTGGTTGGTCAGCCGGTGGATGACAGCCGCCGCATCACCCACAGCATAGATATCCGGGTCGGAGGTTTGCATGTGTTTGTTGGTGGCAACCACCCCACGCGGACCCAGTTCAAGCCCGGCTTCCTTTGCCAGTTGATTTTCGGGGCGGACGCCGATGGAGAGGATCACCATTTCGGCGTCCACCGTGCGCCCGCTGCCCAGCTCCACGTGCAACCAGCCGCTTTCACCTGCCGCAATCGATTTCAAACCATCGCCCAGCGCCAGGCGGACCTTCTTGAAGGTCAGATGTTGATGCACCAGTGCAGCCATTTCATAATCAATCGGCGCCATCACCTGGTTGAGCATCTCGATCAACGTGACCTGAATACCGCGGTGATGCAGGTTTTCGGCGATTTCGAGCCCGATGAAGCCGCCGCCAACCACAACTGCGCGCACAGGCTTTTTCTGGTCGACAAAGGCTTTGATCCTGTCCATATCCGGCAGGTTGCGCAGGGTGAACACACCGGGCAGATCGACCCCCGGCAGGGGTGGAATGATCGGCGCCGCGCCAGGCGAAAGCACCAGTTTGTCATAGCTTTCTTCAAACACCTGGCCAGATTCCAGGTTCTTCACGGTGACGGTTTTAGCTTCCCGATTAATGGATATCACTTCGTGATTGACCCGTGAGTCAATGTTTAGCATTTCTTTCAAGCCTGCGGGCGTGACCACCAGCAGCTTCTCGCGTTCCTGGATGAACTCGCCAATGTGATAGGGCAAGCCGCAATTCGCAAACGAGATATAAGGTCCCCGCTCAAACATAATAATTTCCGCTTGCTCGTCCATTCGGCGCAGCCGGGCTGCTGTGCTGGCACCGCCTGCCACACCACCAATGATGACTGTTTTCATATATTTTGCTCCTGTAATTTTTTCGCTGTAGAATCAAGTTCTTCCAGCGCAACAATTATGATAAATTTCACCTAATTATAACGCTTAGTCATCACAATTAGTCAAATTAATTCTCTGATTTTTGTCATCTTTGCTTTGAACGCTTCTTTTAATTTGCATTGATTGTCCTTTCTGACTTTAGAAATTTTTCCTTCATGCAACGCACGGCTCCCCAGAATAAACCGGTTATAATGTGCTGGTCTGGGCTTAACCTTTTTTGCTAAGGCAGGTTGAGATCAATGTAGGGAAAGGATTTTTGATGGCAGATTTACTGGTGATTGGCAGCCCTTCGCTGGATACAATCCATGTGGGTGGGCAGACATTCCACACGGTCGGCGGCGCAGGGATGTATGCTGCCATGGCAGCCTGGCGGGCAGGGGCGTCTGTTTTGCTGTTTGGTGCCCGTCCAGATGTGGTTCCGGCAGTGATGCAGGACTTTGCCAGCCGGCTGGCAGCCTGGATGGGCCCGGTTGTGCCCCTTGAAAACATCCCCCGGTTTGAGATTGCGCACGATGGGGCAGAAGCGCACTACATCCATCAGTCCATCCAATCGGAGACGGCAATCGACCCCAAAATGCTGCCAGAGGATTTGAGCCTGTATGATGTGGTTCATATCACCGCGATGGGCGACCCGGAGGCACAAATGGTGCTGCTGGGTGCCTGCCGTGAGCGCAATGCCCGGCGCATTTCAATGGGCACCGGGATCGTCAACGCACAAACCAAACCTGAAGCCACCCGGAAACTGGTTGAACAGGCAGATATCTTTTTTATGAATGAGAAAGAAGCCCGCGCCATCTTTGGCTCGTTAGAGAACGTGCACGCCAGGGCAGGACAGATCCTCTACATCACCCGGGCAGAAATGGGCGCGCTCGTAGTGCTGGGAAAACATCGCGCGACAATTCCTGGCTATCTGGCGCAGCTGGTTGACCCAACCGGCGCGGGTGAGACCTTTTGCGGTGCGGCTTTAGCCTATCTTATCCAGGGGCATCACCCTGTGATGGGGGGCATGAAGGCTGCCTATCTTGCCGCCCGCGAGGTGGAAGCGATCAGCGCTACCTTTTTGCTGCAGGAGGATCCGCTGCCCGCTCTCCCGCTGGATCCGCGTGTGCGGATCGATCACACACAGGTTCAAAAAGTATCGGAGATCATCAAGGATTTGCCGGAGGCAGATCCCTTTAGCTTTGTCGGGGATTACCTTCCCCCGGTGGGGGATCCGCAGGCGCTGGACTACTTCTTTGCGGTTACGCTTCAGCAATTCAGCTTCTGGGAGACCAAAGATGGTGTGTATGATCATCCGCTGATTGCCACCATTGACGGCGTGAAATGTAAGGGCTCGGAGTATTTGTCTCGCGCCTACATGCGGGCACTGCGCAACGACCGGGGTTTTTTCCAGCCTGCACGACAGGCAAACCTGCGCCTGGAGGAACTGGCTGAAATCTTTCGGTCTGATGATGGGCGGGTGCCCATGCCAGCCCTCCAACTGCACCTGGAACAGGCAAACCAGTATGGGGCAGATATGCTGGCGCTGGGCTTGACGCCGCAGGAAATCGTAAACCGGGCGAGACAATCAGATAAGCCGCTGCAATCTTTCCTCGGGCTGCTGGATCACGTTCGGGGATACAACGAAGACCCGATTCGCAAGAAACCCAACCTGCTGGCATTGATCCTGAGCCAGCGTCCAGAGCAGTTCTTTGCCTTCGGTGAAGACGAGACGGTTGCCCCCGTGGTGGATTACCATTGTATGCGCTCGGTCCTGCGGATTGGCTTGGTGGAGGTGCTGGATGATGATCTCCATCACAAGCTGGCTGGACGCCAGCTGGTGACCCCCGATGAGGAGTGGGCGGTGCGCTTTGCGGCGTATCAGCTGCTGGAAGAGGTGGTGCGCCTGACCGGCAAAACGATTGGCGGGGTGGATTGGTTCTTCTTCAATTACATGCGCAGCCACTGTCCCGAGATGACCGAACCCGTTTGCAGCCAGTGCGTACTGGACGGGATCTGTGCCAAACAAAAAGAACTCTTCCAGCCGGTGCTGCGGACAACGTATTATTAGGTCAACCTTGGATTATTATTCACCGTTCTTTCTTTAGATGTGGTGCTAAAAAAGACCTGGGTAGGCGTTTAGCCTACCCAGGTCAATTTAACAGTGTTTAAACTGAGGCTACCGCATCAACAGCGGCAGGAAAGCATTGTATCCTTCCTCGATTTGCCAGTTGACACAGGTTTTTTCGCCCAGTTCATCGGTCACGCAGGCTGTGCCATAAGCGCCGGGAACGATATTGACAAGCGCTGAGAAATCTGCCTGCCACAGCCCGTTGCCACCGGCGGCGGTCGTCACTTGGTCGCATCCCAGAAGGTTGCAAGCTTTGACTGTCACATTTTCCAATGGGTCTGTGGTACCCATCACCCTGTCAGCACTTGAGTCAAGCTCAGTGACTGTTACAAATCGGGTTTGATGTTGAACGGTGATCATTTCATCCTCGGTGACCTTTAATGTCACGGTTTGTCCGGGAACGATATCGAATTCACCTGTGGAGAAGATCACTGTGCCTTTTTCATTTGATCGACCTGTCCAAATGCTTCTGATACCTCGTGCCTCTGCACTTATCCCGCCCTCGCTGATCTCTAACGTGATGTCTTCGTTCGGAGGCCATTGATATCCATAGACTTCATTTGCATCAGGGTTCACCACCAACTGGGGGTTGATCAGGAACCAGTTGATGATCGTGTAATCACCTTCGTCATCCTGCTGCTGCGTAAAGCCTGTGGTGCCTGCTTGGACATCCACTAATCCAGTGAAGTCAGCCTCCCAATCACCGGTAGTATCTGTAGTGGTATTCACCCATTCGCAGGCATCCTCATTACAGGCCTGGATATCGATATCCCGCCCAGGTGCGCCTGTACCGGCGATGATTTCTGTCGTTTCATCCGTTGAAGTGACCTGGATGTCGAATATCGTATGTGTTGCTGAGAACAGTCCGTCCGAGAGGGTCACGGTTTGCCCCGGTAAGAGGTCGAAGGAGGATATGTCAAAATAAACTGCGCCGTGCACGTCCGCAGTTGCCGTCCATTGCTGACCAGAGGCACTATCAACGGTGAGCGTCACCACCGCGTTGGGTGTGAAGTCAAAACCGAAAACCTCATCGCCCAAAGGATAGACGGACATCGATGGATGCGGAACATGCCATTCCAGGATGGTGTTATTGTCATTTGTTTCAGACTGGATGGCATAACCCCTGGAATCTGCTGTCATATCAAAAACGGTTGAGAAATCTGCAATCCACACACCAGTGGAGTCTGTTGTGAAATCATCGCTATGACATGTATTTTCGCTGCATATCAGACCCCAAATCTCACTTCCAGCCTTGGCTTTTCCTTTGAGGATGTCAGTTTCGGGGTTAATTTCAGTGATCATGATGTTGTTGACGGTGTAGGTAAGGCTGTTTTCGCCATCGGTCATCTGGATTTTCTGCCCAGCTTTGATATCAAAGGGTGCAACTTCGAATCGGACAGAACCGTCATTACCGGAGATTACACTCCATTGATAACTGCCAATTGTGAGGGTGACCGGGGTGTTGGGCGCAAACCTGCGACCATAAATGAAATCACTGATAGGATAGACGCTGACATACGGCAGGGGCACATACCACGATACCCGCGTTTGGTTGCTTTGCCCATCTTCCTGGGTGACGGTCCCCTGTGCGCCTGGTGCAATATCAACCCAACTGGAGAAATCTGCCTCCCAGTTGCCATCCTGGTCTGAAAGGATATGATCTTCATATCCAAAGAAATCATTATATGCAAGAACCCATACCCAACTTTCCGGGTCCGCCGTGCCGCGTAAAATATCCGCCGCCTGGTCAATTTCCGTGAGGGCGATGTCTCTGACGATATGGGTGCGGGTCACGACCCCGTCGCTCATCACCAGTTCCTGCCCGGCTTGCAAATCAACTGGCAGATCTGTGAAATTGACAGAACCATAATTGTCAGAAAAACGTGGGGCGACCGGGGTACTGTCAATGGAAAGAGAGATTTCGCTGTTGGGCTGCCATTCTTCGCCATAGATCCTGTTGTAAGTGAGATCAGCAATAATTTTGGGGTTCGGCACCCACATGACCGTGTTAGTAAAATTCCCCTCGGCGTCATATTGTTGCGCATGGAGGTAACTGTCCGGTCCGATGTCCACATAGCCATCAAAATCAGCAAACCACAGCCCGCTGCTGTTTGCCGTCACAACCAGTGAACCACTGTTATTAACACCACGGGCATAGATGTTTACATCCTGGTTGGGGTCGGCAGTGCCGCTGATGGTATTGGCGACCAGGTCATAATCGGTGATTGATAGGTCCGCCACGTAGTGCGTCCGTGTGTCAATTCCATCCGTCATCACCAGTTTGTCACCGGCTGATATGTAGAGTGGTGGACTTAATGGGTTATATAAATTAAACCAGGCATAACCTCTGCTATCAGATTGAGCGGTGAATTCTAAGGTATCGTTTATCGTCAGATTGATCAGGGTGTCAGGTGCCCAGTCATTCCCATAAAGACCGGTTTGACCGATCATGGCAGCAATATAAGGATTGGGGATCTGCCAGTAAATTTGCGTCCGGTTGCCGTTCTCGTCCTCCCGTTCGGCAAAAATTTCATCCCCTAATCGGATGTCTGCTTTGCCAGTGAAATCTGCCAGCCAGGCACCTGATGAATTGGTCGTGGTCTCTACACTTGGCCACATACCTGAGGCTTCAGAAATCAACACTTCAATCAGTGTACCGGGGTCCGATGTGCCGCTGACGGTATCCGCGTCCACATTGATGTCCGTGAAATCCAGCGCCTGCAGGGCATATGATCGCTCATAGGTGCCATCTGTCATGGCGATGGTCTGTCCAACAATCTCGCTGGGGTCGTATGCGCCGAACCACGCCCACCCGTACTCATCGGTGGTCTTAACCGTTTGGACACCATTCAAGGTCATGGTGACATCGGTGAACGCCGGCCAATCCTCACCATGGATGTTGATCTCATCGTAATTTTGATTGTGGAATAGAACGATGTAGGGGTTGGGCACGGACCAGTTCATCGCAGTGTAAAAACGATAATTTTCATCATACTGCCAGACGGATCCGCGCGTGCCGGGTTTGATATCGACTGAATCAGAAAAATCAACCGACCAGTCTCCGCTAATGTCTGCAGTGGTATCCTTCCAGTCGTTACTGACGCCATCACTTCCATAAACTTGAACATCCATCTCTGGGTCGGCCGTACCGCTGATCGTATCGTTGACTTCATCAATAGCTGTGATGGTAAGGTTGGCAACCGTGTACGAGCGGTAAAGAGTGCCGGCATACATTTCGATGAAATCCCCCGGCTGGATATCATAGGGGCTCACATAGAATGAAACCCAACCATCACTTTCAGATAACTCCGACCACTGCTGCCCGTTGATCTCCAGTGTGACCAGTGTGTCGCCAGGCCATCTTTCTCCGATGACCTCATTATAGGTCAAGCCAATGCCAAAATAGGGATCGGGGACATACCAGGACAGTATCGTGCGGTTCTCTTCAGTGTCATAATAACTGACGCTGCCGTCAGATCCAGGGCCGATGTCCACCAGGGCGTCAAAATCTGCCAGCCAGGCACCGGTGCTTGGGTCTGTGGGTACGGTCAGGCTTTCCCAGTTGAGCCCATCTGTAGCGCTCACATCCACCGCACCATTGGGCGGGGCTGTGCCGCTGATCGTGTCATTGATTTCGTCAATATTGCTGACCTCCAGGGGGACCACCGTGTGCGTGCGGGTATACCCTCCGCCCGTCATTTCGATGACCATACCCGGTTCTATCATTAACGGGTCTGTCCAGAAATATACACCGTTGTATTCGTCAGATTGTTCCGTCCAGGTCTGGCTGTTGATCGTCAGAGTAATTGTAGTATTCTCTGGCCATCCTGAGCCTTGAACTTCGTAACTCTCCAGATAGGCATTGATCTTTGGGTCAGGCACCTCCCAGTAAGTCCAGGTGCTGTTACCTGCTGTGTCATATTGGTAAATGTAACCGCTGGTATCTGAGCCGATTTCGACCTGACCTGAAAAATTTGCTTCCCAATTGCCACTTTCATTTGTGGTTACATTCAAGTAATTATCGACGCTGACCCCATCATACGCATAGATGTCAACAGAACTGTCAGGTGCGCCTTTGCCATACACGATATCATTTTCGGTGTCAACGTAGGTTACACCCAGATCGATCACAGTATGGCTGATGCTGGTTGTGCCATCGGTCATCTCAATCAATTGGTCGGGCAGGAGATCAAGATCATCAATATCAAAACTTACACTGCCATCTTCACTAGACAGCGAAGTCCAATCGTCCTCGCCGATTGTGAGTGTAATATTGGTCAAGGGTAGCCAGTTATGCCCGTCAACCTGGCCGGATTTTAAGTTGACATACAGGACAGGTGTGGATCGTTGTTCCCGCTCCGGATTGTTCACTTCAGGGAAGATTCTCTCGCCATTCAATATAGCCTCATCATCTGCTGCAACAAGGAATGGATGGGATTCGGGTTGGAGGGTCAATGCTTCTCTCGATCCTGAAGGTTGAGGGCTTCTTATAACGACCTCTTCTACCATAGGAGAAACAGTCATCATAATGGTTGTCGACGCAGATTCGCCCGTGCTGCTCTGTGCAACCACTTTAAGGAAATCCTCGCCTTCAAAGCCAGGTTCAGCCAGGTATGTGATGGTTGCCTCTGCTCCTGTGGCGATCACCTGCGAGTTGCCATGAGATGGCGCCTCAAGAATCATCCAGCTGTAAGATACATCCGGTTGAGGATCACTGATATTTAACGTGATACTTGCCATTTCTCCGCTGAGCACTTGCCGGCGCAGCAGCGAACCCTGGAGGATCTCCAATGGGTGAGCAAGTCCAATAGGTGGGTCTGTTTCTGTTTGAGCTTTAACGGGTGTATTCCCACCGAAGTTAAACAATAGGCTGAAAATGATAAACAGGTTTAGCAAAATGGTGATTAATCGAAATGAAATTTTGGTTTTTGGGTGCACGGGTGTTCTCCTTGTGTAAGTTGTTGCCGGTGCGAGTTTTTTTGAGAGATGAAGTGACTTTGCCTTACTCGCCTGGTCTGGTGGATGCAGTTAATGCGCATAAAATCCTGGAAAAATTTGTTTTGTCATCAATTCAATAGAAAAAGATCCTCCTGATAACCATTTCTTTTTCAGCCCTTGATTATTAGAAGGGGATTATAACACAAATATTTTCGGATTACGTTAAATTTATCAAACTCTTATTCGAACATTTTTTAGCTCTCTTTGTGTAGGTTGGATCGGTAACATGGATCGGTAAACACCTTGAAAACCCGCCAGAAGCCATTTACAATAGGAAGGGTCAGGTTGGAGAAAGCATTCATCCTTTTACGCCGTTCCTCAACCCTTAGAATATGGTATGCAAGGTTTATTTCCAGGCACAGCAACCTTTTCTTCTCTTGTCAACACCAGAAGATGGGCGTTTTCCAGTGGAATTTGAGCAACACTTTTTCAAGAAAGGCAGGGAATCAGAACAAATGACAACAAAACAAAGCGAAATGACAACGGCAGAATGGATCAGCTTGGCTAATGCCAGGGGGGTTCCCGTCCCGGCATTCAATATTCCCTATCTGCCGATGATGGCACCGGTCAGCAAGGCGATTGTGGATATGAACGCCTTTGCATTGATCGAGGTCGCCCGATTGGAATGGCGAAAATTTGAAAGCAAAAGCCCGCAGGCTGTGATCACAGAATTTCGTAAGTGGCAGAATCCTGAGCATATGCGCCTGCATCTGGACCACATCCCTGTAATCGACGAGGATAACCTGCGCGTGGATTATTTGGCGACCATTCGTGAGGCGATTGACCTGGGATTCCAGTCGGTGATGGTGGATGGCTCGCGCCTGAGCCTGGAAGAGAATATCGCCGCCACCCGCCAGGTGGCAGAGCTGGCGCACCTGTCTGATGTGGCTTGCGAGGCAGAGTTAGGTGCTGTGATGGGACACGAATCCGGTCCGCTGCCGCCCTATGAAGAATTATTTGCTTCGGGGAAGGGTTTCACCGATGTGGATGAAGCCGTCCGCTTTGTCGAAGAAACCGGCTGTGATTGGCTTTCAGTCGCCATTGGCAATATTCATGGGGCGATTTCGAAAGCCTCACGGGATGCCAAAAAGGTTGAGGCAAAATTAGACCTGGACCACCTCGAGAAATTGTGGAAGGCGACCGGTATCCCACTCGTCCTTCACGGCGGATCGGGTGTGCGGCAGGAATATGTGCTGGAGGCAACCCGCAGGGGAATCACCAAGATCAACATCGGCACGGAAATCCGCCAATCCTACGAGACGGCGCTCAAAGCCAGCGGGGATGTGGTCGCTGCCCAGGATGCCGTCTATGAGCGTACCTGCTGGGTGATCCGGGATTATCTGTTGATCAAAGACTCCCTCACGAAATTAAATGGAGCCGAGTGATGAGTTTACTGGGAATTGATGTCGGCACTACAGGCTGCAAGTCCGGGATATTTTCTGAAACCGGAGAATTGCTAGCGCTTGCCTATCGGGAGTATGATCCCGTCACACCCAAACCAGGGTGGGGGGAGCTTGATCCCCATGAGGTTTGGGCAAAGGTCCAGGAGACTATCCGTGAGGTTGCAAGCAAACCGGGAATTGCCCCTATTCAAGCCCTGGCGGTAACGTCGCTGGGCGAGGCGGTAGTCCCCGTTAGAAAAGATCGTCAGATCCTGGGACCATCGATATTAAATTACGACACACGGGGATATGAATATGGCAAACAGCTGAGCCAGCAGATCCGCAATGAGGATCTTTACCCGAAGACCGGGAATATTTTTGGCACCTATTTCAGCATGGTCAAGCTGATGTGGATCAAGAAAAATCAGCCTGAACTATATGAACAGACGGATTACTTTATGCCGTGGTCCGGGTTTATTTCCTTTATGCTTGGATCTGACCCTGCGGTAGATTTTTCTCTGGCGAACCGAACCCTGTTATTTGACATCAAGGCACAGGCATGGTCGGATGAGCTTTTGCGATTTTCAGGCATTGATCGAGAGAAGTTGCCAAAACCGGTTCAGGCGGGCACGCTGATTGGGCACGTCCCGGCGGGGATCGCAAAAACGCTCAACCTGCCAGAGGGGCTGCCGATCGTGATGGGCACCCATGACCAGTGCGCCAACGCTGTGGGCAGCGGTGCGATCAATGCTGGACAGGCGATGTTGGGGATGGGGACTTTCACCACGATTGTGCCAGTATTTACAAGGGAATATGATCCAAAATCGGTGATCGAGTTGGGTGTGAACACGGAGCACCACGCTGTGCCGGGTCGGTATGTGTCCTTTATCTACAACCAGGGCGGCTCTGTGGTTAAGTGGTTCCGGGACACTTTTGCAGCGGTTGAAAAGCAGAAGGCTGATGCTGCAGGGGAGGATATTTACACCAGGCTGTTTAATGAAGTTCCCAATAAACCTGGCTCACTGGTGCTGCTGCCTTACCTGACCACCACCGGCTTGCCGCATTTTTCACCGCATACCTCGGGCGTGATCTCAGGCTTACGACTGACTTCCACTCGCGGTGAGATTCTCCAGGGTATCATCGAAAGCATCCTGTATGACTTAAAGATGACGATGGATCCCTTGAAGGGGGTTGGGTTGAACGTGGAAGAGTATATTACCGTCGGCGGTGGGAGCAAATCGGATGTATGGATGCAGACGGTTGCAGATGTTCTGGGCTGCCCGGTGCGGCGGATGAAAATAGCAGAAGCAGGTGTTTTGGGCTGTGCGATTATTGCAGGTGTGGGCAGCGGCGTGTTTCAGGATTATCCCTCGGCGATTGAGGTGATGGTGTCCACTGGGGATGGTTTTGAGCCCAAGCCTGAAAATGTCGCCCATTATCAGAGAATGCATGAACGATTTATGACCCTGCGAGGTCTGCTGCAGCCCTTTTTGGAAGAGCATGCAGTGGAGATCCTGGAATGAATGGATTGTTTGTTAAGATGGAAGTCCTTATTGATTGGAGATCAAAATGAATGGAAAAATGAAAGCGCAAATGTTTTATCAGCCCCAGGAAATGTCCCTGGTCGAAGTAGATATCCCACAGGTTGCCCAGAATGAGGTCCTGCTGAAGGTCAAAGCCTGCGGGATTTGCGGCTCGGATGTAGCTTATTTCTTTGGCCGGAGCCCGCTGGAAACAGAAAATGGCAAAGGTCCACTCATTCTGGGGCATGAATTCGCCGGGGAAATCGTCGAAATGGGTGAGATGGCACAATCCAGCAGCAGTTTCAAAGTAGGCGACCGGGTGATGGCGAACCCGGTGCAGGAGTGCGGTGCCTGTAAATACTGTGTGCGCACGCAGGTTAACCTCTGCGAGAATAAGCGCGTTAAAGGCGTGAGCATCCACGGCGCGTTTGCCGAATATGTCACCATGCCCTACACGCATATCTTTGCGATCCCGCAAGGGATTTCTTATCAAGAAGCCGCCTTGTGTGAACCGCTGGCTTGTAGCACCAATGCGGTCAATACACTGGATGTAAAGCTGGGCGATTTTGTAGTCGTCTATGGTCCGGGCGCAATTGGCTTGATGCAGATGCAGTTGATCCGGGCAAGGGGGGCGGGTAAGATTGCGATGGTAGGCATCCTGGACTTTGGGTTGGAAAAAGCGCTCTCACTGGGCGCAGATTACGTCTTCAACACCCTTGACACCTCGTCGCCCTATTATTGTGCGGACCTGCCAGCAGAAATCCGCAAGCTGACGGATGGTGAAATGGCGAACAAAGTTGTGCTGCCCACTGGGGCAAAGGCTGCGCTGCAAGGAGCACTGGACGTGGCAGGCAAGAAAGCCAGTATTGTTTATTTTGGCATGCCCGATGAGAAAATGGTCCTTGAGGTTCCGCTTTTGGATTTCCTCGTGAACAACCGCTCGATTCTAACCTCCTGGCAGGCACCCTTCACCTGGGATACAGCCCGAAGTGCACTGAAAAATGGCAATATCGACATGAAGGCGCTGATCACCCACACCTTTGCCCTTAAAGATCTGGAAAAAGGCATTCGCTTCATGAATGATCCTGCCTATCCAGATAAGATTAAATCTGTGGTGGTTTTTGATTAGGCATGTCTCAGCTTAGCCGAAAAAAGATTTTGCCTGCTTGAATGAGGTCGCGCATTCAGTTGAGGAAGCGCAGGAGGCGTAAATTGTCGTTAACGACACGCCTCCTGCGTTTTTCTTGAGAACTCTTCTTCCTGTCGTTAACCCATTCAAAATCTTTTCTTAAATATTCCTTGACATTTCCGAGATTCTTTTATAAAATCGAATTTGTTGCGCAAACGATTGCGCAAATGTTTTTCCGTAGGAAATTTGGCATTGTAAGTGAAGTCTTATAGACGATAACGGACGAAAGAACCCATATTCAGTCACTTTTGCAGCACCAGGAGGATCAGATGAAGCAATACACACAGGATTTATCTTTGGAAGCCCGGAAAGCCGAGATCGACATCAAAATTGCTGATTTACGTAAGATCATGGCGGAGCGTGGGCTGGATGGTATTTATATTTCAAAACAGGAACATTTTGCATGGATCACAGCGGGTGGCGACAACATCGTCACTCGTTTTGTTGAGGATGGCGTCTGTGCGATCTTCATCACGCTGGAGGGGCAATACTTCATCTGCAATAATATCGAAACCCAGCGCTTCAAGGATGAAGAGTTTCTGGATAAGCTTGGATTTGAAGAGCTTTCGATGTGGTGGTATGAAAACCGCACGATGGCTTATATCAACGACCTGATTGGTGCAGATGGCAAATTTGCGGCGGATATTTCGATGGACCGTGCCAGCGATGCTAATGGCATTTTACGCTCATTAGAAATGGTCTTGCAGGAAAGTGAAATTGGACGCTACTTGCACCTGGGGAAAGTTTTTTCCAGTACGATCGAAAACTTTATGACCACCGTCCGTCCTGGCGATTCGGAAGTTGAGATAGCCGGCCGCCTGGGAGCAAGGATGTGGGAGAATGGCATTGAACCGGTGCTCTACCTGATTGCGACAGATGATCGCATTTACAAATATCGCCACCCGATTGCAACCGAGAAGAAGCTGGAAAAATACTTGATGATTTCCTGCAATGCTCGCTACAAGGGGCTGGTGACCAAGATCACACGCATGGCTTATTTTGGTGAGGTGCCGGCAGATTTACAGAAACAATATCTGCAAACGGTCCAGGTTGAAAATGCCATGGCTGCTGCTACCAAACCTGGTGTGGACGACATTGTGCCCCTGAATATCGCCAAACGGATGTATGCGGATTTTGGTTATCCGGATATGTGGAAGATGCACCATCAGGGCGGACCTCAAAGCTACACCAACGGTTTCTACCTGATCACCGATAGCATGCACAAGGTCATTCAGCTGCACCAATGCTATGGCTACAACCCGACCATCACCGGCACAAAGACGGAAGACGGGTTTATCGTGACAGAAGCGGGTCCGCTATTCCTCACTTACCCGGTGGTTTTCCCTGCGATCACTTCCGAGATCGAAGGCGTTCAATACAACCGTCCCGGCATTCTGGAAGTGAAATAGGGACTTGCCTGAAGCGTATGCGACCGCATGCGCTTCAAGTCTTGGATCCGATCTGGAGGATTTTGTGAGTGATGTCATTTTAACATTAGAAAATATAACCAAGGAGTTTCCAGGTGTGAAAGCCCTGGAAAATGTGTCCTTTGACCTGCGAAAAAATGAGGTTCACGTGCTGGTGGGTGAAAATGGCGCTGGTAAATCCACCTTGATGAAGGTGTTAACCGGGGTGTATCAACCCAATGACGGGAAGATTTTTTTGCATGGAAAAGAAGTTCGCTTTTTGAACACGAGACAATCCCAGGAAAATGGCATTGCGATCATTTTTCAGGAGTTTAACCTGATCCCTAATCTGACCGTTGTGCAAAATATGTTCCTTGGACGTGAGCTGCGCAACAAATTGGGTCTGATCGATATGGCAGCGCAGGTCAGGGAAGCGAAAAAACTTCTCGATTTCCTCAGAGCGGAGATTGATCCCTACACCAAAGTTCGCGATCTGGGTGTTGCTCAGCAGCAGCTGGTTGAAGTAGCCAAGGCATTGCTGGTGGATGCTGAAATCATTGTCATGGATGAGCCTACCGCTGCGCTCAGCGAGCGGGAAATTGAAACACTCTTTATGACCATCAAAGACCTGCAGAAAAACGGTGTATCGATCATTTACATTTCTCACCGCATGCAGGAACTGCGGCTGGTGGGTGATCGGATCACAGTGCTTCGTGACGGCAAGACAGTGGGCACGCGGGATATGGCGCATTTTGATCTGGATGAGATCATCAAGATGATGGTTGGACGAGATGTCAATAAAGAACGTGTGCGTAAGGTGAATACTTCAACGGATGAAGTTGTCCTTGAAGTGAAAAACCTGTCAGTCAATGGTTCGCTTTCAGATATCAGCCTGCGAGTTAACAGAGGCGAGATTGTCAGCCTGGCTGGATTGGTTGGTTCCGGACGAACGGAGCTGGCCCAGGCGATTTTTGGTGTAACAAAACGAGATGCGGGTGAGGTTCGGATTTTGGATGAGCAATCCGGCATTTCTCCTGTAAAAAGTGTCAATCAAAAGATGGCTTTTATCTCAGAAGACCGAAAAAGGTTTGGTTTGGCGCTGAATTTACCCATCAAGGTCAACATTACCCATGCCAGCCTGCAGCAACTCTTCCCATCTGGTATCGTGAACGAGAAGAAAGAGAACGCAGTTGCTTTGGATTTTCGTCAGCGGCTGAATATTGTCACTCCGGATGTTGATCGAGAAGTGCTTGTTCTCTCGGGCGGAAATCAGCAAAAAGTTATTTTAGCGAAATGGTTATGCACCAATTCTAATTTTATGATCTTTGACGAGCCCACACGAGGGATTGACGTGGGGGCGAAGGATGAAATTCACCAGCTGATGAATCAGTTAGCTGAACGGGGCGTTGCGATTCTTATGATCTCATCGGATCTGCCTGAAATTATGACGCTTTCTGATCGTGTGTATGTCATGCGGGATGGAAAGATCGTTCAGGAACTCAATGGATACCAAACAAGCCAGGAGGAAATCATCAGCTATGCGGTTGGAGGTGACATTTTATGAAGCAAACTAAAGCAAAATCTGTATTACTGACCGTAAAAAGTATTTTCACCAATGTTCCACTAACTGTGTGGCTTGGTTTGATCATTTTTGCTTTTTTCTCTTTGATGACCGATCGGTTTCTGACTCTATCCAACATCATGAACATTATTGTTCAGGTGAGCTCTGGTGTTGGTATTATTGCTATTGGTTCATTTATCGCGATTTGTTCTACAGGGGTTGACCTTTCAATCGGTGGAACGGTGGCTTTTTCTGGCATGGTGGCAGCCAAAGTCTTGGTGATGGATTTCCCGTTGATCAACCAGATCCGCGATTCATCCACATTTTTGCTGATCCTGGTCGCGATTTTTGCTGCGCTGTTGTGCGGAGCAATCATCGGTTCACTGAATGGATTGATTTTATCGCGAACGAGGATTCCGGCATTTATTGTGACTCTGGCAACCCTGCGAATGGGTGAAACGATGGCAAGGATTGTCGGTGGGGGGACGTCCATCCAGGTTAAAAATGAAGCCTTCCGTGCAATCAGCGGCGGTTCGTTATACAGCGTGCTCGTGGAGGGTCGAACCATTGGGCTCTTACCCCACACCTTGCTTGTGCTGATCCCGCTGTATCTGATTTTTCACATCGTGA
>DIXG01000017.1 GCA_002436005.1 Anaerolineaceae bacterium UBA6086 | reverse complement strand
ATCACCAGTTTTGTCGTCCAGTTCCAGTTGGGTGATTTCTTCGTTGTGTCGTTGTTCTCAGGTTCAGGGGTATTTGAAGTCACACGTAATCCTTTAGGTTGGGATGAATCCTTCAGTTAATGGCTGTGGTTCTAACATCTTCGTAATTTCTTTTGGTATTTATTTTTGTCTGTCTATCATTATACAATATTGTTGAAGAAAAAATCCTGGCCTTTTGCAAAACGATTAAGCTGTTCCTGGTGAAAACTCAATTCTAAAAAAACCGAGATTTCTCACCGATCCTCCCGCAATTTAAGGTCACTACGATTGCATGGAAAGGATGGGTTATTTGCGTGATAAAATTAGGTTGCTTCTGAGATCAGAGAAGCAGGAGATTATGATGGCGAAGAAATCACGAATTTTGAACTGGCAATTTTACCTGGGCGTGATCCTGGTGGTAGTTGGTGGGTTGTTTCTCGTTGACCAGTTGACCGGACTGCACTTGATGCGCACCTATTGGCCGCTGCTGATTGTGTTTTTGGGTCTTGCTTTTTTTGTCGCCATGCTTGTATCGCGACAAACAGGTTCAGGGCTGGCAATCCCAGGTTCGCTTTTTGTGATGATCGGCCTTTTGTTGTTTGTGCAGCAGTTCTTCAAGCTTTGGGGCACATGGACCTATGCCTGGGCTCTGTTGATCAGCGCCATCGGTGTGGGCTTGTTGATCATGAATATCTCCGCAAAGCGGATCAGTCTTCGACGCGTTGCCGGTCTGTTGATTGGAATTGGGCTGGTACTGTTCCTGATCCTGGGTTTTTTCTTTGAAATTATTTTGAAAATTTCAGGACCGGGCGTTGAAGGGCGGGTTTTCTTCAGCGCTGGCGTGGTGCTCCTGGGGCTCTTTGTCCTGTTCAGTCGGCCGCTTTTTGCAAAAAGACACGCAGGAGGAGAGGCGGCAAATGTCCCCCCGGTGATAACGGTTGAAGCTGTCCCTGTCCCGGATCCTGCTCCAGCAGCGGATGCTCCGAAAAACCAGGAGACGGATTGAGATGATGATCTATACTCTCACGCCTAACCCCAGTATTGACAGGACATTGACCCTGCCTGAAATTCGGTTCAACACCGTGCTGCGCAGTGAAAAAGTGCGGCTGGATTGGGGCGGCAAAGGGTTTAACGTCTCGCGGTCGCTTCAGCAGTTTGGAATCGACTCCATGGCCATTGCCTGGGTGGGCGGGGGCAGCGGAAAAATGCTTGCTGACGGCCTCCAGCGGCTGGGCATCCCTACGGACTTTGTATGGGTGGACGAGGAGACCCGCACGAACACGATGATCATCGAAGAATCCGGGGACTGGCATATCAAGGTTAATGAACCGGGGCCGGCAATTGGGCAGGAAGATATTGACCAGCTCTATCAGAAAGTGGAAGGGTATGCTAAAAAGGGTGATCTGTGGATCCTGTCTGGCAGCCTGCCGCCGGATGTTCCCCACGAATTTTACGCCGATCTAATCCAGTTGCTCAAAGCGCGCGGCAGTCGGGTATGTCTCGACGCCAGCGGACCTGCACTGCGTTTGGGCTGTGAAGCGCAGCCTTATTTGGTCAAACCGAATGCTGAGGAGGGGTCACATATTGTTGGTTTTGAAATTCGTGACCAGGAGGATGCCAAAAGAGCTGCGCTGCCCTTCCTGCGCATGGGGATGGATTACTTTGCGCTCACCATGGGCGCTGCCGGGCTGCTGCTGGCTTCGCAGGAGGAAATGGTTTACGCTGCACCGCCGAAAATCAAGGCGCGCAATGCGGCAGGCTCGGGTGATTCACTTTTGGCAGGCTTGATTTATGCCCAAATGCAGGGTATGACGCTGATCGAAACAGCACGCTGGGGTGTTGCGACCGGTGCTGCCTCTGTTGAAATGGAAGGCGTCAGCGAGTTTGATGTGAACCGCATCCAGGAGCTGATGAAAGAAGTTGATTCCAAAGTGATCAATAAAATGTAAAAAGTTTTGCGATGATCCTCTTAAAAGTAAAAATCCCGCTTAGTTCTCAGCGGGAATTTTTGTTTTAGTGTTTTGTGATTAGAAGATCAATTCGAGATGGGATTGTTCCTTGATTAATGCGCTTTGGTCCTCTGCCGACATCGGTTCGAAATGCTCACAGGCTGTGAAAGCTTTATCCAGCAGGCGGTAATCACCAGGTGTGCAGATATGGGTTAGTTTGTGCGAAAGCACAAAATTAATGTTCTTTTGGATGATTTCAGCCTCCTCAAAGGGCACATACCAGGTGTGATATTTCTGCTCCCGTTCTCCCCAGGGCTCCTTGGCGACCGATTTGATGATCATCACACCCACATCCTTTTCTTCGCAGAGATCCAGCAGTCTGAGTGTGTGCGTGCGATAGTCCTCGTAAGCAAACAGGACCGGGTTCATCGGGAACAGGACTGAATCAAAGTCGTAGCGTGAGAGTGCTTCAATGAAGACTTTTGGTGCGTCCATGCCATGCCCGGTAATACCGACAAATCGGGTCAATCCCTTTGCTTGCATCTCCAGCACACCTTCCAGCGCGCCGCCTGCTTGCGTGCACTCGTCCAGTTCGTCCATGCAGGTGACAGCATGCAGCTGATAGAGATCAAACTGCTCAATTTGCAGCCTTTGCATGGACTCATGGAACTCCTGGATGGCGCCATCCTTTGTGCGTTCCATCGTCTTGCATCCCAGGAAGAAATTCTGGCGGTGAGCTGGCATCCACGGCCCCATGCGCGCTTCGGCTTCGCCGTAGCTGGGGGCAATGTCGATGTGATTGATGCCCGCGTCAATCACCTGCTGCATCACGCTGTCTGCTTGCGCCTGGTCAAGCTGTCCCAGGGCGACCGCGCCAAAGACTGCCAGGGTGCTCATGTGCTCCGTGCGACCATACCGACGTTTTTCCATTTTGGTTCCTCCTCTTTTACTGGGTCAGATTCAAACAACCACCGTCCCGCCAGGCCCCTTGTCTGCGCCTGAAGGTCGGCATATTATCTAAAGGTTTTGTCTCTTTCGATTCCGCCAGCAGTTGATCAACAATGTTGATTTCTTCCCTGGCGGACTTAAAAGATTCAAGTTCTTTCAGCCGGTTGATCAACATCCTGTATTCCTGAACGGTGAGCAAGACGTCAACTTGGTGTCCCTCTTTGTCGACCAGGTATTTCTCATTGATAGGCAGGTTATTCATGACGTTTCTTTTTGCATTGATGGATGGGCAGATAACTGTGGCACAGTGTGAATGAATCAGCTGTTTTTACACTTTAATTTTACCCTTGAATCTGATTTTTCGTGAACCAATTCAGGGGTATAAAAAACCCCGCCAATCTCTGGCGGGGTTTGGTAGTTACCTGGGATTACATCAAGCCCACAATCTGCCCGGTCTCCATATCGATATCGATATCGTAATAGGCAGGTCGGGTTGGTAGGCCGGGCATGGTGCTCATGGTGCCCAGCAGTGGATAGAGGAAGCCCGCGCCGATTGACGCATTCACAGAGCGAATGGGCACTCTGAAGCCCTTGGGTCGCCCCTTCAGCAGGGGATCATGGCTCAGGCTGAGATGGGTTTTTGCCATGCAAATCGGCACTCGATCGTAGCCGAGCCGGGTATATTCCTCGATTTGCTTTTCTGCTTCGGGTGAATAATCCACACCGTCCGCGCCGTAAATCTTTTTGGCGATGGTCTCAATCTTTTCTTTGATGGGAATATCGAGCGGATAGAGGAAGGAGAATTCGGTTTCCTGTTCAGCCGCTTTGATGACGGCTTTGCCCAGCTCAATTGCGCCTTCACCACCCTCTTCCCAGTGATTGGTGACGACTGCATCGAAGACTTTTCCGGTTTCCATGCAGGCTTTGCGCACCAGCTCGAGTTCGGCGTCAGTGTCGGTATGGAAGCGGTTGATTGCCACGACCACAGACACGCCGTAATA
>DIXG01000003.1 GCA_002436005.1 Anaerolineaceae bacterium UBA6086 | reverse complement strand
CCTCCTACGTGGATACCAAAGACCTTTAATTTTAACAACTTCATCTACGCCTTTCAAACAGCGCCATTTGGAAGATATTTCTTGAACTCAATCATTGTGACAATTTCTGTTGTGCTCCTGACCATGTTTGTCACCATTTTGGCAGCGTTTGCTTTTTCACGATTGAAGTTTCCTGGCAGAGATCTGCTGTTTTCATTTTGCATCTCGTTGATGATGGTGCCTTTTGAAATGATCGTGATCACAAACTATGCCACCATCTCCAAACTGAAGCTGATCGATACCCTGGTTGGGTTGATCATCCCCTTTACTTCCAGCATCTTCTACACCTATATCCTGCGTAATTTTTTCCTTTCCATTCCAGACTCGCTCTATTATTCCGCCAGGGTGGACGGCGCCAGCAACTGGAATTATCTCTGGCGAGTGATGGTGCCGATTGCCAAGCCCGCTTTGTTCACCATTGCATTACTCAACGCCATCCTTTCGTGGAATGCCTTTTTCTGGCCCTATCTGATCGTGAATTCGAAACTCAATCGCACCTTGCCGCTGGGGCTGTATGCCTTCATTACCGATGGCGGCGTGCGCTATGAAAGACTCATGGCTGCAGCAACCATCGTAGTGATTCCCATCATTATCCTGTTCCTGTTTGCCAGGAAAAACATTGTGGCAGGTGTCGCCAGGGGTGGTTTGAAGGGATAAGCTGAGCTTATTGGACAGGATAGACCATGATCAACAGCAAGATTACTGATTGGCTGATTAATCGATCAGCCAATCAGCCCATTAACATAGAATTGTCTCATTCATGCTGATTGAGTGTTGATTTTGACCATAAACCCACAAAGGAGTTAACCCATTGAAGACTAAATTTACAATGCACACCGGTTTACGCACCATCGGGGGCGTAGTTTGCAGCGTTCAATATGGTAAAGACCGGGTGATATTCGAGATGGGCAGTGCCTACAGCCCTGTCACCGATGTTTATGATGGCACCGTCCTGCCCCGTTCCAAAGCCTGGGTGCGGGACGCCATCAGAACCGAAAATATTCCCCCTATCCACGGGCTGTATCGAAAACAAGATCTGGATGGCTTCATGGATCTGGTTCCGGCTGAGGAATCCGATCTGAATACTGCTGTGTTTATTACCCACCTGCACCTGGACCATATGGCTGGAGTGGGGATGATTGCACCTCAAATCCCCGTCTACATGCACAAAAACGCAGTCACCATTGAGAGAGCGCTCGAAGCAACCGGCGAAGGCGTGCCGACCGTGGAAAGAGAATACCTTCCCTTGGAAGAAGGCAGCCCCATCTCAGTTGGCAAGATCACGCTCTTGCCCGTTCTCACCAGCCGCCGCAGTTACAAACAATTTGCCTTTTTCATCACCACGCCGGATGGCACCATCCATTGGACCGGTGATTTCTCCATGCATGGTGAAGATGCCGATTTAGCCATCAAAGAAATGGAATTCCTTAAATCACAAGATGTGGATGTGATGCTTTGCGACACTACCGCCTTCATGGATAACGTACTTTTGCAAATGTTTGATACAACCGACCCCGCCAAAATCCTCCCCTCCAGGGAGATCCCGCCTGGAATGCTGGATAGTAAGGACGTGGATGAAAGACTGTTTGCCATCCTCAAAGAACAAAAAGGCTTGTGCGTCTTCAACTATTACCAGCGGGAAATGGATGAGGTGATGAAATTCATCGAATGGACAGAAAAGGTGAATCGCGTTTGCGTTTTTGAACCCGATTGCGCCTATATCGTCTATAAGTTCTTCCAGATCAAACCCAATATCTTTATCCCTGATTCGGAACGCTATCCCGAAGACCCTGCCTTGCAGGCAGATTGGTTCAAGGAACTGCTTACCAATGCAACGGTCGTGACCCGAGAAGAAATTTATGACAACCCTGCCGGTTACCTCTTGCAGAACTCCTATCGTCACATCCTGGAGCTTTTTGACCTTCCGGCAGAAAACGGTGCTTATTTACATTCAGAAGGCATTCCGATTGGCGCGTTTGACCCTGCTTATGAGAATATGCTGCGGATCATCAACCGAACAGACTTCAAATACATCACCTTCTTCTGCAAGAATTACTTCGGACACGGTTATCCTCCGCAGGTCAAATACTTTGTGGACGAAGTCGACCCCAAGATACTGATCCCCTGCCACGGGTTCAATCCCGAACGGTTGCTGCCCAAAAATGGCGTTCAACTGCTGCCGATTGAAGGCGAAACCTACATTCTCGATGATGGAAAACTGATATTGGAAAAAGACTATGAATAGCAAAATTAAATTCTATGAAGGCGTCGCTGGTGACGGCGTTGTCGCCAGCATCACCTATGATAAATCCAGAGTGATTTTTGACTTTGGAGGCCCATTCAACCCCCTGACTCAGCCCTATGATGGACAGGTTGAGAAAAGGAAAAAGTCCTGGGTCCGGGATGCCATTCGTCTTGGTCAAATCCCGCCTGTGGATGGGGTGTTCAGCGAAGCAGACCTGGGCGATCGAATCGATGTGATCCCCTATGAACAGAGCGAATACCAGTCAGGCGTGATCATCTCACACCTCCACCTGGATCACATGTCCGGAATTGGTATGGTTCATCCAGATATCCCCGTTTACCTGCATGAAGACGGATACAAGCTGCAAAAACTGCTTGACCAGATCGGAGAAGCTGTTGGCGAACGAGATTTCACCCCAGTAAAGCTTTACCAGCCATTTTGGGTTGGCGAGATCAAGATCACCGCCTACTACTCCGACCACCCCTGTGCCGGCGCGGTCGGCTACCTGATTGAAACACCGGATGCCAAGTATTATTATTCAGGAGATGTGCGCATGCACGGCGGCAACCTGGCACAGGTGCTCGAAGATCTCGAAAAACTGGCACAGGAAGAGATCGATGTGCTGATTCTCGAAGCAACCACCTTTTCACCCAAAATGTATGAACGCTTCGGAGACGAACCGCTGCAACCCTCCCTGGAAATTCCAAAGGGAATGATCTCTGAACGGGAACTGCTCAACCATGTCCAAAAAGACCTTGATGGTTCTGCTTCACTTGGGGTTTTCAATATCTATCATCGTGATATGGAATTGATCAAGGGATTGTTTGAGGTTGCCCGATCAACCCGGCGGGAGATCGTATTTGAACCCAAGACAGCCTACATCGTCATGAACATGATCGACGAATATCCCGCCGTCTTCGTTCCTGACAACGAAGATTATCTTGGAAATCAGTCAGCTTATCTACAAGAGGTGCTCAAAAAGACCCCCAAAGTGATCCATTATGAAGATATCCTCTCTGCACCCCACAAGTATTTCCTTCAGAACAGTTATGAAAACATCCTGGAGCTTTTTGACCTGGCAGCCAAAGGCGTGAATTACTACCACCTGTATGGCACGCCAATGGTGAAAGGCAGCAGGGATTATCAAAACATGGAACGGGTTCTCAATCTGACCAACACAAATTATGCCTCGCATGCCAACCTGTTTGCATATAACCACGCCTACCCCAACAACCTGCTCTATATTGCAGAAGCCATCAAAGCAAAATACCTGATCCCGGTTCATTCCACTAACCCCGAACTCTTCGAGTGCAATGCGTCCACAAGGCTGCTGGCAAAAAAGATGGTGCCCTATGTTTGGGAGAATGGCACATTGAAGAAAGCGTAGTCCACACATCAAACCACCCGCATGGCGGGTAGTGTTTTTATCATTGTCAGCTGTGCTCGGCCTTCGCTTGTTTGTGGCGAAAAAGAGCCAGCAGGTTATGCTCTGCTTTTCCTTTGAAAAAGATTAGCGCACCAGGGCGCGGTTTGAATGACCAGATTACTGATCACCAATAAAGTCAGGCTGATCAGGAAATGGGATTGGGTGAACTGGGTTTCTTTCAAGAACAGCCTCACCCAGATCAGGTTGAGAAAAGGCAAGAGAAACATCAGGGAAGCAATCGTGGCAATGCGGGATTCCCTCTCACGCGAGATACGGATCGCACGCATCCACAGGATATACCCCACGCCATCCAGGAGCGCGCCCATCGTAAAGGCCGCCAGCAGGTCTATTACCGTGAGGGGTGCAATTTTTCCAACTTCGAAGGCGGTAAAGGGAAGGATGAGCAATAGACTGATGGTTATCGCCACCAGCAAAAACCTTTTCTGTTCCACCTCTGTTAAGGTGCCGCTGTAGGCGCCAAAAAATCCGTAGGAAACGCCCGCCAGCAAGCCCCACAGCACACCGGGCAGGTTCAACTGGATTGAGTTGAAGTTGCCGCCGGTCACCAAGGTGATAAGTGAGAAGAAACCCAGAAAAATTCCGGCTGTTTCCAAGATTCTCGTCCATTTAGACTTAACCTGAGAGGACAAGATCTCAGAGAATAAAACAGTAAAGATCGGCCAGGTGTTATTCAGCAGCGTCGTTTCTGAGATGCTGTCAAATGCCCGTGAGCTCTGGTTGATGGCAACGGAATAGACAAAATAGCCCAGCGGGGCAATGAACAAATGCATCAAGGGGATGTGCTTGAACCAAGACAGCGAAATTTGCCGTGTAATCAGCAAATAGCCAAAAATCGTGGCAAATGAGAACAAAAAGGAAATTGAAAGCAGCACAAAGGCTGACTGCATGGCGACCAGCCTGGCAACCAGTGAACCGAAAGACCACAGCAGGATGGTGGTCAGCGTCAGGAGGGTTGGGGAAGTGGATTGGTGTGAGCGAGGAATGATCTTATTGTTCGCCATCCTGAAATTATAATCCAGGGCAATCACGCATGCACTACGAATGCATAAATTGCATTAGAATAGACCCATGTCTGAAACATTGAGCGCTCTCACAAAAGAATTGATCCAATGCCAGCGCTGCCCCCGCCTGGTCGCATGGCGTGAAGAGATTACCCACACCAAGCGCAAAGCCTACCAGGATCAGGTGTATTGGGGCAAGCCGGTGCCTGGCTTTGGCGACCCTGAGGCAAAAATCATGATCGTCGGACTGGCACCCGGCGCGCACGGCTCCAACCGCACCGGGCGCATGTTCACCGGAGATGCCAGCGGCGATTTTCTCTACCCGGCGCTCCACAGGGCGGGATTTGCCAATCAGCCAACTGCTGACCATCCCGGTGATGGACTGGTCCTGAACGACGTCTTCATCACAGCCATCTGCCGCTGCGTACCGCCGCAAAACCGACCCAAAACCGTAGAGATAGAAAATTGCCTGCCCTGGCTGGTTGCTGAGATGGATCTAATCCCCCATATACAGGGATTTGTGGCACTGGGCAAAATTGCCTTTGATGGAATAAAAAGAGCGTATAAGGTGAATGGGATGACACTACCAAAAATCGAGTTCGCCCACAATGCCCTCTATCATCTGGGCGAAGGACTGCCCTGGCTGCTGGCTTCCTACCACCCCAGCCAGCAAAACACCCTCACAGGCCGACTGACTCAGGAGATGTTTGATGTGGTTTGGGAACGTGCCAGGTTATTGATTTCGTGATTTCATCTATGTTCCAGTCATCATTCACAAAGACTCGATCGCACACCACCTAATTGCCATGATCAAATTACGCCTCGATAAAGTCACCTTTTCATACCCTTCCTTGCCGATCTTCAAGCAGGCATCCTGTGAAATCCAGGAAAAATGCTTTGGTGTGATCGGCGCAAACGGCAGTGGGAAATCGACTCTGCTCAAACTTATTCTGGGTGAGCTGAAACCGGATGAAGGATTCATCCTTCGTGAAAAAACAAGCACAATAGCCTATATGGCACAGGATGTCGACTTGGCGCCAGATTCAACCCCGCTGAATGTGGTTCGCGAGGGTGCGGTGCGCGTTCTCTCCCTTGAAAAAGAGCTGGCTGTGCTGGAAGAAAAATTTTCCGACCCTGCCTACTACAGCAATGAAAAACGGCTGACGCACCTGCTCAGCCAGCAAGAACATCTACTGGCAACTTACAACAGCCTGGGCGGGCCAGGGTTGGAAGGACGCATCCGATCCCTCCTGGCATCAATCGGGTTTGAACAACATGAGATGCAGCTTCAGGTCCAGCATCTAAGCGGCGGACAGAAAAAGCTGCTTGGGTTGGCGCGCATCATTATCAGCCGACCGGATATCCTCTTGCTGGACGAACCTGATAACCATCTAGACCTGCAGGGAAAAGCATTGCTCCAAACTTTGATTGAAGATTTTCAGGGCAGTGTGGTGATCGTCTCGCACGACCGCTACTTCCTTGATATGGTCGTGGACGAAATCCTGGAGGTTGAGGCTGGTAAGATCACACAATTCAAAGGAAATTATTCCGAGTATATGTTCGAAAAGCGCGTCTTGCTTCAAAGGCAGGCTGATCGTTTTCAAGCTCAACAGAAGGAAATCACCCGGCTGGAACAGGCTGCCAAACGGCTGCTGATGTGGGGCAAGATCTATGACAACGCCAAGTTTTCCCTTCGCGGAAAGAACATCCTCAACCGAATTGAGCGCATGGACAAGATCGAGAAACCACTTCTCGATCAGGACAAGATTGAGATTCAGCTGGGCGGATGGCGCGGGAGCGAAAAGGTGTTGGAAATCACAAACCTCATGAAGCAATTCCCCAGGGTGGATGGAAAGGGTGAGGATGCTGTCCTCACCGATATCCACCTTTTGCTGCGCTACGGCGACCGGGTGGGTATGATCGGGCCGAATGGCTCCGGTAAATCCGTCCTCGTCCGGATGATCCTGGGTCAGCTTGAGCCTGATTCCGGTATGATCTATCTTGGCCCCAGTATCAAAACCGGTTATTACGCCCAGGAATTTGAGACGTTGAACCCAAAACTCACCTTGCTGGAAACCATTTGCAAAGCAGGTAACTTTTCCGAGAACCGCGGGGTGGCTTTCCTGAAGAAATTCCTGTTCACCTATGAACAACGCGACACACCTGTGGGGTCACTCTCCGGCGGGGAGCAGGCGCGGCTGCAAATCGCGCTAATCACCCTCTCAGGTGCGAACTTCCTTATCCTCGATGAACCGACCAACCATCTCGACATTCCCTCCTGCGAAGTGCTTGAGGATGCCTTGCTGGACTTTGACGGCACGATCCTGGCAATCTCTCACGACCGATATTTCTTGGACCGGATCGTTAACCGGGTTGTGGTCATGCGTGGCTTCGGCACAACAGAATATTTGGGAAATTATTCAGATTACGAAAACCAGATCAGGGGATAGCGCTTTTGCGCTTTGTTTGTGCTGCTGAATGCTAAAAAATATAATAAAGTTCCCCATTCACAAACAATCCGTCTTCTGTTAAATTGTAGAGCGCCAGGGACGCCGACCCTGGCGCTCATCAGAAGGAGAAGAAAAGTGTCTTAGCTATCAACATTGTAGCAAATAGCTTCAAGGCTTACTTGACGATTACCCTACGATCACCCTACACCTTGTCGATAATCTGTTGAAATTTGACATCCATATCCGGTTTTTCGGGGTTTTAGCACGCTTATTCGTAACGTAAAGCTTCCACCGGTTCCAGAGAGGCGGCACGGTTGGCTGGGTAATAGCCAAAGAAGATACCCACTGCCGCAGAAAAGAGCGTCCCCAACAACACGGAGTTCATGGTCACTGCCACATCCAGGTAGGTACCAGACCTAACTGCAATCTGCCCCACCACAACCGATATCGCCCACCCCAGGGCGATCCCAATCAGCCCACCGATCAATGATAACAGAACAGACTCTGTCAGGAATTGCAGCAAAATGTCTTTCTTGCGCGCACCCAGCGCTTTGCGCAAACCAATCTCCCGGGTACGTTCTGTCACAGATACGAGCATGATATTCATAATCCCAATCCCACCCACCAGCAGTGAGATTGCGCCAATGCCCCCCAGGAAGATCGTGAGCACATTAGTGATCGAGGCAGCCACCGCCAGGAAATCTTGCTGATTCAATATGGTAAAGTCATCCGGGTTGCGCGGTGGGATACGGTGTGTCATGCGCAGCACTTCCCTGATCTGCTGGATCGCCAAATCAGCCGATTCGGCATCAACAGCCGAAACCAGGATATACTGCACCTGCCCAATTGAATTGTCATGCGGCAGCCGAGCCTGGGCAGTGGATATTGGGATGTAGACATTGTTATCCGGGTTGTTAAAAGCGCTGCCACCTTTAGCTTCAGTCACACCTACAATTCGGTAAGGATAGCCGCCGATTCGAACGGTGTTGCCAACAATATTCGTATTTCGCCCAAGCAAATAAGTGGCAATTTCAGGACCCAAAACCACCACCGCACTGCGCCCTTCCACCTGCGCTTCGGAGATGAATTCACCTTCCGCCATGGTGAGGTTTTGCACAAACTGGTAATCTGGTGTGCTGCCCAGGATGGCCGTTTCCTTACTGTTCCCAGAGTGAGTGATCTCACTGCTGCGAGAAAAGACAGGCGCCACATAGGCAATTGCTGTTGCACGCCGTGAGGAGGACAATACCTGGGCATCCCTCAAGGTCAACTCCTTGGGATTAGTGACCTCTTCGTTGGTATTTCCGTTCAAAATGTAAATCACGTTGGTGCCAATACTTTCAATTTCACCCGTGATGGAATTGCCAGCGCCTTCACCCAAAGAAAGCAAGGCGATTACCGATGCAACACCGATCACAATCCCAAGGATGGTCAGTAAAGAGCGCGTCTTATTGGCGTTCAGGCTCTGCAGGGCTTCTTTGATATTCAGGAGAAA
This sequence comes from Anaerolineaceae bacterium UBA6086, assembly GCA_002436005.1. GTDB lineage: Bacteria > Chloroflexota > Anaerolineae > Anaerolineales > Anaerolineaceae > Brevifilum. The sequence goes on along the minus strand of DIXG01000003.1, from coordinate 15,574 downwards.
GTTCAAACTCGCACCTCCTCCTTTTCAATCCTGCCATCTCGAATATGAATGATACGCTCTGCCACCGCTGCCGCATCAGGATCATGCGTTACCAGCAGAAGCGTGGTGCCCTTGGTTTTGTTCAGATCAAGGAGCAAATTCATGATCTCTTCGCCAGATTTCGTGTCCAGATTACCAGTGGGTTCATCTGCCAGGATGATCGCCGGTTCATTGATCAATGCCCTGGCAATCGCCACACGCTGCTGCTGTCCACCTGAAAGCTCATTCGGTTTGTGTGTGATCCGATCGCCCAAGCCCACTGACTCAAGCGCGGACTTGGCAAGTTCCCGTCGGTTTTCTTTGATTCCAGCGTAGCGGAGCGGAAGTTCAACATTTGCCAGCGCCGTTGCCCTGGGCAGCAGGTTGAAGGTTTGAAACACAAACCCAATTTTATGATTGCGCACCAATGCCAGCTGGTCATCATCCAGCGTGGAAACCAGCTCACCCTCTAAATAGTAATCACCCGATGTCGGGGCATCCAGGCAGCCCAGCATATTCATCAAGGTAGACTTACCGGAGCCCGATGGACCCATGATCGCCAGCACCTCGCCCTTTCGCACCGAGAAGCTGACCCCTCTCAGCGCATGCACCTCGATCTCACCCATCTGGTAGACCTTGGTCATATCTTCAACTTTTATGACGTTTTCTTGCTCGGTCATCATCATCCTAATTTCCAAACCCGCCAAAACCGCCACCATTGGGAGGACCATTGAACGGCATCACCCCGGTAATTTCACGCGGCGGATTCAATACAAGCATTTCACCTTCAGCAATATCAGCTTCAATGACTTCACTGTAAAAATCAGAATAACTCCCTAAGGTTACAGGCACAGCCTCAAATGAACCATTGCGCTGGACAAACACTGTTTCCCGTCCATCCAGGCTGACGATCGCGTCATTCGGTACAACAAAAATACTAAATTTTTGATCCACAAGGATGTTGACGGCAACTGTCATCCCTGGCTTTATCCGTTCATCCGCATTTTCCAAGCTGATCCGTACATTGTATTCAACCACACCCTGTACGCTCTGACCCACCGGGGCAATTTCAACCACTTCACCATTAAAGGTCGTATCAAAATAGGCGTCAAAGACCAGTTCGACGGGTTGACCCACGCTCACTTCAGGAATATCAATTTCTGAAATCTGGACGTCAAGGTACAGGTTAGAAAGATCATCAATGCGCACAGCCTGCTGACCAACCTGAACGACATCACCACGTTTGACAGGGACCTCTGTCACAACTCCATCGATTGGGGATTCAATGAGCGGGCTGTCTAATCGGGACTGTGCAATCGAAAGCTGGATTTCCAAAATTCGCACTCGGTCAGGATCCGGTCCATCAGATAGCAGATCCACTTTTTCCTGCAAGGCTGCCACCCTGGCTTCACCCAGGGCAAGTTCCAGTTCTGCTTCTGCTACCTCGCGCTCCGAGTAATCAGCTCGGCAATAATTCAAATTGGCTTGCGCGGTGTTGACGAGACGGAGGTTTTCGGGAGATTGCCGGATTTTGTACAAATTTTCCGCTACCTCCAAATCGTCTTCCAGTTCCTCAATTCTTTCATCTGTACAGCGCTGATAATTCATGATCTGACGCTGGTTCTCCAAATCATCAAGGGCTTCTTCAGCATTCAGCAGGTCCAATTTAGCCTGGGCAAGATCGGATTCCCAGTTGTCATTAAGATCATCGAGGCTATTTTGTGCGTTGATCACGTCGATCTCAGCCTGCAGGATATCGACAGAGATCGAATCAGGATCCAGCGTCATTAACACTGAACCCTTTTCAACATGCTGCCCAACCGACACGTTAACATCACCCACAATGCCACTGGTTGCCCAGGTGAGCATCACCGTTTGTATCGGCTGGACAGTGCCTGTCCCAAAAATACTCGCATTTAGATCCCTGCGCTGGTAAGGTTCCATTTGTAAACTTGCTAGCATCTGGCTTCTTGCCTGGCGTGCACTGAACCACTGCCATGCCACCAATCCCGCCACGATAACAATCACTGCCAGCAAAATCCACCAGCCGAGCCGCACTTTCTTCTGTTTCTTTGAGCTTTCTGCCACGTTTTTCCTCCGTCACTGCCTATCAGTATTCTTGATAATCTTATTATATCGACTCATAAAATAAATTTTTGGTTTTGTACACTCTCCTAACCAAAAGAGACTGCCAATAACTAATTTCAGGTCAATGATTCAACATTATTCATGATAAATTGCCTTGCGTAATTCAGCAAACCAAGCAACCATTATACTGAACATTTATTAGATTATTCATAACATTTCTAGAGAATTTGAGAAGGTACATATTCCATCTCAGTTTGGCGTCATTATAGACATAACCCCGCACTTTATCTATAATAGAGAAAATAACATGGATTGACATCACCCCGGAGGAAGAATGGCTCGCAAAACAATTGGTTTCGTACCCCTGATCTGGATCTGCCCTTCGTGTGACACACAAAACCCCGGACCCATTAAAACCTGTACAAGCTGCGGCGCCCCGCAACCCACAGATATTCAATTCTTGCAGGTGGATGAAGAGCGGTTCAACTTCATCAAAGACGAAGCGTTGATCCGGATGGCACAAACTGGGCCAGACATTCACTGCCCTTACTGTGGTACGAGGAACCCTGCCACCGCAAAGCTCTGTAGCAACTGCGGTGGTGACCTCAGCCTGGGTGGTAAAGCACGCCAGGTTGGGCAAAGGGTAAAAACCGTTTCCGAAGCGGAAAAATCCGAAGCAGCACCGCGTGTCACGACCCCTGAGCCCAAAAAAGGACTCAGTCGCGGCGCGATCCTCTTTGGGATCATCGCCATACTTGCCTGTCTGGCTGGTGCGATCGCGCTGATGATGATGTTGTTCAGAACGGACGAGATCACAGCCACTGTGACCGATGTTGCCTGGGAACGCAGCGTCAACATTGAAGCCTATACCACCGTCACGGATCAGGATTGGTGGGATGAGATTCCGGGCGGCGCAGATATCCGCTCTTGCAAATCAACCTATCGGTATACAACAGATCAGCCCCAAGCTAACGCCACGGAAGTCTGTGGGGAAGCCTATGTTGAGGATACCGGCACAGGCGTTGGCGAGGTCGTCCAGGAATGCGTATATGATGTCTACGACGATTATTGCGACTACACCTATTTAGGCTGGGTCATTGTGGATGCAATCACTGAAACAGGAAGCGATGTTTATCCTTCCTGGCCCTATGTAGCGCTTGAAGGGGACCAGCGCGAGGGAGAGCGCACTGAAAAATACCAGATCCGATTCTCTGGTGATGGGGAACGCTATATCTATACCACTTCAGACGCCCAATTATTCCAGATGGCCAGCCCGGGCAGCCGTTGGATTCTGGAGGTCAACAGCCTGGGTGGTGTACAATCTATTGAACCTTACAATTAAGGTCATAATTGTAGTATAATCACTTCGTGAAATGAAACAAATAATAATAAAAATACGGAGGTACTACAATGGAATTGTTCACTTATGCCAAGGTTGGAGAACCAGCCCCCTACTTTGAAATGCTCAGCACGAAGAACACGGATAAGCTGGATAAGGTCGTAACCCTGGATGACTACAAAGGTAAATGGTTGGTGCTGTTCTTTTACCCCTATGATTTCAGCTTTGTCTGCCCCACGGAGATTTTAGCGCTTTCGGATAAATATGAGGATTTCCTGGCACTGAACACAGAAGTGCTGGGTGTTTCGACGGACTCAACATATTCCCACCGAGCGTATCTGCGAACGCCGCAGGACCAGAATGGAATCGAAGGCACAAAATATCCCCTGGCATCGGATCACACCCATGAGGTTGCCGAAGCCTATGGCGTACTGGTGGAAAAGGAAGGCGCTGCCTTGCGAGGCTTATTCATCATTGATCCGGAGGGTGTGCTGCAATATTCCGTGGTGCATAATATGGATGTCGGGCGCAGTGTGGATGAGACGCTGCGTGTGCTGGAAGCACTGCAGGCTGGTGGTCTGTGCGGCGCCAACTGGAAACCCGGCGACGACACGCTATAAGAGGATCAAACACCCATGCCCTTACACCTACACACACATATCCCATCCCTGGATGGCATCACAGAATGGCTCAACGCAGAACCCGAGGTCCTGGACCAGGGAGACAGCCCGCTGCTGATCTATTTTTGGGCAACAAGCTGCCATGTTTGCCATGCAACCGTGCCAAAACTGCAAGCCTGGCGCGAGAAATTTGTGCCAAGAGGCTTGAAAATGGTAGCCATTCACTGCCCAAGGATGCAGTCAGATACCAATATCGAAAAAGTGAAGGAAGCTATCGCTGAATTTGGAATTGTGGAGCCTTGCGGTGTGGATAACATGCATAAAGCCAAAAAATCATTTGAGAACGAGATCTGGCCGGCTTTTTTCCTGTTTGATGAGGATCGCAACCTGGTGCGTCGAGCAGCAGGTTTGTCAGGCTTATCAATGCTCGAACCCATCGTAGAAGAGATGCTGGAAAAATAAACTTCCACACCTAAGCATTTCAAAGCGCCTGCCCTTTTTGGGGATAGGCGCTTATTTTTTTATCTCAATAGCAGGAATCAGGGTTTGGCAACCTGAATTATTTCAGCGCCGCCAATCATTTCAATCGTTTCTCCTGGCTGCAAAACCAGAAAATCATCCTCACCCCAATCTCCCCAAAGCAGCCGTTTGATCAATACCAGGTCACCGGTGAGCTGTTCAAAGCGCCATCCATTCGCATCCGCATCACTGCGGGCTTTTTCTGCTGCATCGCTTCCCTCTCCAATTTCAAGATCGACATATGCAGCCCGTTCATAATGCGACTGCCAATTCCCAAGAACATCTACCAGATATCGGGCATTATCCTCCCCATACTTCTCAACAAACTCGGCAAAAATGGCGTCCGCATCGTCTGAAGTATAGCCACCCATCGAAAGTGGGATGGGATCCAATGCACTGCGTTCGACAAAATCTCTCACATACCAGTAAGTTCCCGGACAGCGCTCAAATTCCTCGGCGTAGCGACCCTTTCCGCCAAGAAACAGCGTGATGCAATCATGGGCTCTGGGAATTATCAACGGCAGTTGAGCCGCCTTCAACCCATCGGTTGCTTTTCCGCATAACCCATAAGCAAGCACCACCGCATCATATCCGCGTGCAGGGTCAACCTCGTCAACTTGAGCTTGCAGTGTTTCCCGTAATTTGTTCGGTCTCATATGCAGCCCAAAAGGCTGCATAGTGACGTCAACTGTGTGCGGCGAGAGGGCGGCAGCAAAATAGACCGGCCGCGCCATCACATCACAGGCAATACATTTTAATCGCATAGGGCGTTTTTATTGCTCCGACCAAAATTGGTCCATTGCGCTGAAGGTTTTTTCAGGCTGCTCCCAGTGCGGCAAGCCCTTCGTGGGCGAAACACGCACACCCCACCAGTTTTTACTGTCATACAGCAAGACGGGAAGCATTTCAAAATTGGTATAAGGATCCCGATCGTAAACCACGAGAACAGGTTGAGTCACAACCTTGTAAATTGTTGTCCTGACAGCCGGTGTGAAGAGCTTACCGCTCAGGAAGTAGGTTGGCGCATATTGAGCACCTGGCTGATGCGAGGTCTGGTAAGCATAGTCCACCAATAACTCCGGCACCAATCCCTCAAAACTGAGGTTCAGAAAGTGTTCAATGCTGGGACGGCTGGAAACAAGATCATAAAAGGGTCGGTTCCACAATCCAACTGCCAGACCGGAGTAAACCTTGTTCTTGGCACCCCGTTGTCGTGCACTCTCAGCCAGTCTTCCTGTCTTGGGCGGTTGAAAGCCGGTGGGAGAGATCATCACTATCGATCGAACGGAATCAGGCGCATATATTGCTGCAAGTGCAGCAAATTCACTCGACAGCGAAAGCGCTACCACATCCGCTGGTGCACCAACAACCCCCTCTAAAAAATCGATAATAGCGCGTTGATATAATAAAGGGCTGTAAACCCTTTCAGAACGCTCAGAGAACCCAAAACCCGGCAGATCCAGCGCAAAAACCGGGCGTTTTCCTCTGTAATGATCAAAAATTGGTTTCATCTCAAAGGCACTTGGTGCAGCGTTGATGCTATGCAACAGGACAAGCGGCGTGCCTTCACCTGATCGATCCTCGTAATAACTCAGGCGACCCGCATGCTCAGAATGAAAATCCATTCGGTCGGCGTCCAGCGCTTTGTCCATCTCAATATTGTGCCGAACATATTTTCGGCTGTAGATGATCCATCCGGCTGCTGCTGCAATGCCCGCACTGATGGCGCCTCCAGCAGTCCAGGCCAGCCCTTTGGCTGTATTCTTATCAGAATTCTTCATTATAATCCTCCAGGCAAAACACCAGATTTTTTCGACATGTTTTAGCCTTCATATACTTTAACACATTTTTTCCTGTCAGGTAACGATTAAGCCCATTAAACCCATTAAGCCCATATCTCCCAACATTCAGCAGTCCCTTTTCGCCTGAATATGCCAGCAGAGCGAATCTGAGCCAGCGGTAAGTCAATCTCAGGTTTCAATTGTTGTTTTACAGTCAATAACACAACCACACCCTCTCTGGTAGAATCATGAAATGAACTTTCGGCAGGAGCACGCATGAAATCAAAAACTTTGTGGTGGGCATTGGGCGCTTTGGGCGTGCTTTTTATCCTCAGCAGCCTCACCATCACGATCGTTGAATATAACCGTTACACCAGCCAGCCTGTCATCTTTCCCAATGGCAGCACCATTGCCGGGCTCCCAGTTGGCGGGTTGAATCAGGACGAGGCGGCTGCGCGCCTTTCCGAGTTCTATCATCTCCCGATAACTCTGAAAATCGAAAATTCAACCCTCCAGGTTTTACCGGCTGACCTGGGATTTTCAATCGATGCACCAGCCCTGGCAAATGATGCCGCCAGCCAAATTAACAGGATCAGCTTTTGGCAGTACCTGTGGGGTAAACAAAAACAGGCGCCAGTCACCCTCCCGCTGACAGCCAGCGTGGATGAGGACCAGATGCGGGCATACCTGACCCGTGAGATTATGCCTCGCTATGCCCAACCTGGCAGCCCTGTCTCCCCCATTCCCGGCACAACTAATTTTCAGATCAGCGCAGACAGCACCAGTCTGGACCTGAACGCAGCCGTAAGCACCCTTCGTTCCGCCCTGCTGGATTCCACGTCCCGGCAAGCCGAACTCTTCCTGACGCAGGTTTCAGCCAGCGACGCAGGTCTCAATATACTGGAAGCCTTTCTTCATCATCAAATGGACTGGATCGGATTTGATGGATTGATCGAAATCTACCTCGAATCCACGAGCTCTGGTCAGAAACTGCACTTTGCAAGCCAAAACGGACAACCGGTGACCCCCGACATTGCCTTCACAGGTGCCAGCACAATCAAGATACCCATCATGATCTCTGTTTTGCGAGCGCTGGAAGAACCCACACCCGAACAGGCTGTCAACCTGCTGGAAAGAATGATCATTTTCTCCGAGAATCCACCCGCCGACGCATTAATGTCCACTTATCTGGATGAGATTCGCGGTCCCTTGATGGTCAGCGAAGACCTGGAAGCCCTCGGGATGCAAAACACCTTCCTGGCAGGCTATTTCTACCTGGGTGCGCCGGTGCTCAAGCTCTATCAAACCCCCGCAAATACCCGAACCGATGTCTTCCTCGATCCCGATGTTTACAATCAGACTGTTGCATCAGAGGTTGGTCTGCTGCTGTCTTCGATCCATACTTGTGCCGAAGATGGGAGCGGATTGCTCACGCAAACCTTTCCGGGTGAGATCAGCCAGGCGGAATGTCAGCTGATGGTAGATATTCTCTCGGCAAACAAGATTGGACTGCTGATTGAAGCCGGCTTGCCGCCAGATGCTGCTGTTGCCCACAAACACGGTTGGGTGCAGGAACTGGATGGCGTTTTGCGATCAATGAGCGATGTGGCGATCGTCTTCACTCCTGGTGAGGATTACGTCCTGACCATTTTCGTCTATGACCCCATTCGGCTCGATTTTGATGAGGGCAACCGCCTGTTCGCACGCCTTTCACAAACAGTATATAATTTCTTTAATCTCGACAACCAGGCATACTGGTGGATTGATTAGATCATGAACGTCATTCTGACCCATGAACAGGCTGACATGGACGCCCTCGCCTCGCAATTAGGCGCATGGCTCATCCATCCCGATGCGATTCCGCTCCTGCCGCGCAACATTAACCGCAACGGACGCCGCTTCTTGGCGCGCTTTGGCAAGAACCTACCTTACATCGATTATCAGGACCTGCCGCGTGAACCCATCGAAGTAATTTACCTGGTGGATACGCAGTCCCTGATCACCCTGAAGGGGATGAGCCCCGAAACCCGGGTTGTCGTCTACGACCACCACCCCATCCGGGAAGAGATCGACCCGACATGGGAACTGCACCTTGTGACTGCAGGCTCAAACGCCAGCCAGATGGTAGCTCGCATCCAGCAGGACAATGTCTCCATCACCCCCCTGCAAGCCACCACTCTGGCGCTGGGACTGTATGAAGACACAGGCTCCTTTGGCTATGGGTCGACCACCGAAGCAGACCTGAGGGCAGCCGCTTATTGCATTGCAAGGGGGGCAAACCTGGATATTGTTGGGCAATTCCTCTATCCACCGCTTTCATCCGAGCAGCGCAAGCTCTATGACCGGCTCATGCGTGAGGTTCAGACCTTTTTGATTCATGACCAAACGATCCTGGCTGCAAAAGCGAACGCGATGGATGTGAAAGACGAAATTTCGAGCGTAGCCCACAAGATGCGCGATGTTCTCAATCCAGACGCGCTCTTACTCCTGGTCTCCACCCAGCAGGGCATTCGCCTGGTAGCACGTTCCACCAGTGACCAGGTGAACGTCGCCGCGGTTGCTGAAGCCATGGGCGGCGGCGGACACAAGCGTGCCGCATCAGCCCTGATTCGCCCTGATGAGTCACTGGACGAGGCTGGCACCCAGAGATTCCTGGATACCTGTTTTGATGAGATGATCGCCACACTGGATCAACACGTCAAACCGGTTGTCACCGTCGCCAGCATCATGTCCAAAAACCCGCTCCTCCTCACGCCGCAAACCCCGGTAAGCGAGGCGCATCGCCTGATGCAGCGGTATGGTTATGAAGGCTATCCCGTGGTTGCCAAAGGCGAGGTGGTCGGCTTGCTCAATCGCCGCGAGGTGGACCGCGCCATCAATCACGGCCTTGACCTGACCGTCGAAAGTCTGATGGCAGCCGGAAATGTCACCATCCCTTCGAATGCTTCCCTGGATACTCTTCAATCATTGATGGGAACGACCGGGTGGGGCCAGGTGCCTGTTGTATCTCCAGACACAGATGAAATCATTGGCATCGTCACTCGGACGGACTTCCTCAAAACCCTGACACCCAAACCGGAACTCCCCTCGCAGCAAGCGGTCATTAGCAAGCTCACCAAAGCCGTGCCGCCTGCTCGTCTGGCATTATTACGCGCGCTGGCTGCTGAAGCAGACAAAATCAACCTGCCTATTTTTATCGTGGGTGGTTTTGTGCGCGATCTGCTGCTGGATCGTCCCAGCCTGGATTTTGATGTGGTTGTGGAAGGCGATGCTATTTTCTTTGCCCAGCGCCTGGCAGACCGGTTCGGCGGAAAGGTGCTCAGCCATCAGCGCTTTGGCACCGCCAAATGGAATATCAGTGCCCTCAGAGAGGACCTGGCAAGCCAGCTCCAAATCGACCAGGATAGGGGCAAGGTTGACTTACCCAAAAATCTGGACCTGATCACCGCCAGGACTGAATTCTATGAACAGCCTGCTGCCCTGCCAACGGTTGAATCCAGCAGCATCAAAATGGACCTGCATCGGCGAGATTTCACCATTAACACCTTGGCATTGCGCCTGGATGGTGACCATTTTGGGAAAATATATGATTACTGGGGCGGATTGGATGATCTGCACAAAGGACATATCCGGGTATTGCACGCTCTCTCATTTGTGGATGATGCCACCCGACTGCTGCGAGCCGTACGTTTTGAACAGCGCTTTGGTTTTCGGATCGAACCCCGCACTTTGGCATTGATGGATGAAAGCCTGCCCTTGCTGGATAAGCTGACTGGGGCAAGGTTGCGACACGAGATCAACCTGATCCTGGCAGAGCCCAAAGCGGCGGAGATGATCGAGCGGCTGGGCGAACTGGGAATCCTGAACGCCATCCACCCTGATCTTCCCCGCAACCACACCCTCAGACATGACCTCCAATCCATCCAGACCCAGGAGATTGACCCGATCTGGAATATTTCCGGTACTTCCGAGCCCCCAAACCTGCGTCAGACGCTCAGCTATTTGGTCTGGCTTGGGCGGCTGCCAGAGACCACACTGGCTTCGATTGTCTCACGCTTACGCTTTAAAAGCGACCTCAAGAAATTGCTGATCGCAACCAGCAGGCTCAACCAAGTCCTGCCGGAACTCCCCGGATCAAAACCCAGCCAGGTGGTCCAGGAGCTTGAAAAAGCGCCGCAGCTGGCACTGTATGCGGCACACATCCTCAATCAAGATCCTGCCATCCGCGAACTGCTGTGGCAGTACATGAGCAAGTGGGCTGCCGTTGAGCCGCACACCTCAGGAGTCGATTTGAGAAAGATGGGGTTGCCGCCTTCACCGGCATACGGGCAAATCCTGACCGCCTTGCGAGATGCCTGGCTGGATGGGGAAATCTGCTCCCATGAAGAAGAAAAAGCCCTGCTCAAAGTCCTGGTAGACACAGAACAGCACGCGCACGAGTAGAACATTCAGAACACAATGACCCAGCGAACGCCATCGGAATTGAAATTTGACCCGGAAGATCTGATCATCCGCCCTGTCAACCGGTCGGACCTGCCTGCCCTGGAGTGGCATGGGGTTTATTTGAAATACCGCCGGATGTTTGCCAGCATTTACCGTGACAGCCGGCAGGGACGCGTTTTAATGTGGATTGTCGAACATAAAAATGGGGAGTTGATCGGTCAGGCTTTTGTGCTGCTGAACAGCAGTGAACCAGATTCAGCCAATGGGCAAACCCATGCCTATGTATTTGCTTTCCGCATCAAACCCGAATGGCGCAGCCTTGGGATAGGCAGCTACCTGATGCAGTTTATTGAAGCGGATTTACGCACACGGGGATTTACATTCGTCACCCTCAACGTCGCCAGAGATAATGTCGGTGCACTCCGCCTTTACCAGCGGCTGGGCTACAGAGTGACGGGACCCAGACCAGGTGTCTGGTCTTTTGTGGATCACAGGGGCAGGACAGTTCACGTCAATGAACCGGCATGGCACATGCAAAAAGATTTGAGGGAATCGGATTAATTTTTCTCTTCCGCCCACTGCTCCAGAATCCGCCCGATGGCCAGCAAGTCTGCGTCTCGCAAATCTTTTGAAATCAGCAGGGCATTTTTACGCAGGCGGGTTGAGACAATCAGCCCTTGCCGCACCTGCCTGACCCCGGTAATCTCTGATTTCTTCAAGGTGAATTCAGATATTTTCGGGACAGCATAAACAAAAGTATTATCGCTGATGGTAATATTAAACGCTTCCCAGGTTTTCTTTCGCTCCCTTACCGCAATTGCGCCAGCCACAAAGAAAAGGAAAAACACAAAAGGAATCAGCCCCCAGGCGCTGCCAAAGAGCGCATCCCGGAGATTGAGATACACGATACCGAGCCCGATCAGACTCAGGAATCCATAGGTCAGGATAATATTCCGGCGGGCTCGTGAAAATTTTTCCGGATCCAAACGGTAGGTGGTCACTTGAACCTCTCAAATTACATCTTTAGATTTATTATAGCCCAATCATTTAGCCGCAAAAGATCAAATCACATGATTGGAAAGTCTTGTGGTATATTAAGCACGCTGTAAGTAAATTTTCCATCCATGCATTTTCAAAAAGCAGGGAGTTGATAAGATGAAGAAAAGTTTACTGTTCTCAATGATACTGGTCACCCTGATCCTGGGTGCATGCACCCAGCCCACCGCGGAAGTCGAAGAACCTGCCAGCGAAGGTGACGAAGCTTTTGAGCTCTACCTGGTGGCTGATTCGCAAATGGGTGGGGCTGATATGCAGCGCTATGAATTGAAGGATCTTCCCCTGGCTGAAGAGCCCATCATCACCACTGAGGATATCGACAATTATCTCTGGGATATCCACGCCATCAACCTGAATGAGGAAGCCTACAAGAAAATTTTCGCCATCTTCTCACAGGGCATGCCGATGAGCGGCGTTCCTTTTGTGATCCTTGCCAAAGGCGAACGGATCTATGCAGGGGCATTTTGGTCAATGGCATCCTCGCTCCCCTTTGACGGCGTAACGATTTTGCAGCCCTTTGATCCCGCCGGATCCCCCCTGATAATTTCCCTTGGCTACCCCACACAGGAATTCTACACCGGGCAGGATCCACGCAGTGATGAACGGCTCAGGTCGGCATTAGAAGAAGCTGGTCTGTTGTTCAAATAACGCCAGGCGTGGCAAAAGGCTCATATTGCCTGAATGGCAAGCATTCATCATTAAATGAAGGGGATAATGCACCAAAAAACCATTTATACCGCCGATGGCAAGACAGTGCTGACCTGGATTGATGTCCTGGATCGCAGCGAAATGAACCGTTATCAGCCGTGTACACAGGTGTACGCGGTTTGTTTTAACGCCCACGATGAAATTTTGGTCATCGACGAATCGGGAAAGGGACTCTGGAAGATTCCCGGAGGAACGCCAGAAGCAGGAGAGACCCCGGAGCAGACCCTGGCTCGTGAATTACTGGAAGAAGCGGATGTGGCACTGGCTGAAATGCTGCCCATTGGCGTGCAAAGGGTTGAGGCATTCTTCCCGAATAAAAACCATCCAAATGTGTACTACCAGTGGCGTTTCACCGGCAGAATTGTAAAAATTCTCTCTCAAACGCCCGACCCAGCGACTGGAAACATCCATGCACGGAAATTTATTCCGCTGAATAAAATCAACGATGTTGTGAATTGGGGAGACCCCGGAAAAGCCATGTTCAGGGCAGCCATAACCACCCTTGAGAAAATCAGGGCTGATGAATTGAAAAGTAGAGCAGAATCGTGAATGGCGAAGCGTGAGTGGTGAGTGGTAAAGCAGCTGATCTATTCCAGTGTGACTTCAAGTGATTTTTCCCTATCCCCTAATATCTATTTACTAACACCTAGTACCCAGTACCCAATACCCAGTACCCAATACCCAGTACCTAATCCCTACTCCCCATTCCCCATTCACAGCTTTTTAAAAGAACAATGACCCTCCGGAGACTCGAAGATCCTCCCCTCACGGGGACTCCAAACCAACTTGAGATTTGTCCTTAAAATGATAAATGACCCTCCGGAGACTCGAACTCCGAACCAATTGATTAAGAGTCAACTGCTCTACCAATTGAGCTAGAGGGCCATTTCAGGCAGTCATTATAGCACAAACTGGGTAAAAGTTAAGATTAAACCGATATTTTGCTGTTCGTGGATAGAAATTTGCGTGTGGTTTGATTGACAATCGTTTACCGGCATGCTACAATTCCATTTGGTAAGCAACAGAAAAGGCTAAGTCGGCCCAGTGGTAAGAAATGGTATTATTGACTGATTAAATGAGAACAGCAGTACTCCGCCCTGCCCGGTCTGGTGCCGCAGGGCGTTTTTATTTGACGCAACCAAAACAAGACCTCAAAATGGGATTTCCCATTATAAAATGTTGAAAACCAATTAACAATCACTATCAAGATGCGCACAGGAGCATTAATCAAAGGAAATTTAGGATGAATGACAATAAAATATTAAGAGTTATCCCAATTGGGGGATTGGGTGAGGTGGGGAAAAATATGACCATTTACGAGTATGGCGATGACGCCCTGATCGTAGATGCCGGAATCATGTTCCCTGAAAATGACATGATCGGGATTGATTACATCATCCCCGATTTTGAAAACTACCTCAAAGACCAAAAAAACAAAATTCGCGGGATTATCATCACCCATGGACACGAAGACCACATTGGCGCTATCCAGCATGTTCTGGAAATCGTCAACGTACCGATTTACGCCACCAAGCTGACCCGCGGCCTGGTCGAAGTGAAATTGAACCGCAACGGCTTATCCGGCAAGGCAGATCTGCGTACCATCAAAGCCGGTGAAACCATTCAGATTGGTCCCTTCAAGGTGGACTTCTTCCACGTGTGTCACTCGATTCCAGATGCAATTGGTCTGGGCATTGATACACCTGCAGGACTGATTGTTCACACCGGGGATTATAAATTCGACCATACACCAGTGGATAACTGGCCAACCGATTATGCCAAGCTGGCAGAATTTGCCGAACGCGGCGTTTTGGCGTTGCTGGCAGATTCAACCAATTCCACCCAGCCCGGCTGGACCAAGTCTGAACGCGTGATTGACGCCGCATTGGATGAAGTCTTTGAAAAAGCCGAAGGCCGCATTTTGGTGACGACCTTCGCCTCCCTGATTTCCCGGATGCAGCAAGTGGTGGACGCAGCCGAGCGGCATGGACGCAAGATTGCCTTCACCGGCAGAAGCATGGTGGACAATATGAATATGGCCCGCGAGCTCGGGTACGCAAAATTCCCTGAGCGCCTGGTCATCTCCCTTGAAAAATCGCTTTCCATGCCCGATAACCAGGTCGTCCTGATGGCTACAGGCTCACAGGGTGAACCTCGTTCTATTATGGGCAGGCTGGCAAACGGCACCAATCACAAATTTGATATCCGGGAAGGGGATACCATTATCCTTTCCTCTCAAATTATCCCCGGCAATGAAGAATCGGTGTACCGGACAATCAATAACCTGTTCCGCCGCGGCGCAAACGTGATCTATGAAGATATCGCTCCAGTTCACGTTTCCGGTCATGCCAGCCAGGAAGAGATGAAACTATTGCTTCACCTGGTAAGGCCCAAATTCCTTATCCCTATCCATGGCGAACTGCGCATGCTCAAACAGCACGCCAACCTTGCCCAGGAAGTAGGGGTGCCGAAAGACAATATCGCCGTCGTCGAGAATGGTCAGATCATTGAATTTATCAATGGCGAATTGCACCTCGGCGAGCGCATCCCGGGTGGATATATCTTTGTAGATGGCAGCACCGTGGGTGATGTCGATCGCAGCATTGTCCGGGAACGCGAATCCCTGGGACAGGACGGCATCATGGTCGTGAACCTCGCCGTCAACAAGAAAACCGGACAGCTCGTTGGCAAACCCGATATCTTTGCACGCGGCTTTATGCTGCCCGAAGAACTCGACCTGCTGAAAGACAAACTGCACAGCCAGATTCAAAAGACGGTTGCCAAAACCAATGGCTACCTGGAGAAAGAAATTTTACAGACTGTCAAATCTTACTTTTACCAGGAGACAAATCGAAGCCCCTATATCTTTGTCTCTGTTAACGAAATCTAACCCTTTCCAAAGGTTCTGCAATAATAGTATTTATATTACTCAGTTTAATATTAACATTCAAATCATTCTTTGTTATAATTCCACTTATTTGTGGGATAGTGTGGACTGCAGG
>DIXG01000105.1:20044-23342 GCA_002436005.1 Anaerolineaceae bacterium UBA6086 | reverse complement strand
GACCCACAGGAGGGTTCGGCGCTGGCACGCGCGGTGATGACGCACCTGCTGGATCGCAGTATCACCTGCATGATTGCGACTCATTACCCTGAGCTGAAAGCTTATGCCCACAGCACACCGGGTGTGTTGAATGCCAGCGTGGAATTCAACCTGAAAACGCTGAGACCTACCTACCATTTGACGATTGGACTGCCGGGCCGATCTAACGCCTTGGCTATTGCGGAACGCCTTGGATTGCCAGAAGATATTATCACAGCCGCACGTGCTGAGATTGACCCCACGGAACTGCGGGCAGAAGATCTGCTGGATGAGATCCATCGCCAGCGCGACCTGGCACGCCAGGCGCGTGAAACGGCAGATGAAGCACAGAGGGAAGCGGAGTCTATTCGCAACGAGCTGGCAAAACGGCTGGATCAAATTGAGGATGAACGCTATCAGATGCTTGAGGAGACCCGTCAGAAATCGGAAAACCAGTTAGGCGCGCTGCATGAAGAATTGGAGCAGCTGCGCCGCCGGTTAGCTCAAGCCCGTCAGCCCCTCGCTTTGGTCGATGAGGTGGAAGAGGTTGTTGAGGAGATGGAAGAAGCGGTCGCCGAGCCCATCGTGCGGGAAGCGCCCAAAAAACCCGTCCTCAAGCCCAAAGGTCCATTGCGGCTGGGGGAGAAGGTGCATTTGCGTTCCATTGACCAGGATGGCGTTGTGACAGCCATCTCCGAGGATGAAATTGAAGCCCAGATTGGGATGCTGCGCATCAGGGCGCGCCTTTCGGATGTGATTCGAAAAGGCGAAGTCGAGGAGCTGACAGAACCTAAAGAGACCAGGGTGCCCAAAAGCCGGATTACCCTTCCCACAATGACGCAATCGCCAGGGATGGAACTGGATATTCGCGGGCAGCGGGTGGATGAGGGCTTGGAGGCACTGGATCGTTACCTGGAAAAAGCCTATCTGGCGGGCTTACCTTTTGTGCGCATCATTCACGGCAAAGGCACCGGCAGACTGCGCGATTCGGTAAGGCAGGCACTCGCTGATAACCCCCATGTGGATCGGTTTGAGTTTGGCAGCAGTGCAGAGGGCGGCGAAGGTGTGACTGTTGCCCATATGAAGGTTGGTTAAATAAAAAAAGAACCGACAGTGCTTCGAAACTCTCCCTTTTTGCATTGTCGGTTCTTTTGCACTTGGACCCCTCGGCCAGGTGCCCGCGTTCTCTCCTTTTGATTCCACGGTTAACTATAACACCTCACCGTTACCAAAACGTGGACACGCTTTAGGGGTAGTGGTGCCCCTCTGCCCAGAGCCGCCTGGCTTGAGAAAAGGCTTGTTTCAGGTTATCTGATTGGGTGTTTTCTTCCATTTCTGACATCAAATTCTGGAACAGGGTCTGGTATTCGACAATGGGCGAATCTTTTTTGGCTTTGTGCAGCTGGGAGCATAGTTGAAGACCGTGCAGCATTGGCCAGACAGCATGGATTGTCCTGCTTTCCTCGAGCACCTGGTGGATCAATCTTTCTGCGCTTTCAAACTGGTGTTTGGAGAGGGCAACCCGTGCCAGCCCTACTTTTGACCAAATCAATTCGTATTTCAACCCTTTTCGTTCAGCAAGTTTCATAGCAGCGCGATGACTCCCTTCAGAGGAATCAAGATCACCATCAATGGTGTCGCATAAGCCTGAGATTAGCAGGGATTTTACATACAATTGTCCGATACTCTCTTTTATTGTCAACGTTTTAGCATTTTCAATCAGCTCACGTGCTTCTCGAATTTGTCCAAGAAGGCAGAGGGCACGTGCCAGGTGGAGATCATTTCGGATTTTGTATATCGATGAATCTGAATACCCTGCACGGATCTGGGCAATCCGGTAGTACTGAATAGCATTTGTGTAATCTTGCATTATGCAGAAGATATCCCCGATCAGTGAATTGGCGTTGATGATGGTAAAAGTGTGGTTGGTTTTTTTACTAATTTCAAGTACTTCTTTAGCATGCTGGTAGGCATCATCAAATTGTCCCTGGATGACCTCACATTTGACCTGAGTTGTGATCAAGACTTCAGTAGTGAAATCATTGTCAATCTGCTGGGAAATCTTCAATCCCTGCTCAATAAAGGCTTTACTTTGATCGAAGTGACAAGCAATCAGGTTAGCAGCGGATAGCATGTGATACATGCGCATGCGATCGAAGGCATTGAGCCTGTTGAAATAATCATAAAAGGTCTTTTGTGCATATTGAAGCGTCAACTCGGATTCCCCTTTGGCATGCAATGACATCGCGATGCCATGCCGAGCATTAAAAATATGAGATATTAGATTGGGTGTATCCAGTGGCAGGGTTTCTGCGATCTCCAAGACTTTTTCGTTGGTTTCAATTGTTTTATTGAACTGGTTATGCCACCATTGGAATCTGCCCAGACGCAGCAGTGCCTCAATCATGATGATCCTATCGCCGGTCAGTTCCAGATGTTTGATTGCCTTTTGAATCAATTCCATGCCCGTATCCATATTGAAGCGCAGAAAACAGGCATTTGCAAGATTGATTTGCGAGATCCCCAAAAAAAGCTGGTTGTCATACTGTTCACCCAGGAATTGGAGCTTGACACCGATCTCTTCGAGCAGATCCAGGTGATGCGCCTGATAGGCAAATTCCCCCCATTGATAATACAGGTTAAGTAAATCCTCAAGGTCGATAGCGGGATCTGTGGTAGTGTTGTAGAGCAGTTCTGCCTGTTCAAAAGCGTGCAGAACGTCCTCCTTGGCGCTCAGCGTCCAGGCATATTCTGCTGTTATAAGGTACCAACGAAAAGCCTCCGGGATGTTCCCAGCTTTTAGGAAGTGTTCGGCTGTGATGGCAGCCCAGTTCTGTGCTTTGGGAGATTTCGCCATGTTTTCCGCCACCAGGTGATGGTATGTCTGAACCCGGACGGGTGAACCACCTTTTAGAACTACATCTCGCAAGATGGTATGAATAAATTGGAGACGGTTTTGTCCATGCACATCACTGTCTGCGGGTTGGAGAAAACCTGCTTTGACCAGGCTTTCGATTGTGTCGATATCAGCCATGGTATCGCTATTTAGGATGGATTGCAGTAAATCTAATGAGAAATTGTTACCGATGACTGCCGCAGCAAGCAGGATATTCCTGGATCTCTCATCCAGATTATTCAGCCGAGCAGTGATCAGGGCGTTGATGCTTTCTGGTAGTGGTAAGCTCGTTGTTTGATCTTTGATACTGGATGGCTGCTCCATGAGATGGCGGATTATTTCGAGGGCGAAAAATGGATTACCGTTGGTCTCTCGGTAGAGTTG
>DIXG01000105.1:0-20033 GCA_002436005.1 Anaerolineaceae bacterium UBA6086 | reverse complement strand
ACACGGTTGATCATCCCCTCAACCTCAGGGTTCACCTCTTCTGTGCGCTTGGCAATAACCAGCAATCCATGCGTTTCAAAAAATCCAAGTGCGATCAGATAGGAAAGCACCTGCACGGTTTGAGAATCTACCCATTGGGCATCATCCAGAAAAAATAAAATCCGTCCATATTTTTCTGCCTGGTGTTCAAAAACCCGGGAAATTGCCTCGAACAGATTCTGTCTTTCGGTTAGCGATTTTGAATATTCAGGCTGTTCGAGATCATCCCTCATATTGGTGATTTCAGGTAAAAGACGAATCATCTGGTTTGCCCATACCGGATCGATGTCGCACCAGGTGTCTTTTGAGATATGATGGCGAAAGCAATGGACGATGGCAGAAAAGGGCAGCTTGTTTTCAACCTCAAGCGCTGGGGCATACAGAAGCGTTGGCGTGGGCGTCAGGGTTTGGAATAATTCCTGTACCAGCCGGGTCTTACCGCTGCCCAACTCTCCGGAAATGACTGCCAACCCACCCTGAAAATAAGCTTGCTGGAGTTGTTCCAGCTCCGGTTGTCTGCCGATCAAGGGCAGCTGCATGGTGGGGGTCACAGGCCACTTTTGTGGGTCCTGTTCAGATTGGGTTTGAACCTGAATTTGAGAATACTGGTAGCGAGACAGAATTTCATCTGGCAGGGGCATGTAATATTCTGCCTCAAGGGCGAGTTCGAGGTTGTCACAATAATCCACCACAGCCTGATGTCGTTTGAGGTCGGTGAGCATTTCAAGGATCAACAGATGCAGCCGCACGTCCATCAGATCCATCCTGCCCAATTTCGTGAGAAGTTCAAGCGCTAACTGGGGTTTTCCTACCATGCGGTAATGATCCGCAAACTTCCGCATCAAGAATTTTCGTTGTTCGCTCAGTTTCTGGTTCAATTCTCGCCTCCAGCTATCCATTGCCGGATAGGACGAGAGATTGTCCCCTTCGAGGATTCGGTCACCGCGCCAAAGCGCAAGCGCATCTTGGATCTGGTTCACAATTTGGGCAGGCAGCGGATGACGGGGGTGTTGAATAACCAGAAGATTCTTCAAGCTGCGATAATGCTCTTCAAATTGGGGAAGATCCACCACGCAACAGCTCTTTTCCAGCCAGACCTGGTCCAATTGTGTGACCAGGATGGAGGGATCGGGGAGCTCATTTCGTAACCGGGAGAGGGAAGTGCGCAGCGCCCGACGTGTATCCACATTTTCAGCATTGGGCCACAGCAGGTCAATCAAGGTGCTGCGGCTGACAGGTTGGTTTTCACCAGCCAGATAATACAGGATCGCCCGTTCCATACGGCGATGGATCGTCCATTTTTGATTCTGGTATAGAATCTCAACGGGGCCTAATAAGTGAATTTGAAGTTGGGACGTTTTCATCTCACTTGAATCATACCATTGTATTGATCAGTAAATATTTCTTGTAGCCCTTTACCGCCATATGCCAGGGACACAAAAAGCTCATCAATCGTGTGATGAGCTTAGCGGGCTAAACCTGGTGCCGAAGGTGGGAATCGAACCCACATGCCCGAGGGCACACGAGTTTGAGTCGTGCGCGTCTGCCAGTTCCGCCACTTCGGCTAATTAAGTATTCGTATTTTAACCGTTTGTCAGGGTTAGGTCAAGCACAACAAGGGAGTGATTTGCGGATTGGATTATTTCAATTCTCGGGTATGATTGAATCATCAACAAGATGAATTTGCAGCCCTGCTGTGCGATTCGGTGGGGCTGCTTTGGATGGAGATCATTATGCAATTAGGAATTATTGGACTGCCCCAATCTGGCAAGACAACGCTCTTTAATGCCCTGACCCGCGGGAATATGCCTACCGGGATCAGCGGCGGAAAAGTGGAGGTGCATACGGCGGTGATCGATGTACCCGATGAGCGTGTGGAACGGTTGGTAGAGATCTTCGTGCCGAAAAAGGTGGTCTATGCCAAAGTGACCTATGCTGATATTGCCGGGCTGGAAGGCAAGGCAGCAGAAAAGGGCATTTCTGGTCCGCTTTTGAATACGCTTTCGCAGATGGACGGGTTCATCCATGTAATTCGGCATTTCGCAAATCCCAGTGTGCCGCATGAGGCTGGAAGCGTTGACCCCCAGCGGGATCTGAGAGCAATGGAAACTGAGCTGATCCTCAACGACCTGATCCTGGTTGAGCGAAAGCTGCAGCGTCTTTCGGAGGAACGTCAGCGGGGCGGGATAGGCAGGGATAAGGCGTTGGTGGAACGGGAAACCGAGTTTTTTGAGAAGTTGCAGCAATTGCTATCTGATGAGATTCCACTGCGCAACGAAGACTTTTCAGAAGAAGAAAAGAAAATGCTTTCGAGTTATGGGCTGTTGAGCTTGAAACCCCAGTTGATCGTGATAAACCAATCTGAGGAACAGGAGCCGATTGAGGTGGACATGCCGTTTGCGCGCACGTTGGTGCTCTGCATGCCTGCCAGGTTAGAGATGGATATCGCCCAGCTGCCGCCGGAGGAATCGGCAATCTTCATGGAGGAATATGGGATCACAGAGCCCAGCCTGAACCGCTTTGTGAGGCTCTCTTATCAGTTATTGGATCAGCAGTCTTTTTTCACGGCTGGAGAAAAAGAAGTGCACGCGTGGACGGTGCATCGCGGTGCACTGGCGCCTGAGGCTGCTGGTGTGATCCATTCCGATATGGAGAAGGGATTCATCCGGGCAGAGGTGGTCTCCTACCAGGACCTGGTCGAGCTGGGAGGATTTGCCGAAGCCCGGCAGCACGGCAAGCTGCGGTTGGAGGGGAAGAAATACCTCGTGCAGGATGGGGACGTGCTCACCATTCGCTTCAACATCTAAAAGGCATGCAGGGTCCTGATAGCGTTGACGCCCTGATGTGCCAACGGTAGAATCCTGTTCATCATGGCAGATCTCTTACAAGAACTCAATTCACAACAGCAAGCAGCCGTTGCGGCACCCGCTGGTCCTGTGCTGGTGCTGGCTGGCCCTGGTTCGGGCAAGACCCGGGTGCTGACCTATCGCATCGCCTATCTGATCGCCGCGTTGGGCGTGCCGCCTTACCAGATTCTGGCAGTTACATTTACCAATAAGGCTGCCAGAGTGATGGAAACCCGCGTCAACACACTTCTCGGCGGCAAGACGGACGGTCTCTGGTTGGGCACCTTTCACGCCATTTGCGGCCGTATCCTTCGGCGTGAGGCAGCTCACCTCCCAATTGACCATAACTTTGTGATCTTTGACGCTGATGATCAGATCACCCTGGTCAAACGGGTGATCAAAGAGATGGGTGTGAATGACAAGGACTACCGTCCGCACCAGGTGCACGCCCGGATCAGTAGCGCAAAAAACGACCTGATCGGTCCAGAGGATTATCCCATTGAGAACTATCGGGATGAGACGATTGCTGGAATTTATAAAGCCTATCAAGCCTACCTGGTGGGCAGCAACGCCCTTGATTTCGACGATATGCTCCTCTATACTGCCAAACTGCTTGAGACCAACCCGACGGTGCGTGAAAAATATGCCCGGCGTTTCAGGCACATCCTGGTGGACGAGTTTCAGGACACCAATAAGGCGCAATATTACCTGCTCACGCACCTTGCCTCGGTTCATCATAATATTTTTGTAGTGGGGGATGAAGATCAGTCCATCTATCGCTGGCGGGGCGCTGATTATCAGAATATCCTCCGTTTTTCAAGCGATTTTGACCATTCACAAAAGATTCTTCTGGAACAAAACTACCGTTCCACTCAAACCATCCTGGATACGGCTGTTGCAGTGATTGACGACAATAAAAACCGTACGCAAAAGCACCTTTTCACGGATCGTGGCACGGGCGAAAGGGTCACCGTTTATGAAGCCAAGGATGATATTGAAGAAGCCAGCTATGTGGTGGATACGATTGCGCGCCAGGTGATGCTGGGACGAGCCAAAGAGTCCGATTTTGCGATCATGTATCGCACCAATGCCCAATCCCGCTTGCTGGAAGAAGCCTTTCGCCGCGCGAATATGAGTTACCGCCTGATCGGTGCTCAGCGCTTTTATGGACGGCGGGAAGTCAAGGACCTGATTTCGTTCATGCGGTTGATTTATAACCCCCGGGATGAGATCAGCCTGGCGCGTGTGATCAATCTGCCGCCGCGCGGGATCGGCAACGTGACGCTGGAAAAACTGCAAAATTACGCCCGTCAAAAAGGGCAGAGCAGCGGAGAAGTGCTGCTTTCGCTTGGCGGGGGCGATGCCCGGCAGGCAGCCGATGCCCTGGGGCGCGCAGCTGATCGGCTGCAGTCCTTTGCGGAAATGTTGACAGGATGGCGCCTGGATTTGGAGCGGATGTCGTTGACAGAGTTGTTTGACCAGGTGCTGCGGGATACAGAGTATCAGGCTTTCATCACAGATGACCGGGATGAGGAGCAGGACCGCTGGGCAAACGTCCTGGAACTTCGCCAGGTGCTGCTGGAATATGAAGATCAGGGCATGGCACAATTCTTGGAAGCAATGGCGCTTGTGGCTGACCAGGACACTCTGCCCGAAACGCTGGAGGCGCCCACATTGCTGACGCTGCACGCCGCCAAAGGGTTGGAATTCCCGCAGGTCTTCATCATCGGGCTGGATGAGCAATATCTGCCGCACAGCCGCTCGATGGATGACCCGGAGGAAATGGAAGAGGAACGGCGTTTGTTTTATGTCGGCATCACCCGCGCCGAGAACTGTCTTTATCTCGTCAGAGCACAGCGGCGGCGCAGTCCCTATGGCAGCTATGAGACCATGCTGCCCTCTCGCTTCTTGCAACCTCTACCTGATGAGCTCATACAGGGGCGCATCAGCAGACCGATAGAACGGCGCAGCACCTTTGATATGAGCGTCTATCAATGGGATCGCCAATATGGCTCTCCCTCTCAGCGCAAGCGATCGGCACCACCAAAGGCGCGTGAACAGCGTTTCTATCCTGAAATGCATGTGGAACACCCGGTGTATGGCGAAGGCGTGGTGCGCAACAGCCGGTTGGAGTATGGTGACGAGACGGTGGAGGTTTATTTTGAGGGCATCGGGTTGAAGGCACTGGTGGCATCGCTTTCGAGCCTGGAAGTCCTCGGAGAAGAGTAGGACATCTCTTGATGGCAAAGCAATTCTGGTTCAAATGGTCGGGCTTGATGGGTCTGATGCTGTTGGTGGGAATTGCCTGCCAGCTAACCTCACCCACGCCAGCTTCCTGGGCAGGAACGCCCACTGCACAGGCAGAAGCCGAAACGCGCACCGCTTATGCTTTGACACAGCAATTGACCCAGGAGCCTGCCACACAAATCAACCTGACGTCCACGCCAGCACCTACCGAGCCCATCCCCACTGCTGAAACGCCTAGCGTAAGTGATCCTGCAGATGCGCTGCAAGGCCCCTGGCTGGTTTACCCTGCGGCACAAGCCGGGATATTGAACGCCCTGGATACAGTTTCTGGTGATATTTTAGAAATCGTTTTACCCCAACCGATCTACACGGAAGACCTGGTGACAGGTCATTCGCCGAACGGCGCCACAGTTGTCGTTCGAGCAGGATCTCCACTGAATACGGATGAACTGGCGCTTTACCGCATTGATCTGCCCGCGACAGAGCCTCAGAAAATCACACCGCTGTTGACGCTTTCTTTGCAACGGCGAATTGTCAACGAAGAAGGCAAGCTTGCTTTTTATGCCCTGGAAGCGGTCACACGCACTAACGGCCTGGCGTGGTCCCCCAATGGGCGTTTTTTGGCATTTAACGCGGCTCTGAATAATGATTCGAGTGATTTATATGTCTTTGACACGCTTAATAACCGCGTTGAGCGGTTAAATGGGCTTTTTACCCACAATGCATCCCCATTTTGGTCTTCTGGAGGCAACTGGTTGGTCTCACAGGAACTGACCAGGGACACATTGACAGGCGAATGGCGCGCTGAAAACGTGACGCGCATCCGTGTGCCGGGCTATGACGATCAAAACTCGCTCTATCTGCCCGCTGCGCGCAGCCAGAGTGAAGTTTTTGTGGGATGGATTAACACCCGCAATTTTATCAGCTATTCTCTCACAGCAGATGGCCCATCCTCACTGCGCCAGATCAACGTGGATGCTATCTCCGAAGCGCTCATCTATCCCGGTGGTTTTGTGCAGGCAGCGTTTGACCCGGCATCCGGGATGCTGGCGTTTATTGTGGATCAGGACAGTGCTGTGCAGGAGGGGATTGTCGCCGGGGTCTATGTTTTGCAGCCAGATCGTGCTGATTACAGCCTGTATCGGGCTGGAGATTGGGAGCGTGTGCACTTTGAACCAGGGGGAATGTTCATCGCTGCTGGACCGCAAGGTGTGTTGGTGTTTTCGGCTGATGGGGACGAGGTTTTTCTGCCGGGAGAAGGCGATGTGCGCCTTTCACCCAATGGCAGCTGGATGGTGGCATGGGGGACTGGTGAAGGTTCAGTGCAGGGTGCACGTCTGTACCAGCCGCCCAGCGACCGGTCTTTGCAGACCCTGACGGATATCCAGGTGGATCGGGTGTTTTGGACGCCTGATTCCAAAGGGTTTTACCTTTTTGGGGAAGGGTCACTGTATTATCTTTCCTTCCCGGGGTTGAATATGACTGAAATTGGTCAAATTGCTTTGGAAAGCGAGCCGTCGCACTTTATCTGGGTTGAAGGCGAATGACATTCTGCCGCCAGGTTTGAGAAGCCTGCCAAAAACGGCTATAATTAGGCATTATGATCGCGACAATTCCCCCACCCGAAAAAATCGCTGTGATGGCGCACCCCGATATTGAAGGTGCTCTCGACATTGCGCAGGATGTGAGCCGTTTCCTGAAAGAACTAGGAGCGGAAACACGATCTGGCTCGTTGTATGATGAACCCTTCAGACAGACACTCAAGGAGGGGGCGTTTGATCTGCTGGTTGCCCTGGGCGGTGATGGCACCATGCTGCGTGCAGGCCATCTGTGTGCGCCGGTGGATGTGCCGCTGCTGGGCATCAATATTGGCCATTTTGGATTCCTGGCAGAGTTGAACCGCAAAAATTGGCGCGAGATTTTACCCAAACTGATGTCCGGCAGCTTTCGGTATGAAGAACGTATGATGCTCAGTGCATCTTGCGTTTGCAATGAACAGGAACACCGCGCGTATGATGTGATCAACGACGTTGTGGTGGCGCGCGGGCAATATGTGCGTCCCATCGAAGTGGAAACCTATTTGAATGGGTCCCATATTCTCAGCTACATTGCCGATGGGATGATCACAGCCACGCCAACCGGGTCAACCGCGTATGCACTGGCAGCTGGTGGGCCGATCCTGCCCCCGGAGATTCGCAACATCTTGCTGATGCCCGTTGCCCCGCATCTATCTGTTGATCGTGCTGTGGTGCTCTCTGAAGGGGCTTCGGTTTTCATCAAGGTGCGCACCACGCATGAGGCTGTGGTTAGTGTGGACGGACAGGAGCCTGTCTTGCTCGCCGATGGCGACGGCGTTCAGATCAATGCCCATAAGAAGTCTTTATTCATGGTCCGCTTTGAAGATCCCGGTTATTTTTATCGCAACCTGACATCTTACATGGACCAGAACCCAGTTTATAGTGTAAACAATCATCATGACGGATAGCAGACAACAACGCAGCCCATCTCAAGAAGAGCCCATTACGCTTCGCTGCAGCCGATGCGGCACGCCGATCACGCCTGCAGAAGCCATCCTAACCCCAACCGGCTACCGCTGCAAGGCTTGCGTCTCGCGGCAGCAAAAGACCTTCGATACCAGTCGTCCGCTGGATTTTGTTTGGGGCTTTCTAATTGCTGTGGTTCTCTCATTGATTGGCAGCTTCATCACCCGGGTGATTGGTTTTTTTACGGTGCTGCTTGCCCCCGCAATTGGCGTGGGCATTGCTGAGGCGGTGCGGTTTGTGATCCAAAAACGGCGCAGCAAACGCCTTTTCAGGACTGTGACGGTCGGGTTGATCCTTGGCGGTCTGCCGCTGATCTTGAGTATGGGTTATGCATTTGTTTTCAACCTTTTATCGGGGAGCTTTTCCCTTCTTGGCGTTTTACCGCTGGTGTATCAGATTCTCTATCTTGTGTTGGCGGTGCCTTCAGCATATTATCGTCTTTCTGGCAGTCGGCGCCTGTGAGGAGTCTTTGGGCAGTGAATCATGTTAACTGAACTGAGCATTAAAAATTTTGCAATTATTCACCAGCTCCGCCTGGCATTTGACGATGGGCTTGTGATCTTTACCGGTGAGACAGGCGCGGGCAAGTCCATCATCCTGGACGCGCTCGAGGCAGTGCTTGGCGGTCGCGCCGATACGAACTTTATTCGCACAGGGGCTGAAAGTGCATTGATTGAAGCCACCTTCAAGCTTTCGCCAGAGATTGCTGAGCCTGTCAGGGCGCTGCTGCAGGCGGAAGACCTGATGGATGACCCGGATTTTGTCACGCTGGCACGCGAAATCCGATTGGAAGGGCGGAACACCTCGCGGGTCAACGGCCGGATGGTCACCGCCACCCTGCAGCGTGAAATTGGCGCTTTCCTGGTCGATATTCATGGCCAATCCGAACATTTGTCGCTTTTAAAGGTGCGCAGTCACTTGCGCCTGTTGGATCGTTTCGCAAATGTGGAACCGCTTTTGGCGGATTATCAGGAGGTTTTTGCTCAGCTCCAAAAGGTGCGTAAGGACCTTCAGCGATTGCGTCAGAGCGAACAGGATGCTGCCCGCCGTGTGGACATGCTCACCTATCAGATCCAGGAAATTGACGCCGCCAGGCTCACACCAGGCGAAGAAGAGGCATTACGGCAGGAACGGATCCGTCTGGCAAACGCGGAAAGCCTGGCAACCCTTTCGCAAAATGCCCTGCTGCTGATTGAGGAGGGAACGCCTGAGACGCCCGGCATCAGTGAAATGCTGGGGGAAGCGGTCCAATCCTTGCAGGATCTCGCCAAAATTGATTCCGCAACGGAGTCCTATTTTGAACGGGTTGAAAGCAGTTTGGCGAATTTACAGGACCTGGCAATGGACCTGCGGAATTATGCTGAGAATATCGAGTTTAACCCCCGGCTGCTCAATAAGGTTGAAGAACGCATTGACCTGGTGAACAACTTGAAGCGGAAATATGGCAGCAGTGTCGAAGAAATCCTGGCATACGGTCAGCGGGCACGGGAGGAACTGGAAACCATCACACATGCAGAGGAGCACCTCGAAGCGCTGGCGGAGCAAGAAGCCATCTTGCTGAAAGCGCTGGCTGATAAGGGCAATGCGCTCAGCCAGGCACGGCATTTGGCAGCAGAAACGCTCAGCCGGTCAGTTGAGCGGGAACTGGGTGATCTGAAGATGGATAATGCCCGCTTTAAAGTTTCTGTGGATGTGCGTTTGGACGAAACGGGTCTCCCGATTGACCCTGATCGGAGAGTGGCATTTGATGTCAACGGGTATGACCAGGTTGAATTCCTGGTTGAGACCAACCCGGGAGAGGGGTTAAAACCACTGGTCAAGATCGCCTCAGGGGGTGAGACCTCGCGGCTGATGCTTGCGTTGAAGAATGTATTGGCGCTGGCAGACCAGGTTTCCACATTGATCTTTGACGAGATTGACCAGGGCATTGGAGGACGGGTTGGCATGGTGGTGGGTGAAAAGCTCTGGACACTTTCGCAGCAGCACCAGGTGATGTGCATCACCCATCTGCCCCAGCTGGCAGGTTACGGCGGACAGCATTACAAGGTGACCAAAGCTGTGGTTGAAGGCCGCACCATCACGGATGTGATCGCACTGGAGGGTGAGGCGCGGCAGCAGGAACTGGCACAGATGTTAGGCCCTGTTGGCGAGGGAACGCTTCAATCGGCACGGGAGATCCTTCGTTTGGTGAAGGAGCGCACCCGGCAAGGATAAAATTTCGTTTCTCATTTCACGCGATAAGTTTTTAAGAATTGATGAATTATCGATTAAAATAGAAGCAGCTGATTGACAATCAAGGTTTTACCTCGGGTAGAAAGGAGCAGCTATGCCTTCCATGAACGATATTTTGGCAGTGATTTTAGGGGGAGGTCAGGGAAAACGTCTCTACCCCTTAACCATGATGCGGTCCAAACCTGCAGTACCTATTGGAGGGAAATATCGCCTGATTGATATCCCTATCAGCAATTGTATCAATTCTACTATTTATCGTATTGCCGTCCTTACCCAATTTAACTCTGTCTCGCTCCACCGGCACATTACCGGCACTTATAATTTTGACTCGTTTCACACCGGGTGGGTGCAGATTTGGGCTGCCGAGCAAACGATGGAGCGTATGGAATGGTACCAGGGCACGGCAGATGCGGTCCGGAAGCAGCTCTTTGAGATCCAATCCTCACGGTCAAAGTATGTGCTGGTTTTGGCGGGAGATCATCTGTATCGGATGGATTACTCGAAGATGGCACAGTTTCACTGGGAGAATAATGCCGATATCACTGTGGCAGTGCAGCCCATTGACCGTCAGAACGCCTCTCGATTTGGTTTGCTTAAACGCGATGCGACAGGGAAGATCGGTGATTTTGCTGAAAAGCCCAAGGATCCGGCTGTTCTGGACGCATTCGTCTCTCGTGATGACCCTGAAAAGCCTTACCTGGCATCGATGGGCATTTACCTGTTCAATCTGGATACCCTCATCGACACTTTATCCCTTAAATCGGAGGGTAAGAATTTTGACGATTTTGGATTCAATATCATCCCCCACTGTGTTAAAAATGATTACAGTGTTTTTGGATATGAATTTAATGGGTATTGGCGCGACATCGGGACGATCCGTGCCTTTTATGAAGCCAACCTGGAACTGACCACGGAAAATCCCAGTTTTGATCTTTATGACCCGGATAAGCGCATTTATACGCATGCCAGGTTTTTACCCGGCTCAAAGGTGTCGGATTGTTGTTTACAAGATGTGCTGATCGCAGAGGGCTGCCGTATTCATAATGCCAATATTGAACATTCTGTGATTGGGCTGCGCAGTATTATCAAAGGCGGGGTGACCATCAAAGATAGTGTATTGATGGGCGATGATTATTACGATGACACAGGCAGCATCCCGATTGCCTTTGGTGAAAACAGCCATATTGAAGGCGCAATCATTGATAAAAATGTGCGCATGGGGCAGGATGTGGTCATCAAGCCTTTCCCGCGCGGGACAGAAATTGAAGCGGATGCTTTTGTGGTGACGGACGGGATTGTGGTGATCCCCAAACGTACGATCCTGCCATCCGGCACCTATATCGGCCCAGACGCATAAATCAACTACAGTTACAGAAAAATAAGGCTGCTTCTGCACGAACTGCACGGCAATCTCATTTTTTAATGGCAGGGATGATAAAACAACTTTCATGCGCGGCCGTATTCTATCTTTTCGGATTTCAGATATAATAAACAGGAATTTTTGTTGACTGCCAGAAAGCATATCCCTTAGATTATCTGAGGGTTACTGCTTGAAGTTATGTTAAGATTATTGATCTAAAATAATTGAATCAGGAGAAAAATAATGAGCGAGGAAAATAAGGCCGCGGAATCGGAAAGCACAAATGATGTGATGATTTCGTGGCATACCATGTCCAGCACGGATGTCTTGGAAGAGCTGGACACAAGAAGTGAGACGGGTCTGACAAGCGCAGAGGTGAGTGCCCGCCAAAAGGCATACGGCCTTAATGAATTGACCGAGGCGCCGCCAACCTCTTTTTGGGCGATGCTTTGGGCGCAGATCAACAACTTTGTGATTTATATGCTGTTAGGCGCAGCTATCATCTCTGCCCTGCTGG
Organism: Anaerolineaceae bacterium UBA6086; assembly: GCA_002436005.1. Lineage (GTDB taxonomy): Bacteria > Chloroflexota > Anaerolineae > Anaerolineales > Anaerolineaceae > Brevifilum. The sequence continues at coordinate 8,249 of DIXG01000105.1, read as the reverse complement.
GTGATATTACCGAAGCTGTGGCGATTATGGCCATTGTGGTTTTGAACGCGATCATGGGCATTGTCCAGGAGAGCCGTGCCGAAGCTGCACTGGCTGCTTTGAAGAAACTGGCAGCCCCCGACGCCAATGTTATTCGCGATGGCAGGCGTGTGTCTGTACCTGCTGCCCAACTGGTACCAGGCGATATCGTCTTTCTGGAGGCTGGGAATTACATTCCTGCAGATGTGCGCCTTCTGGAGGCTGTCAATTTGCGCATTGACGAAGCATCCCTGACCGGCGAATCTGTTCCAGTTGAGAAAAACGCCCAGGTTCGCCTGCAGGAAGATATCTCCATCGGCGATCGCAAGAATACCGCATTTATGGGAACCCTGGTGAATTATGGGCGCGGTCAGGGTGTGGTGGTCAGTACGGGTATGAACACCCAGCTCGGGATGATTGCCACGATGCTGCAGCGTGTGGAGGATGAACAAACACCCTTACAACGCCGCCTGGACGAGCTTGGAAAAATGCTGGGGTGGGCTTCGTTGATTGTCTGTGGCCTGGTGTTTGTGATTGGCGTTGTGCGGTTTGTGCTGGCGCCCGGCTCTGCAGATTTTTTCAGCGCAGAAGCGCTTGAGCACTTTAAAGACCTGTTTATGGTGGCTGTCTCCCTGGCAATTGCCGCTGTGCCCGAGGGTTTACCTGCCGTGGTGACGATCAGCCTGGCATTGGGGATGCGTGAGATGGTTCGACGCCATGCGCTCATCCGCAAGCTTTCCTCAGTTGAGACGTTGGGCTCTGCCACCGTGATTTGCTCTGATAAAACCGGTACATTGACCCAAAACGAGATGACCGTTACCCGAATTTGGGCAGGCGGAGAATTTGTGGGTGTAACTGGTAGCGGCTATACCCCAAAGGGTGAGTTTACAAAGGATGGTGAACCCGCCTCTTTGGATGATTTTCCTGCCGTAAAGACAGCTTTGTGGCTTGGGACATTGAACAACGACTCGCAATTGGAATATTCAGGTGAACAGGCAGGTGAAGAGACCTACCGTATGGTGGGCGACCCCACCGAAGGTGCCATCCTGGTAGCCGCATTGAAGGCTGGCGCTTCAGCAAAAGCCCTTAATGACGCTTACCCGCGCAAGCAGGAAATTCCTTTTGATTCCGTTCGGAAACGCATGGTCACCATTCATGCAGTTGAAAAGCCGCAAGCAGCGGATATTTCGCCCTTATCAACGGACGATGAGAAACAGGAATGGTATATCATCGCAGTCAAAGGAGCACCTGATGTCGTATTGGATCTGTGTTCACACATGCAGACGATTAATAACGGCGACTTGAAGCTGACTGAAGATGAACGTAAAGAGATTTTGGACGCGAACGAGGCGATGACCAATGACGCACTGCGCGTGCTTGGCGTTGCCTATCGTATGGTCCCTGTGATGCCGGACGAAATTGAAAGTGAGACCCTGGAAAAAGATCTTACCTTTGTGGGATTGATTGGGATGATTGACCCCGCGCGGACGGAAGTGAAACCTGCGCTGGAAAAAGCCAGTCATGCCGGCATTCGCACGATTATGATCACGGGTGACTATCCCAATACCGCCCGAGCGATCGCAGAAGAAATCGGGCTGTTACGGCCTGGTCACCAGGTGATGACCGGAGCGGATCTGAATCGTCTTACTGATGAGGAGATGGTTGAAAACGTCAAGGTCACGGACGTGTATGCCCGCGTGAGCCCGGAGCACAAAATGCGCATTGTGGATGCGCTGCGGGCGAACCAGGAAGTTGTGGCAATGACCGGGGATGGCGTGAATGATGCGCCTGCCATCAAGCGCTCGGATATTGGAATCGCAATGGGCATCACCGGTACGGATGTTGCTAAAGGCACGGCGGATATGGTGCTCACGGATGACAATTACGCCAGCATTGTCTCGGCAGTTGAGCAAGGACGTGTGATCTACAGCAATATTCGCAAGTTTGTGTATTACCTGTTGTCCTGTAACGCTGCGGAAATCATGATCATTTTCCTGGCGACACTGTTCGGTTGGCCGATTCCGCTGACGGCGATCCAGCTCTTGTGGCTCAATTTGGTGACGGATGGTGCGCCGGCTCTGGCTTTGGGCACGGAACCCGGCGATCCGGACATTATGGATCAGCCGCCGCGGCCACCCCAGGAGCCGATAATTAACAAGTATATGCAAATAGGCATCATCGTTCAGACAATTGCCATCACAGCTGTTACGCTGGGTGCTTTTGCCATTGGTCGAATTTTTGATCCTGAACATATCGAGTTTGCCGAAACGATGGCTTTTGTCACACTCAGTATCTCGGAACTCTTCCGGGCTTATACCGCTCGCTCCGAATTTTATCCCTTGTTGAAGATTGGCGTCTTCAAGAACAAGCTGTTGAATTGGGCTGTGTTGGGATCTTTGGTGTTAATCTTTATCGTGATTTATGTTCCCTTCCTGCAGCCGATCTTCAATACTGCTCCCCTGGGACTTGAACAATGGCTCGAGATCCTTCCACTGGTACTGATCCCATCTGTTGCAGCTGAATTGACCAAGGTTTATATTCGCAAGATGATGAAGCGCGACCAGGTTGCCCGGGCACAAACGTAAGCGTACCCTCTCAAAGAGAAAGCTGTCCTGATTGTAGGACAGCTTTTTTAATTCATTGATGACTAATTGTGCGTTTACCACAGCCGATCCACAGGTTTCCCACAGAAAATTCGCTTATTGGGGATAAATTGTGAACAATTATGTGGATAACACTGGTAGTGCTGGCGGGTCAGGTTTGTGGTTTTTCCTTTCTATATTTTAAGATCGGCGCTCTGTTCAAAACGCCAAACTTCTTTTACAATCAAGCGAACAGGCAGATCAGAAAAAAAACGGTGTGATTTGCTCAGGAGAAAAGGCGAGAATGGAAAAATTCATTGCAGTGGCAGGGAATATCGGGGTTGGAAAAACCACACTGGTCAATCTTCTCAGTGAGGAGTTGGGCTGGATACCCTTTTATGAACCGGTGACCGAAAATCCTTATTTGGCAGACTTTTATGAAGATATGCCAGCCTGGGGTTTCCATTCCCAGATCTATTTTCTGATGCGCCGTCTGCGCATTCATCGAAAATTGATGGATATGAGCACCTCTGTGATCCAGGATCGCAGTGTCTATGAGGACGCCGAGATTTTTGCGCACAATCTCTTCTTGCAGGGTGCGATCAATGACCGGGATTATGGAACATATCGCGAGCTTTACCAGGTGCTGGTGGAATTCTTGCCCCCGCCGGACCTGGTCATCTATCTACGCGCATCAGTGCCCACGCTGATTCACCGGATTGCCCGGCGGGATCGTGATTATGAACGCACGATCAGGGCTGATTACCTGGCGGATTTAAATGAACTCTATGAGAGCTGGGTGGAGGATTTTCAGCTTTGCCCGGTTTTGATCTTGCCCTGCGATGATCTGGATTACGTGGCTAAACCCCAACACCTGGCATTGATTGTGGATAAGGTGCGCGGCATCCTGATGGGCAAGGAAGAGGTCCATTTTAACCTGTGACGCTACTGAAACTCAACAGGTAGAACCAAAAAAGACGCGCAAAGACATCTTTTTTTGGTTATTCATATCTGATGGGATGCACCGGTTTTATGCGCTATGCTTCATCTTCTGGAGCGGCTGGGGTAGGCGCATGTTCTTCACCGCGTGAGAAAACGACCATCTTGATGGCAGTGCGTACCTTTCCTTCAATTTCAACGTCAACGAATTCAGGTATGCAAGCGAGATTTATACCATCATTGACGAGATAGCCTTTGGCAAGAATGATTGCTTTGACTGCCTGGTTGACCGCGCCAGCGCCGATGGACTGGACTTCTGCAATGTGGCTCTCTCGCATGACACCTGCAATTGCCCCTGCGACTGCAGCGGTGCGGGAGTTCGCTGAAACTTTTATGACGTTCATGGTACCTGCTCCCTCGATATATTTAGGATGCACTCTATGCCAATGCGAAATTAATAATATAGGGCTTTATCCTTATACTAAAATTTTACAGGATTTTCTGATTGGAATCAAGGCGCATAATCGGATCCATCTGGAGGATATTATGAGACATGAATAATGTTGCATCCATCCACTTTTCAGGATTGAGTTCAACCCTATCAGTTGTGAAAGATCAGACAGCGAGAAAGATGGAGGGGGATGTTGCTGGATTAAAAAAGCCCCTGGGCAGCACTCCCGCCCAGGGGCTATATGCTTTATTTGAGTTGGTTGATGTGAAATGCTGTCCTGAGGTTTTGAGACGACGATGTCTCAGATAACCTTAAGGTGTGAATGTGTGGATGGATTTAAATGGTTTCCTTCACACCGGGCAGGGGTTTCATCTCGGCACGCAGCTGTTTGCGTAGTTCCCGACGTTCGCGCAGTTCTTCAACGATTCGATGGTGTTCATTGCGGCTGAGGGGATAGAGAATTGCCATGACAATTCCAGCCAGTAGCAGCAATGCCGGAACCACACCAATCACCAGGCGGATGCCAGTGAGGGCGCTGGCGGGCTGCACCACATTCTGGCCTTCCTGGAAGTTGGAAAGCTGCAGGATCAATAAGCCCATCGGCTGGGCGATAGCCATACCAACTTTGCCCATTAGGGTGATCAGGCTGTAGAACATACCCTCGTTGCGCTCGCCTGTTTTCCACTCCTGCCACTCAATGGCATCGGGAATGATTGCCCAGGGCAGCACCTGCGCTGCGCTGACACCGATCCCAGCCAGGACACACAGGGTGAGGATTAACCACAGGGGGGTCTCGGGGGACATGAAGATCAGAACCATCATTACGACTGCCCAAAATGCGACGCCGGAAATGTAGGCAGAACGCTTATTCCAATGCTTGGAAACCCAGTTCCAAAGCGGCAGTGCAAAGATGGCGGTAACAAAGATGCTGACCATGATGAGCATGTTCTGGGATTGGCGTTGAACGATGTATAGAATAAAGAACTGCAGGTTGGATTCCACAACGACGATGGTCATCCAGGTGAACATGTACATCAGTGCCCCAAAGACGAAGGGACGATTCTTGAAGGCGGCTTTGAGCGATGGGAGAAATTTAGGAAGGGCTTCTCTCTGGAATTCTTTCTTTTCACGGGTGCCCGCAAACACCAGGAACAGCGGTGTGGCTGCGATTCCAGCTGCGACCACTGCCATGACCAGCACACTGTGGCTGGTTGCCTCACTCCAGGGTCCGATGATCAGTAAGGGCAGGATATACGCGGTCAGGCTGCCCAGGATGTTGAACATCATTCTGAAGCTGGTCAGTTTGGTCCGTTCGTCGTAATCATCCGTCAGCTCTGGAGTCAGGGCAAAATAGGGCATATAGACAGTGGTTGCCAGCGCTTCATACACGATGTATGCCAGTGAATAATAGACGATCATGCCGGCTGTGCTGAAATTTGGGCTGAGCCACAACAAGATGAAAGAAAGGCCAAAGGGGATCGCACCGAAGAGCAGGAATGGTCTGCGTCTGCCCCAGCGTGTGCGGGTGCGATCCGATAGATGTCCGATGATGGGGTCGTTGATGAAGTCCCAACTACGACCGACAATGAAAATAATTGCCACCAACCCGGGCGACATGCCGACAACAGTGACCATGAAAATGGAGAAGAAGGCTGTGATGATGGAGTTGTTCATGCTGAAACCAAAGTCACCGGTCCCATAAAGCAGTTTGGTAATGAAGGGGAGTTTCTCTTTGTCTTCCATGCGATTTACCTCTCTAATGTTAATAATTGCCATTAATACAACACGAATCGTATCCGTCAGTTATGCAATGCAGCGCTGCAGATTGATCAAAAAGGGGAAAAGAATAGGTTGTATAAATGATCCTTTAAAATAATACCAGTTGATTTATTTTGATCTATTCACTTTCACAAAATTATTACCATGATTGTAACATCTAAAATTAAAAAGGATTGATGTTGAATGAGATCGGTTGATTCTCAAACCAGAGTGGTATTGTTCAAATTTCAACGGGATGAGCGCAGGATAGTGGGGAGTAACTATGAAGAACTTGTGAAGAGCTCCCAAGAGCTCTTTCAAGGACTATAATTAACACATGACAACTATTCTGATCATTGAAGATGAGCAAGAACTTTCTAATATCCTCGAAGCCTATCTCAAACGATCGGGTTATGATGTGATTCTGGCGGACCGGGGAGACCGTGGACTCGATCTCTGGCAAAAGCATCACCCAGACCTGGTCTTATTGGATTTGAATTTACCGGGCATGGACGGAATTGACCTGGCACGAAAAATCAGACAAACCGATGACACACCGATCATTATGGTGACCGCGAGGGTGGATGAGGTGGACCGTCTTTTGGGGTTGGAGTTAGGCGCGGATGATTACATTACCAAACCCTTCTCACCCAGGGAAGTGGTGGCGCGTGTCAAGGCTGTTCTGAGGCGGGTTGAAAAATCTCTTCCCGCTGCAGCAGATGTGATCCGGGCAGCAGACCTTGAAATTGATCCCGAAGCCTACACGGTGTTGCAATCGGGTCAAAGCATTGATCTGACGCCGACTGAATTTGCGATTTTACTCACTATGGCGCAAAGTCCAGGCAGGGTCTTCTCACGACTGCAGCTTTTGGAAGCCGCTCAGGGCTTTGCCTATGAAGGCTATGAGCGCAGCATTGATGCTCACATCAAAAATTTACGGGCAAAGTTGGGGGATGATAGCAAGAATCCGCATTACATTGAAACAGCGTTTGGCCTGGGCTATCGCTTTAGAAAGGTTTCGGAATAGGAATGCGCTGGCGTTTGCTGGGCTCATTTTTCCTGATCATTCTGATTGCCCTGGGTACAGTGGCTATCGTTACCCGCTATACAACGGAGCAGGAAGTGCAGACCTTTTTAGGACACGGTGGTCAGGTAGGGTTGGAAAACCTGGCGAATGCCCTGCGGTCTTATTATGCTACCAATCAAACCTGGGAAGGCGTCGATGCGCAGCTGCGGGGCAACCAGGGACGCGGACAGGGCATACGGGCGAGTGCTAACGTTTTTTGGGGCGAACATACCCTGGCTGATCCTTCCGGCGTTGTGCTGCTTGGTCCGTCCGCTGCAGATATTGGGACAGTATTGTCCCGTGAGGTGCTGGATCAATCCATTCCGTTGGAGGTGTCGGGTGCTGTTGTGGGTTACCTGGTACCCGAGGGCGGTATCCTCCAGCTGCCAGATAATTTTGAGGAGTTGCTGATTGAGCGCGTCAACCGGGCAACCCTTCTGGCAGCGCTGGTTTCAGGTGGGTTGGCGATTTTACTTTCTCTTCTTTTTGCAGCTCTGATCCTCAGGCCTGTGCGCAGCCTGACCCACGCTGCCCAGAACATGGCTAACGGTGATTTTTCACAACGGGTCAAGGTTCGAGAGGGGGGAGAGTTGGGCACCCTGGGCGAAACCTTCAACCAGATGTCTGAATCCTTGCAAGAGGCGGAATCACTGCGCAAAGCGCTGACTGCTGATATTGCCCATGAACTGCGTAATCCCCTAGCGATCCAGCGCGCCCATCTGGAAGCCCTGCAAGACGGCGTCTTCCCCCTCAATCGGGAAAATCTGGATCTGGTAGTGGAACAGAATCAGCAGTTAACGAGGTTGGTGGATGATCTGCGTACGCTGGCGCTGGCTGATGCCGGGGAACTGGCTTTGAACAAACGCCCCATCAATCTTACGGATATCTGCAGGGAAACCGCAGCCCGCTTTGAACCGCAGGCGGCACTGAAAAAGGTGACCCTGGTTTCTAATTGTGTTGAAGGACCCCTTTATGCAATTGCAGATAAGGAACGGCTGCAGCAGATTCATGATAACCTGATGCAAAACGCCCTGCGCTATTCCCCGGAAGGTGGTTGGATTGTCCTGACCTTGTCTCAGCAGGAGAAGTGGGGGGTGTTCACCTTGCATAACAATGGCCCGCAGATTCCGCAGGAAGCCCTGGGGCATCTGTTTGAACGCTTCTATCGGGGAGATAAGGCGCGTGATCGCGCCAGCGGCGGCACAGGGCTGGGGCTGGCAATTGCGCGCAAACTGGCAGAAGCCCATGGGGGAACTTTGTCAGGCGCAAACCACCCTGACGGCGGGGTTGTTTTCACGCTTTCACTACCTTTGTGAACTTATTTCAATCTTCTGACGAAAACAAGATATACGGATAATTCTCAACTGGTTGCTGGTGTGATCTTTTCTTTCTTGAAGATCAGTGCAACCAATGGGAGGATCAGCAGGTTGAGCAC
>DIXG01000014.1:3688-5950 GCA_002436005.1 Anaerolineaceae bacterium UBA6086 | reverse complement strand
CCAATCGGCAGTATCTTGGTGAGGAAGCTGATTCGGGGGTCTTTTACCAGGCGGAAAATTAACCGCAGATTGTTATATAATCCCACTAAAAAGCTTTCATTATCAGCCCCCACACGGTCCAGTCGACGATCTTTTTTCTCTGCCATCACATTCCTCCATCTGTCATTATTACTTGATCTAAATTTTTCCAATTTTTTAAAATGATCAGTGGAACTGCTTTTCATCACATCTCATTCTTGGATTTTCGAAACATCCGTTTCCGCCGCCAATTGATCCACGGTGCGGCAATTTTCCGCAATCCATATTTGAACACAATGGGCGAAAGCCAGGAACCCCCTTCGCGGTAATGCACCCGCAGCATTTCTGGCCAGCAGCGAGCATCCGCCGCAATTGTCTTGGCATCGCCGTGCAGGCGAAAGCTCGCCCAATGATACCCGGGCAGGTAAACAACCGGCGCTTGTTCTGCCAACCGCACCCACAGGTCATAGTCCATCGCAAAATAAAAACTGGGATCTAATGGACCCGCTGCCTGCCACAAATCCGCCCGAAAAAAAGCGGATTGCTGCGGAATATGCACATACCCCCGCCGCAGTCGTTGATAATCTGTTTGTGCAGCCGGAAAATCGCCAATCTTCTGACCCTCGGCATCGATAAAACTGCAGTCGCCATACACCATCCCTACCTCAGGATGTGCCTCAAGGTAAGCGACCGCCTCAGAGATGGCGCCTGGTTGATAGATATCATCCGAGTTCAGCCATGCCAGATATTTACCCTTTGCCCGATCAAACCCCTTATTGATCGCGTCAGTCTGGCCTTTGTCGGGTGTCGATTCCCAGTAAGCCAGGCGATCCTCATATTTCTGGATGATCTGCAGGCTGCCATCTGTCGAACCGCCATCGATCACAAGATATTCCACACGGGGATAATCCTGGGAAAGCACAGAATCCATCGTTTGACGCAGGAATTTTGCCTGGTTGAATGACGGTGTCACAATTGAAACGAGGGGTTGTTCTTTGCTCATCAGGTTATCTCAAGAGTCTTTCAGTCAGTAGATCGCTTTCCACATTCACCAACAGCACTCTCATTATACTGAAAAGCGCAAATCAACGCAGAAGCGCTGTGTTTAGTTAGGCATCCCTTCTTAATTTTCCGGGTTCAGCAAGAAGATGTAAGCCTCACCATCCTTGTTGCTAAAAACCTGGGTTAATGACTTTCGCCGTTGTTCCAACGTTAGATCGCGAAAGACCTCCGGCGCAGCACGATCAAGATAAATCGCCTCAAATCCCTGTGCCCGCATCCAGGCAATAAAATCCTCCGATGAGTCAAACTCAGGGATGTCTGCCCCGCAGAAATTTGCCACATTGCGATCTGCCAGGAAAACAACCGAAGGCGTACAGGTGAGCACATCATCGCCCGGCTGGGTCACTTCTCGCAAAACAAGGGCGGCACTTTCCTGGGTCTCCTCTCCCAATACGCGCGGCTGGAACACGATCACTCCAGTGCGCAACAACAGGGCTGAAGACAACAGGAGCAGCATTGCCATGAGCTGCCAGTGCTGATACTTTTTTGAGCGCTGGGAGAGGAGATAAGCCAGAAGCAGCCAGCACAGGTAAACGGTCATCCCCATTTTGATGGCATCATCGTCGAAAATGAAAGATGCCACCAGCACGCTACTCAATAAACCAACCCAAATCAAACCCTCCCAATTCTTCTTCAGGCTGTCCAACAGTGCCTTCAAACCAATGATCGCCAGCACATAGATCACAAAATAAAACAGACGGAAATATCCCACCCGCACCAGGGTTCGCGCAATACCTGCGCTCAATGGCAATACCCACAGGACAGACAGGGCTGTGATAGCGAATTTCTTCTTTTTCCACAGAGCAATCAACCCACGGATGGCAAGCATTGCCAGTAAAATCGCATCCCGCCGGTAGTACGCCGTGAGAAACAAGCCGGGCAAAGATTTTGCCACTGCCTGCAAGCGGTTCAGATAAGCCCGGGGATTTCGGGCGATCGCCTGGAAGACGGACTGGCTGTTTTCCTCACGCGTCCCAAAAAGCTGCCGTGCAACATAATAACTTTCAGTGGGCGCTGCAAAGCGTCCAGCCTCATCGGGCATGTCGACTTCCTGCCCCTGTTCGAAGGCGGTATAAGAGCGCTCGCCCATCCCGGTCTCAAAGTCACCGGTGATCGCTCCCCTCAACAGCACATACCCGCCAGTCAGTGCCAGAAATGGGATCAGCACAGCTAACACCAGCC
>DIXG01000014.1:0-3626 GCA_002436005.1 Anaerolineaceae bacterium UBA6086 | reverse complement strand
AAAATGCACCATTCGTGCAAAGGCTAACGCGGAAAGCCCGGCAAATAACAGATCGGTAGGATATTCAAAGTTTTGGGTCAGGATCGGTGAAATGAACAAAAACCCGAAAAGGATCAGTGGGTTGAAGTATTCTTTAAAGACCTTCCCCACCTCCCAGGTTGCCACAAAGAGGAAGCTGAAGGTCAGGAAGCGCATCAAAGAATTGACATGGATCAGCCAGAATGGCGAATTTTTGAAGAACAGGGTGATGAACCCGGCGATGAAGTTGTAGAGCGGCCCATCAGCCAGGTAGGGCAGCTTACCCGAAAAAATCTCCCTGCCGTTGACAATGTAATAGGTCTCATCCCAGGGGGCAATGTCGCTCAGATTTGGAAAAAACCAGGGCAGATAGATGACGACCGCAATGAGGTAAACATAGAATGCCGGCTCCTTCAGCAACTTTGTGACGCCCTGCCCAATCCAATGCCAGAATACCTGGATTGGTTGGTTTTTTTGGGGAGTGTGCGGCTGCTTCTGGGGCTGTCCCTTGCTGGACATCCCCTTGTTGGTCTTTTGGTTTGCGGGATATTTTTTCTTGCTCATCAGGAACCATCCTCAATCAAAAAACAGTCTATCATCACTGGGCTTTGCACAATAACTGCTTTCACTTCATACTCAAGCCTTTATGCCGCAGATGATTCACTGGAATTGGCAATCCTCTCCAATAACTATAGACTAATCTGCACTGAAACATCTGATCCTTTGTCGTGAACCTCGCTCAATCTGTGCTTCACCACAATGCTCATTTCCAGTAAATGCCCGTTTCATCCACAACAAGGCGCTGGTTTTGGTGTGTTAATCTTCGGCGTATCTTGCGATAAAACAGGAAAACACCGCCCAACCCCAGGGCACCGCCCAGAGCCTGCAGGCATTTGTACCACACGCGCAGCACAGCCTTGTGATCAATCTGCCAGGCTTGCTTAAAATGCCCCAGTGCCTGCTGATGCATCCCCGAATCGATCAGCCGCCTGGCGGAAAAGATATGCACACCCGCTCGAATTTTTTGATCATGTTCCTCGAAAGCAGGCTGAAAAGCTGGCTCATTCCTTAACCCCTGGATGAAACTTTCGGCTTCGTTCACAAAATTCGCCGCCAGGGAAATGGTCTTTGCATCTTGATGCGTTCGCTCAACCGCCCAGTAGGCATCCACGTGCTGGATAGGGTAAGCCGAGGCTATCTGCACCCAGAGTTCATGATCCAGGATCAGATGGCTTTCCAACCGCAGGTAACCCGCTTTTTTTAACGCTGAATGGCGCATGAACACGGCGGGTTGAAGCAGGACATTAAACGCCATCAGATCGTCCAATGTATATTGGCGGTAGGGATGCCAATCCAGCAGGGTACCTTCTGCATCCACCATCACACCATTGCCGTAAACCATTCCCAGGGCAGGATTGGCTGTCAGCGCAGCAACCGCCTGGCTGACCACGTCACAGCGGTAATACAAATCATCCGAGTTGATCCAGGCAACGATCTCGCCTGAAGCATGCATAAATCCCTTGTTGATGGCATCTGCCTGGCCCTGATCTTTTTCCGAAACCCAGTAGGCGAGCCGGTCGGCAAAACGCTCGATGATCGCCTGGCTGCCATCAGCCGACCCGCCGTCGATCACAATATACTCAATGTGGGGGTAATCCTGGCAGAGCACAGAGCGCAGCGTGGCTTCCAGGTACTGTGCCTGGTTATATGAGGGCGTAATGATTGAGACAAGGGGTTTTTCCTTCAAAAATTCACTCCAATCCCACATCCAAAAATTCGGGCTTCAAATAGAGGGAAAACGGATAAACATCGCCAATCTTCCACTGCTCCGCCAAAAGATAGGTTGGCTCAGTGGCAAAATCCGTTTCTGTCACCTCAAACAGGACAATCCCGCAGGGATCAAATCCCGGATCCAGGTGAGACACCGAAACATTATCCACAGCGACATGCTCAAGCCGATAATCCCACGACCCGGGAGAAAGCACACCCCAGAGCACGTATTCCGGTGCATTTTCGCGCATGATTATTCCAAATTCACGGCAATCCGATTGTTCCATCCTTTGCGCCAGTTCGAGCACCGCCCCTTCAATATTCTGATTATTCGCAAATAGCAATCCCTTGCGCGAAAGGCGCCAGATGCTGTTGCGGTTCTGCTCAGACCAGGAAAATGCCCTCGAATAATTATTTAGCAGTGGATTAATCAAGACCAGGATCAGTGCAAATGCCATTGGCCAGACAGAGAAAGCTGGCAAAATCTTCCCAAACACTACCCCAATGACAGGCGCAAACATCACATAATACGGAATGAAAAAGCGCGTGCTCCAGGACTGCCAGCGAAACACAAAGGAAAAGATGAGCGCCACACCCAGTCCGGATAGGGCACTTAGCACCACCAGGTATGTGCGTGAACGATTTTCTTTCCGGATCAAACCCAAAAGGGCAATGACCAATGCCGCACCTGTCGCCACAAAATGGAAGGGGTTTCCAGCGACTTCTTCCCTGTTCGGTACATAATAAAACTCCGACGGTCCTAATGTGATCAGGGGATCAAATAAAGGAAGCCCCAACCCGGCATGAATGCGCTCCAACCCCTTTTGCACGGCTTCATTGACAAAACCATATTTACCATTCATCTGAACAGCAGCATTGCGGGATAAATTTGAGATCAACACATCCACCCCAAAACGTCCGTTGACCAGCGTATTAGGGTCGCCAGTAGAAATGGGGTTGCCAAACGTCAATGTGCAGCGCAGCCAGTGGCCTCCATTGAGCAAAACCACGCACAGCAAGCCAATCACCGCAAAGAGGGCTGCCTTTTTCAAACCAGCATTCTTCACCGTTACCACCAACAGCCACAAAAGCAGCGGCAGCGCCAGGAAAACAAAATTCGCCTTGGTGAGCACCCCCAAACTAACACTGAGGCCACATGCGACCCAATCCAACTTGGAAAGTGATTTTTGAGATGCCTGAACAACATAATAGAACAATATAGCAAACATCGCCGAAAGGACAATGTCATTTTTAGCCCCAGAAGCCTGCAGCACCACAATCGGCACTGTGAGCATGAACAAAGCAGCCAGATATTGCCCATTTTTGCTGGCACCCAGCAATTTAGCAATCGCAGAAACGACAACAAGGATCAAAATCAAGCTGTACCACTGTGGCAATGAGGTGAGCAGATCACTGCCAGCCAGAAGATACCAGTGCAGTTGAGAAAATTCTGTAAATGGCGGCATCCAGAGCTGCCACAGATTGGGAGTGGCAAAAAAGGACAGAGACCCGCTCTGAGCCCAATGCATCACCCGGCTCATATGATAAGCCAGCACATCGTGAATATTGGGCGGCGAAAGCAAGCCTGTGATCAGCAGCACCAACAGAGCAATCACGATCACGGTCAGCGAGAATATCTCAAAGAGCGAAAAATGAAGGCTTGAAAAAACCGTTCTAAGATTTTTCCATCCTGGTGAGGCAAACCGATATTTCCACTGCATCAACCCCAGGATCACAAGTGCGCCAACCCAGACCAGGACAATCCCCAGCGTGGTTAAGCCACGCACCAGGCTGAGCAATTCTGTCCCGATCGCCAAATACGCACTCCAAATCAAGCT
>DIXG01000029.1 GCA_002436005.1 Anaerolineaceae bacterium UBA6086 | reverse complement strand
TATGAGCTGATCCAGGTGTTTTTTAATCAATTTTTGTTTGTTATTGTTCAACGTTTTTATTTATTGGAATTGTTCAACACCCTCTTTACGCTCAAAGCCTGCGCTGCCCGGTCCCTGTAGCCTTGCCTGTGGACTTGAAGGAGTGGTAGACGGCTTCCTCTTGCATTGGAATATACTTCGGGTCCGGACGAAAACCCTGCTGGTAAGAATTGGGACGGCTGGGGCTGGCGGGGCGAGCGCTTGCCGAGGATGGCTTGGCAGAAAGCGCAGCCTGCGCAGCCCGGCTTTGTGCCTGGCGGAATTCCCGGCGGGATTGCATCCCCCCCGCAGGCGTTTTGGCTTCCTGCATTAATTTTCCGCTTTTTCTCGACAAAGTGCCCACCAGCAGAATGCGGATGACCCATACCATCAGGGCAATGAAAATCGGCACCACACGGGTAACAAAACTTGGGTTGACAACAGCCACGCTCATCACAGTATGAGTCTGCATGGCAAGTATCACCCCCCACCACGTGAGGATCGCGTTCATGGTTGCCGTCAGGATCCACGCGCCAAACATAATCCACATCTTTTGGGGGTCCTCTTTTGCGGTTTGGGGAGCAAACAAACGGGCTATGCCCGCAAAATCGATCCCACAAAAGGCAATCGACAACAGCGTTGCCCAGCGAATCCCGCCAAACCGCAAATCGCCCAGCATGTCCGTAAGGGCAAAATCTGTCGTGCTGAAGTTGAAGGCTTCAAAGGCGATCAGCGCCAGAATAAATATCAGGACATACACCACCCCTTTGCGGGTTTTGATCGCTGTCAGGGATTTTGAAAACGACATTTGGATGGATTGACTTGCATTCATTAGAACCTCCGGATCTATTTATTGCTGACAATTCAATATTAGAACAATTGTTCTATTTTGTCAAGGGGCAAATCCGGATTGTTTTGGATCAATTTACAAAGATCCGAGAACGGCGCTTCACAAACAGTGATCCCACGCGATCAAATCATCCACCATCTCTACTAGCAAGAGGAAGCAAGCAAGCCACAGTCAATTCAAATCAAAGCGATTCTCCCCCCGGTAACTGCTGGCGCGGGGCATGACTGCGCCATCAACAAATACGCCTCAATTGTCATCAATCAATTTCTGTATTAAAAAGATAGGGTAACAGACAAAAAGCCTGCAGCCAGGCAGAGCTGCGCCAGGTGATAGCTGATTCGAACCCACAGCTGCCCCCTGCGGATGGGGTTCAGGAATTTATTGTATGCCAGCAGGCTGTCTGAGACCCAAAACAGGAAAGTGCCAACCGGCAGTAAATAGAACATCCTTGAAGCGCCTCCAAGCACAGCCACCAGGAATACGGCAAAGCCGCCCGTGCTGCTCAAGATCCATCCATACACCTGGATCGCTGTCCAGAATTTTTTCGTGATTGCCCCCGGGTGAGAAAGCGGTTTGAAAACCAGGTAAAACAGCACCATTGCACTTGCCCACACACCCCCGCCAAGCAAAACACCGCCAACCACCCGGCCTGCTGTTAGCGAATGAAGCCCTGATCTTGCAAAAATCAGCAGGACGAGCACATCATAAAACACATGTCCCAGCAGAAAAGCCATCATCCCATGCATGAAGAATGAATTTGGCAGCAGCAGGAAGATGTCCCCCAGCAGCCCCAGAAATTGTGCCAGCAAAAGCACGCCTACCATCCAGCTTAGTTGCCAGCCGGATGCCGCAAGCGTCCACACGATCACCATCGTCATAGCCAGCGGCTTGGTGATCAGCTTGGTGCGGTGCCAGTTTAATCCCACAGCCAGCCAGTCAAGGCAAAAGCTTAACAGGACGGCAGCCGTCAACCAGTGAAGATATCCCTGGCTACTCATCATGGCTCAGGCCGTATCGGCGTAAAAACTCAGGGTTGTTGCGCCAATTCTTCTCCACTTTGACAGAGAGATCCAAATAAACCGGCTCGCCGCTCATTTCTTCGATTTCCTTGCGCGCCGATGTCCCAATCATCTTGATCATCGAGCCGCCCATGCCAATCACAATCCCTTTTTGCGATTCCCGCTCCACAAACAGCGTTGCGTGAACATAGAGGATATCTTCCTCCCGCTTTGCATATTCATTCACACGAACGAACATGCTATATGGCACTTCGTCCCTCAAATGAAATAGGGCAGCAGCTCGAATCAAATCTTCTGCAATTTCGCGTTCATAGGTGGCTGTGATCTGGTCTTCCGGGAAATACTGCGGACCCTCGGGCAGCATTTCAATGATCTTTGTCAACAGATCTTCGCGCCCAGCAGCTGTGACAGCAGAAATACGGATTGAATCTTCAAAGCTGAGCAACTCCTGGTAAGCCTTTGCATGCGCCTCAGACAGACCCGTTTCGACAAGATCCATTTTATTCAGCACCAGCAACCGTCTGACCTGGCCAGCGACCTGAAGTATTTCTTCAGCCAATTTCCGATCTTCCTCATCGGGAAACTGGCTCACATCCCCCACATATAAGATCAAATCCGAATCCATCAAGGCATAGCGCGCTTCTTCGTTAATGAACTCACTCAGCTTAAATTCGCCCGAATGAAGCCCCGGCGTATCCACAAAGACGATCTGGGCATCCTCCCGCGTTAGAATTCCCAGCTGACGTTTTCGTGTGGTCTGCGGTTTGATAGAAACAGCTGCAATCTTTTGCCCGATGAAGCCATTCAGAATGGTTGATTTCCCCACATTTGGCTTGCCCACAAGGGCAACATAACCCGACTTGTAACTTTTAGAATCACGATTTATTTCATCTACCACTTTTCTCCCTCAATCTTGCCAGAATTAAAAATTTCAAGGAATCACGACCAGCCCATCTTTGCTGACACGATGCCCTTCCAGGCGCAGCAAAAATGCTTTCCGCTCCATCCCGCCAATATACCCGCG
>DIXG01000054.1 GCA_002436005.1 Anaerolineaceae bacterium UBA6086 | reverse complement strand
GTCGCGATGGGTCCTTGCTGTTGCGCCTGTTGTTTTGCGGTGACCCAATTCTGATCGTCTTGAGATAAAGCAAGCAGGTCACGCAGCGCCAGTTAGCACACGGCAGGGTCTGTTTCTTCCAGAAGCCAGGGGAGGGTGTCACCGTCCAGTTTTTCCTGCCAGGAGGTCATCCTTTTCTCCTCCAATTCTTGATGTGGAGTGGGTGTACCAGATGGGGTGCTTCACTATCTATCCATCCGGTATAGGATCATTATAAGTGAAACCGATCGAAAAAATGCGAATCAACTCCCCTGATTAGGCTGCACTGACTTTTTCTGGTTATTAAAGGAAAGGAGGCTCCTGTTTCAGAGCCTCCATAGAATCACCTTTGGACATAAGGTAGTGTTCAGCCAAAATGTTTCTTTTCAGCCAGAGCGATGGCTTCTTCTAAGATCAGCAGCGCCTCATCCACCTCGCTCTTGCTGGTGGAAAGGGGCGGGGAAATGCGAATCACGCTGCCGCCACAGCCCAGGGTCAGCAAACCGCGCTCAAAAGCCAGGTCCACGATGTCATCGCGCAGGGCTATTGCTGGTTCCTTGGTCTCCCGGTCCAGCACAAATTCAACGCCGATCATCAAGCCGATGCCGCGCACCTCGCCGATGCTGGGGTGGCGTGCCATGATCTCTGCCAGGGCATCCAGGGTATATTCCCCGACCTCGCGGGCGTTTGCCAGATATTCGCGTTCGATCAGGTCGATGGTCGCCAGGGAGGCAGCACAGGCGATCGGGTTGCCGCCGAAGGTGTTGCCGTGGGAACCCTTTGGCCAGGACATGATCCCTTTGCGCGTGATCATGGCGCCCAGGGGCATGCCGGAGGCGAGCCCTTTGGCAGTGGTGATGATATCCGGCTGCACACCGAAGTTTTCGATTGCCCACCACTTGCCGGTGCGCCCCATACCGGATTGCACTTCGTCAGCAATCAGGAGGATGCCGTATTTGTCACATAATTTTCGCAGGGCGGGGAAGAAATCAGGCGGCGGCACAATATACCCGCCCTCGCCCTGGATGGGCTCAATCAGGAAGCCAGCCACTTCTTCCGGGGGGACGATGCGGGCTAAAATTTGCTCTTCGATGTAGCGCACCACGGCTTCGCCATAGCCTTCGCCTTTTTTGCGGGTCAGCATCGGTCGATAGGGATCCGGGAAAGGTGCGTGGACCACACCGCTCATCAACGGGAAAAACCGGTTTTTATAGACCGCTTTGCTGGCAGTAAAAGCAACGGATCCCACCGTCCTGCCGTGAAAGGCGCCCAGGAAGCCGATGAACTGGGGGCGCTGGGTATGATAGCGCGCCAGTTTGATGGCGGCTTCCACGCTCTCTGTGCCTGAATTGGTCATGAAGGATGCAGCCGGTCCATCGAAGGGAGCGATGTCGTTGAAGCGTTCTGCCAGGCGCACCCAGGTTTCGTGGTAAAAGTCGGACGAGATGTGGATGAACTCACTGGCCTGGTCCTGGATCGCTCTGACCACCTCAGGGTGGCTGTGCCCTGTGGACGCCACAGCGATCCCGGCAGCAAAGTCGAGAAAGCGGTTCCCGTCCACATCCCAGACTTCGGTCCCTTTGCCGTGATCCATCACAAAGGGGTAGCCGCGCGGGTAGGAGGGGGAGATGGTGGCTTGGTCCCGTTCAATGATGGCTTTGGCTTTTGGCCCTGGTAATTTGAGCAATTGCATGGTCGTTTCCTCCAGAGATAGATGGTTTGGACAGGGGCAGATTTGACCGATCAAGCCAGAAGGTGAGAGTAGCTGGCAACCCTGTCATTTGAATGCGGGCATTATAACACTGGAGAGGGGAATTTGGAATAGATTAAAGTTGGCTTAGGAGGGGTGCATGGGGATTGCCGGGAGGCAGGTTCCGGTTGGATTTTATTTTTGAAAAGAAGATTATTGGTCCCTGGCAATGCCCCTGGCAAGCGCCAGTGCACCATACAATCCGGCATCATCACCCAGGGCTGCCTGTGTGATGGTCAGGTTCTGCAAATAATGTTCAGAGAGCACCGTTTGTTTCACGACCTTCCGGACAGGCGCCAGGAGTAGTTTGCCCACCTGTGAGACGCCCCCGCCCAGGATCACGATCGATGGGTTGAAGATCATCAGGTAGTTGGCTATGGCTAATCCGAGGTAATAACCTGCCCGATCAAAGGCTTCTTTTGCCAGCGGGTCACCCGCAAGGGCAGCCTGGCTGATCACTTTGGTATCCGGTTTCGGTGTGCCTTGCAAGGAAGAAGGTCGTCCCAGGTTTAATTGTTCCACCACATAGGCGGAGATCCCCGGGCCCGCTGAAATTGCCTCCAGGTGACCGCGCTGACCGCAGCTGCAGATGGGTCCATCTGGCAGGATGGTCACATGACCCAGCTCGCCTGCAAAGCCCTGGCTGCCCAATAGGAGCTGGTCATTGCTGATCACGCCGCCCCCGATGCCTGTGCTGATCGTCAGGTAGATGAGATGATGGTGACCGATGCCCGCACCAAAGCGCCATTCGCCAACGGCAGCCAGGTTGGCATCGTTTCCCAAAAGGGCTGGCGCGCCGAATTCTTCCGTGATGTGCTCTGCAATTGGCACTTCCACCCATGAAGGCAGGTTGGGCGCGGTCACGATCATACCCCTGTGGGGGTCAATCGGGCCGGGCACGGCGATACCCACCGCCCGCAACTGATCTCCGGATGAAGCGACCTCGCGGATCAGCCCCATCAGGCGATCCATCGGGTTCTCACCGGGCGCGTAGGTGCGGATGCGCGTCTGGTAACTGGGCGAATCCTGACCATCAGGGAAGACGGCAGCACGCATGTGTGTGCCGCCCACGTCCAAAGCAAGTGTAAATGGCATGCGATGATTATAGCACGCCAGGCACATTTTCCAGGCTCCATTTCTACAGGTGAGCCTGTCCATAAGGTCAAGTTTTTCTCTTATGATCCACACCTGCAGCATTAGAGTTCGTTGACGTTTGGTGTGAATCCTGCTATGATTTCATCAGTATGCAAGAACGAAAGCAAAGCTTTTTCTCACGTGTTTGGGAAAGCCTGCGGCGGGAATCGCATTGGTTCCGGCCAGGATTGGGCTATAAACGCTGGCTGTTAATGGTGTTAATTGGCACCACTTTTTTGGGTTTGGGGCTGGCGCTGATCATCCTGGATGTTTACCGCAATGCGCCTGAAACCTGGTGGCTGCCGGCGCTGGCATATCTCTCACTGCGCTTCCTGGATCGCCCGATCCGGGTGATCATCTTTGGCGGGATCGGGATTGCCCTGGTGCTGATCGGCATCTGGGGATCCAACCGATCACTGCTGCGGCCTTTTTTGCCGCCTGGCAAGCCGCTGATCGAGGCATTGGATTCCTATCGACGCCGAGACCGCGGACCGAGAATCGTGGTGCTGGGCGGGGGTCACGGCCTTTCAGCCCTGCTGCGGGGGTTGAAGGAATACACGCACAATATCACGGCGATCGTCACCGTTTCGGATGATGGTGGGTCTTCAGGTGAGCTGCGTAAGAATATCGGCATCTTACCCCCCGGCGACATTCGCTCCTGCCTGGCTGCCCTGAGCAACAACGAAGACCTTCTTTCGCAGGTATTCCAGTATCGCTTTGCTTCTGGAACAGGACTGGAAGGGCATTCGTTGGGCAACCTTTTCATCACCGCGCTGACAGAAATCACAGGCAGCTTTGAAAAAGCCGTGGCGGAATCGGGGCGTGTTCTGGCGGTGTATGGGCAGGTGCTGCCCTCAACGCTCTCGGATGTGCGTCTGAAGGCTGACCTGGTGGGCAAGGACGGTGAGATCAACCATATTTCAGGAGAAACGCAAATCAGGAATACAGAAGGCGCGATCCAGCGCATCTGGCTGGACCCTGCCAATACACCTGCTTTTCCACCTGCGATCGCCGCAGTGTTGAGCGCAGACCTGATCGTGATCGGGCCGGGCAGCCTGTATACCAGCCTGCTGCCAAACTTGCTGGTGCGGGACCTGGCAGAGGCCGTGCGCGTCAGCCAGGCGATAAAATTTTTCGTCTGCAATGTGGCGACCGAGCGGGGTGAAACCGATCGCTTTAACTGCTTGGACCATGTCAAAGCCATTGAGAAGCATGTGGGTGCTGGCATGTTTGATCTGGTGGTTTGCAACAACCATTTTGAGGGCACGCTGGGAACGAATGTGGAATGGGTGCGCATGGATGCTGAGCTGCGAGATCATGTATCCGTCTACTGCGGCAACCTGATCGACCCTCAATATCCCTGGCGGCATGATTCGAAACGGCTGGCAAGGACGATCACCGATCTGTTTTACGAGCGCACCGGTCCTCTTGGTGATTAACATCACCAGGAAACATGACTCAAAAGATGTCTAAACAACAATTTAGATGGTAAAATTATTTCGTTAAATAATTACTATAGGAGGCAGAATAATGACGACAAAAGTTGGTATTAATGGCTTTGGCCGAATTGGCCGCCAGGTTTTAAAAGCAATCAAGGAATCCTATCCTGATACGCTGGAAGTTGTGGCTGTAAACGATCTGTTTGATGCAGAAACAAACGCCCACTTATTCAAATATGACTCAAACTATGGCGTGTATGACGGCACAGTGGAAGTCAAAGATGGCAATATTGTCATCGACGGCAAAGAAGTGAAGGTCTTTTCTTTGCGCAATCCCTATGATCTGCCGTGGAAAGATCTGGGTGTGGACATCGTGATTGAATCCACAGGTATCTTCCGTGATGGTAAGGGTACACCAGAAAAACCCGGCGCGAATTCGCATATTGATGGCGGCGGCGCCAAGAAGGTAATCATCTCCGCCCCGGCGAAGA
>DIXG01000050.1 GCA_002436005.1 Anaerolineaceae bacterium UBA6086 | reverse complement strand
CGACACCCTAATAAATTGACGTCTCATTGAAAAATGAGAAACGGAGAAACAATGGCTGCTGAAAAAGAATACGATTTGATCATTCGGAACGGCTGGTTGATCACGATGGATGCGGCAGGAACGCGCTACCCATCGGCAGATATTGCGGTTGAAAATGGCAAAATTTCTGCTATTGGATCCTCCTTGCCCGGCAGCGGGAAAGAGGAGATTGACGCAAAAGGGAATGTTGTTCTGCCCGGGCTGGTTGATGCCCATATGCACATGACCCTGCTGCGCGGCATTGGCGACGATCTGCCTTTGATGCGCTGGCTGTATGAGGTAATGTTCCCCAAGGACGCGCAAATTCAAGCCAGGCATATTCACGCCGCGGCAATCATGAATCAGGCAGAATTGATTCGCGGCGGGGTAACTACTTTTCTCGATATCTTTCGTTTCCCTTCTGAATCAGCAGCCATTGCTGAGCAATCCGGGTTGCGGGGCGTTTTCTGTCCTCAGATCATTGATGAACCGGCAGGTGCCGGGGAAACGCTTGAGAGCAACCTGGCTTTTATTGAAGCATGGAAAGACCGCGTGCCGGAACGCTTATATACCTGGTTCGGTCCCCATGCACCTTATTCGAACTTTCCTGAGACCTATGCCAAAATTGCAGAATATGCCGAGCACTACGATATTGGGTATCACACCCACATCTGTGAGACGGAGGACGAAGTCCGGCAAATCAAAGAAAAGTATGGTAAATCCTCCGTCAAGCTGCTGGACGATGTGGGTGCGCTCAACCCGCGCTTTTCGGTCGCCCATGGGGTGCATCTCAGCCCCGAGGATATTGAGCTGCTGGCGGAAAGAGGCGTCGGTGTGGTGCACAACCCGAGCAGCAACATGAAGCTGGCTTCAGGCGTGGCGCCCATTCCGGAGCTGTTTGCTGCCGGCGTCAAAGTGGGATTGGGAACCGATTCGAACCTGAGCAATAATAATCTGGATATGTTTGAAGAGATGCGCATTGCCGCATTCCTTCAGAAGTTATACCGAAAAGACCCTTCGGTTTTACCCTGCGAGCAGGTATTGCGCATGGCAACTATGGGCTCCGCTTCCTGCCTTGGTATGGATCATATGATCGGGTCGCTGGAGGTTGGGAAGCGTGGGGATATCATCATTATGGATATGCACCAGCCCCATCTCTATCCCCTGTTGCCCGAACCCAATACCAATGTCATCGAACAGCTGGTTTATTCAGCGTCGGCGGCGGACGTGTGGACAACGATCGTTGAAGGGCGCGTTTTGATGCACGAGCGCCAGGTGCGCACCCTGGATTGGGCAGCAGCACAGGATCTGGTGGTTGAGATGGCGCAGGATCTGATCAGCCGCTCCGATATCTGGCGTCGGCTGGGAAGGGAAGCGTGACGATGATCAGACTGATTAAAAATGGAAAGGTCTGGGCGGATGGCAGGCTGCAAGATGCCGATTTGCTGATCTCTGCAGATGGCAAGATTGCCGGGCTGACTGAAAAGTCTGTTGATCAGACTCAGCTGGCTGATGGCGTGATTGACGCTGCAGGCTGCTTGGTCTTGCCCGGCGGTATTGATGTGCACGCCCATCTGGAAGACGGCGCGGAAACCTATTATGAAGCATCCTGTGCCGCAGCGGTCGGCGGTGTGACCACTGTTGTCGATATGCCGCCGTTCCATGTCTGTTCAACCCCTGCTGGGCTGCGGGAGCGCATGAAGGCAGCCGATGAGGCAAGTGTGGTCGATTTTGGCACACACGGCGGTATTGTGGTTGGTCCTTCGGACCTGGTGGAGATGGCGGGAGTGGCAAAGGCAGGGGCGGCAGGGTTCAAGGTGTTTATGCCGGCTGAGCCGCCTGTATCACGCGAGGTATTGTGGCGTGCGGTCCAGACTGCAGCCCGAATAGGCTTACGCCTTGTGATCCATGCTGAAGAATCTGCCTGCCTGGAAAAAGAGGTCAACTGGGCAGACCCGCTGGGATTTGCCAACGCCCGGCCTGCAGTGGCAGAAGAGGCTGCGACGGCGTTTGTGCTGGAAATGGCATCTGCCGCTGGGGCACCCATTCACATCTGCCATGTTTCATCTGGCAGGACGGCGGAATTGATTGACCATTATCGTTCTATGGGCGTGGATGTGACGGCTGAAACCACGCCGCATTTCCTGATCTTTGAAAAGGCTGATTTCCATCGATACGGCGCCAGGCTGAAGACCACCCCGCCCCTGCGGGAAAAAAGGGACACCGAAATCCTTTGGCAGGCTTTGGCGGATGGCGTGATTGACACGGTGATCAGCGATCATTACCTGGGCGAATTGCCGAGAGAAGATGGGCAGGTGCCATTCGAGGAAAAGGAAGCTGGCATTGCCGGGCTCGAGGTTTCACTGCCGGTGTTCTATCACAAAGCAGTCCATGAACGAGGATGGACTCTGGATCAATTTATCAGGGTGATTGCTGAAAATCCTGCCAGGATCTTTGGTTTTGATGATCGCAAGGGAAAAATTGCCCCCGGAATGGATGCCGATCTGGTGATTTTTAACCCCGATCAAGACGATGTGGTTAAAAAATACGGAGAATTTTCACGTGCAGCCAGTCTGCCTTATGAGGGCTGGCAATTGAAAGGAAAAATAAACCACACCATTGTGCGCGGTGTGGATATTTGGGATGGAAACGCCATTCAAGTTGAAAAAGGTGCGGGCAGGTATGTCGCCCGAAAATCATAATAATTATTTATGCAGAGAATGAAAGGATAGGACGAAAATGAAAATCGATTTGCTGATTAAAAATGGCGCAGTGATCACCATGGATCCCGAAAACCGGGTGATTGATAATTGTGATGTTGCCATCAATAAGGGTGAAATTATTGAGATTGGGCAGAACCTGGCTTATGAAGCAGAGGAAACACTTGACGCCAAGAATTGTGTGGTCACGCCGGGCTTTATCAATGGGCACTCACATGTCTATCAATCCACCATTGAGGGTATTGGCTATGACATGCACTTTGATCCATGGAACTGGCGCTTCTTGTTCCCGGTGGTTTCCAAAATTCAGCCCAAACATGCGAAGGCTGGCGCTGCATTAGCCGCGCTGGAATTGATCAAGAACGGTGTCACCACGATTTCGGATCACTGGTATTTACACACCGATATGGACAATGTGCACCGGGTCACCGAGACCTTCGATGAGGCTGGTGTGCGCTGCCAGATGGTATTTGGCCTTTTGGATCAGACCTTTGCTGGCGAGCAGATTGATTCAGAATATATGACCATGATCCAGCAAGAGGATATTTTACTTTCCGAAGCACGCCGATTCCATAAAGAATGGCACAATACCCGCCGCACAACCGTCGCCTTGGGACCAGGCTCAACAGAGGATATCAGTGAGAGCTTAATGATCAAGACGGTGGAGCTGGCAAAGGAACTGGATATCAACGTCAGCACCCATGTGGCAGGCTGGATTGAAATCAACTCCTTCACCATGCGTAAGTTTGGTGAACGTGACCTGGAGCACTTCCATACGTTGGGTCTGACCGGACCGAAAGGCGTCATGTTCCACGCCGTGTGGCTTTCTGACCATGAGCTGGATATTATGGCTCAGACAAATACCAAAGTGGTGCACTGCCCCGTAGCCAACGCATACCTGGGTTATGGCATTGCCAAGATCAGCAACATGCTCAGCCGTGGGATCAAGGTGGGTTTGGGCACGGACGGTGCTGCCAGCTACACCTATGACATGCTCTCCGTTGCCCGGGCAGCGGCGATGTTACAAAAAGCGCCTCAATTGGATGCAGAATCAATCACCGCGGAACAGGTGATGGGCATGCTGACCCGTGATGGGGCGGCTGTTTTGGGCTTGGATCATCAAACCGGTTCACTGGAAGTGGGCAAGCGGGCGGATATTGCTGTTGTGGATTTCAACGCGCCGCATCTACTGCCCGTTGGGCGCTGGCTGCCGAAGTTGATCTATTCTGCCAATGGCAGTGATGTGATTCATACGATTGTGGATGGCAAGGTGCTGATGAAGAACCGCAAGGTGCTCACGATGGATGAGGATCAGGTCATGCAAGAGGCAATCGAAGCCCGTAATGACCTTGTCAAAATCGCCGGGCAGGAAACACGTGACCTGCTGGCTGCGCCGTGGCCAAAGGAAGGACCTTACTGGCGCTCAATTGTGAAAAAATAGCCAGCTGCGACAAATAAACGGAATAGAAAATTTTGCGTTAGGACAGGAGGACGCTGATGAAACGATTAGAGAATAAAGTGGTGCTGGTTGTTGGCGCAGGCTTACACCTGGGGAGGAGTGCACCGTTGTTGTTTGCCCAGGAAGGGGCAAAGGTGGTCATTTCCGCTCGCAGAGAAAACGTGTTGCTGGAAACGGCTGAGATGATCAGGGGTCAGGGCGGAGAGGTAGCCATTGCGCCAGGCGACGCCTCTAACCCGGAGGATGTTGACAGGATGATCTCAGTTGCCGTGGAGACCTACGGCAAACTGGATGTTCTTTACAATAATATTGGCGGCGGATGGGTCGAGCTCGATAAGAAACTGCATGAGCTAAGCCAGAAAGCCTTTGATATAACGATTAGCAGCAATCTCACTGCAGTGTTTAACACATCCAAGGCAGCCGTTGTTCAAATGCTCAAACAGGGTCATGGCGGGTCGATCATTAATGTGACTGCCTCAGAACATGTTCGCCGCATGGCAAACCCGGTCTATGCCTACACCAAAGCAGGCATGATCGAGATGGCACTCAACATGGCGAACGATTACCTCAGGGATGGCATTCGGGTGAACTGCTTATGCCCGGGGTTGTTCCTGTGGGATCCAATCACTGACCCGGTGGTCACACCTGTGCGCGAAAACCTGGTTCGCCGTCAACCGATTACCGATCGTCAGGGGCACCCGTCAGATATGGCGTATGCAGCCCTGTTCCTGGCATCTGATGAATCCAGTTTTATCACCGGGCAGTGCCTGACGGTGGATGGCGGTGATGATGTCAAATTGACTGACCTGGTGGTTGATTAAGGATTGATCGCAGATCTGAAAGTGAGAAGGCGATGAACACCATTGGTGTTCATCGCCCGAGTAAAAAGAGCCTGTAAAACTTAGTTTTTGGAAGGAAATGTATTGATGATGGAACCATATAAAAGTCCGCTGCACCAAACGGTCAGCACGACAAAAACGGATTATTGGAACGATTCCTGTTCAGTCAAAGAACTGACCTATGCCATCGAGCATGGCGCAGTTGGGGCAACCACCAATCCGACCATTGTGACAAACGTATTAAAAGACGAGATGCACCTCTGGAGGGATCGCATCCATGCGTTAATTCGCGAAAACCCCACCTGGAATGAGAACGATGTCATGTGGCAGGTATTTGAAGATGTGGCGGTTCATGGTGCCGGGTTGCTCAAACCGGTTTTTGACCAGCACGATGGGTTGAAGGGACGGCTTTCCATTCAAACCAACCCCATCAATTATCGCAATGCAGATGCCATTGCGGCGCAGGCGGTCCATTTCTCAAAGCTGGCGCCAAACATGCAGGTGAAAGCCCCTGTCACCAAGGCAGGTGTGAAGGCAATTGAAGAAGCGACCTATCAGGGTGTGAATATCAATGCAACGGTGAGCTTTACCGTCTCGCAAGCCCTGGCAGTTGCCGAGGCGGTTGAACGCGGTTTAAAGCGTCGCGAAGCTGAAGGCAAGGATACCAGCAAGATGACGCCAGTCTGCACAATTATGGTTGGGCGCACGGATGACTGGATGCGCGCCTTTGCGAAACGAGAAGGAATTGAAGTGACACCTGAAGCCTTTGACTGGGCTGGGATTGCCACCTTTAAGAAAGCGTATAAGCTCTATAGCGAGCGCGGCTATCGCACCCGCCTGCTGGCAGCAGCGTATCGCAACCTCTACCAATGGTCAGCTTTCATCGGCGGTGATGTGGTGCTCACCATTCCCTATGGATGGCAGTTAAAGATCAACGACTCGGATATTGAAGTGCGAGAACGCATGGACGAGCCCGTCAACCCTGAATACGTCGCCGAGCTCTATGATAAGCTGGTTGAATTTCGCAAAGCCTATGACGAAGATGGATTGACGGTGGACGAGTTTGATGATTATGGTGCCACCGTGCGGACATTGCGCGGCTTTATTGGCTCAGTGCATGAACTGGCAGCGGTTATTCGAGATTTCATGCTGCCGAACCCGGACGTCAAACCGTCGTAAATTTGAGTGCATTAAGGTTAGCTTTTGTTATTGTTTAGTAAAAAAGGGAGCAGATTGTGAAACGCATTGGTTTGGCAGGATTTATTCATGAGACCAACACATTTTCGTCAACACCGACACTGCTGGAGAATTTTATCAAGCAAAGCGGGTTTTACCCCGAGTTATTGCAAGGTGAGGACATCTTGCAGTTTAAGCAGGGCAAGGTCAACATTGCTTCGAGCGGCTTTCTGCAAGAGGCGGATACCCTTGATTTGGAGGTCATTCCCCTGGTCTGGTGCGGTACCGAACCCTCACAATCTGTTCCAGAGGATGTTTTTAACACGCTCATGGACATGATTTTGGATGCCATGCGGAAATCGCTCCCATATGATGGAATTTATCTGGACCTGCACGGCGCTATGGTCTATGGCGATCTGCAGGATGGCGAGACCGAGATCATCCGGCGGGTGCGTCAGGTGGTGGGCGATATCCCGATTGTGGCTTCACTGGATCTGCACGGCAATATTTCGCCTGAAAATTTTGAGCTGGCAGATGCGATGGTGGGCTACCGCACATACCCGCATGTGGATGGCTATGAAGCCGGACAGCGCAGCGCAGTTTTGATGAAATACCTTGTGGATGGTAATGAGGTCTATAAAGCCTTTCGCCAATCACCCTTCCTGATGCCGGCGACGACGCAGCCCACAACGATTGAGCCTGCAAAGTCACTCTACGCCCTCATCCCGGAGGTTGAAGCACGCGAAAATGTGCTTTCTGCATCGATCATGGAGGGCTTCAATGCCTGCGACCTGCCGCATACGGGTCCTTCTATTTTTACCTATGCCAAAACCCAGCAGGCTGCTGATGAAGCTGCTGATTTTCTGTTGGATGCGATGTTGGAACGGGAAGAGGGCTTCTCAGTCAATATGTTTTCTGCTGCGGACGCAGTGAAGAAGGCAATTGAACTTTCGAACACCGCTGATGGGACGATCCTGCTGATTGACGTTCAGGATAACGCTGGCGGCGGCAGTCCATCGGATTCGGTTTGGATCCTGGAGGAGCTGATCAAACAGAAAGCACAAAATGCCGCGCTTGGTGTGATTTGGGATCCGGCAGCTGCTGCCGCAGCTCACCAAGCTGGAGAAGGCGCTGAAATTGAGATCCCTCTTGGCGGGAAATCGTTGCCCGGGCATACGCCATACACGGCTGTTTACAAGGTTGAACAACTCTTTGAAGGTGATTTCATTGGTGTGGGACCAATGGTGAAGGGTCGCCGGCTGAACCTGGGTAAAATGGCGCAGTTAAGCCACCAGGGTGTACGGATCGTTGTTTCAACGGACCGGATGCAGGCATTGGATCGATCCCTGTTCCAAACGGTGGGGATTGAACCTTCGGAGGTGAAAATCCTGGTGTTGAAGAGCGCCAACCATTACCGGGCAGATTTTGGTTCGCTTGCTGCAGAGATCATCAATGTGGATGCACCCAGCGCCATCATTGAAGACCCGGTTAAGATCGATTATAAACACCTCAGATCGGGTGTGCGGTTGAAGGGGCTTGGCCCGGAATTTAAGCCTGTTCAGAAATGATTCCGTCAACTGGATGACGCAAAACCACGCAGATTTGAGGCTCAAATTTCGGAATTATTGAACGAAATATGTTAAAATTGTTCAGAACACATGAAGACTTAACAGGATTATCGGTTGAAAGGTGGTCCGCTTCTAAGCGGAAATCGGAGCACCTGAGTGGATGAATTGGATGAGAAAGCGGAGAGAAAATGACTGATCAGATAACACTTACCATCAATGGGGATGTGGTCCACGTTGAACCAGCTTTTTTGGATTGGACCTTGCTGCGTTTCTTGCGCGAAAAGCTGGGACTGACGGGAACAAAGCAGGGTTGCGACAATGAGGGCACCTGCGGTTTATGCAAAGTCATTATTGATGGACGAGCGAGGATTTCCTGTTCCAGGAAAATGTCCACGCTTGATGGTGCGGTGGTTGAAACAATTGAAAGCTTACAGTTGAAGGATACGACTCCGCATCCTTTGCTGCAAACTGTGATCCAGGACGGCATTTTCCAGTGCGGTTACTGCGCGCCCGGTGCGCTCATGTCTGCGAAGGCACTGCTGGATGAAAACCTGAACCCCACCGATCAGCAAATTGAACGGGCGATCTCTGGCACGCTCTGCCGCTGTGTGGGGCTGAACCGGATGGATCAATCCATCAAGAGAGCAGCAGCCATCTTGCGCGGTGATGAGATGAGCACCTGGACAGACGAAGATACGGCGAATGAATATCTGACCCTGGAAAAGCTGACCGGCAAACTTCTCTATACCAATGACCTGAGCTTCAAGGAGATGCTTTACGCTAAAGCTTTGCGGGCAAATGTGCCCCATGGCAAGGTCAAGAAGGTGGATTTCAGCGCTGCTGAGAAGATGCCCGGGATTGTGAAGATCCTGACGGAAAAAGACATCCCAGGAGAGAATATCTTTGGCGCGATCCTGGAAGACCAAAAGGTCTTTTGTGATGATGTGGTGCGTTATGTTGGGGATACCCTGGCGCTGGTTGTTGGCGAAACGGAAGAGCAAGTTCAGGCAGCGCTGGACGCGATTGAAGTTGAAATTGAACCCCTACCCGTGATCAGCACGATCAGTGACGCACTCAAACCTGGTGCACCTGTGCTGCATCCCAATCTCATCGAGGAACGCCACTATAAACCGAATATCTTGAAGCATTATCATGTGGCAAAGGGAGATATTCAAAAGGGGTTTGCCGAATCAGATCTGATTTATGAGCAAACCTACCATGTTCCCTTTGTTGAACATGCTTACATGGAAACAGAAACCAGCATTGGTGTTGTGGAAGAGGATGGCACCATCAAGGTGTATGTCGGCAGCCAGGGTCCTACGGACGATCGTCATCAAGTTGCAAAGGTGATGGGGGTGGACGAGGAGCAGGTCCAGATCGCCCATATGTATATGGGCGGCGGTTTTGGCGGCAAGGAGGATATTGCCGGTCAGATCCATGCGGCGCTGGCAGCCTATCATACAGGGCGACCGGTTAAAGTGCATTGGAGCCGCGAAGAATCAATAGCCGTTAGCTATAAACGGCATGCCGCAGAGCTGCATTATAAGATGGGCGCCACCAAAGAGGGTAAGTTGATGGCGGCAGAGATTGAAATCTATGGTGACACTGGCGCTTATGCGTCAGCAGGGGAAGCCGTTTTGTTCCGTATGATGGCATTCGCCTGCGGACCCTATGAGGTACCGCATGTGGAAGTGAACACCTATGCCGTGCTGACCAATAACAATCCTTGCGGTGCATTCCGCGGTTACGGCAGCCCCCAGGCAACCTTTGCTGCTGAAGTTCATTTTGAGCATATGATCGAGATGCTGGGGCTGGACCCGATGGAAGCGCGCTTGCAGAATGCGCTGGACCTGGGCAAGGCTACCATCACTGGTGATGTGCTGACGGAAGAGGTTGGGTCCGGGATGATGCAGTGTCTGACCGCACTCAAAGACACGCTGGCAAAAACGACACTGCCTGAAGTGGGGCAGGACGAGAAGTTGGGTGTTGGGATTGCCTGTGGTTATAAAAATGTTGGCTTGGGATCCAATATCCCGGATAAGGCTGGAGCACGAGTCAGCCTGGAACAGGATGGTCGCTTCCTGGTTCGCCACGGCGCATCAGATATGGGTCAGGGTTCCAACCAGGTGGCCCAAACGATCACCTCGCGCATCCTGGGGGTTCCCCCCTACATGATCCGGATTCATACCGGTGATACCCGTTTAGATCCGCACGGCGGTATGACGACTGCCTCCCGGGCAACCTTTGTCACGGGTAACGCCGTCAAATTGGCAGCTGAGGGATTCAAAGAGCTGCTCTGGAAAGCGGTTGCTGATGAATTTGATGTGGTAGAGGATAATTTGAGCATCAAAGATGGGAAATTCTTTGATGAAAAAACTGGAAGAGAGCTGATTTCACTGGAAACGCTTGCCAGTGGCAACACAGAATACACCTATGAAGCGCATTATGACGCCCCGGTCACACAGCCGCCCCCAGATCATGTGGAGTCATACCCTGCAGTGCCAACTGCACCGCTTCACTTTGCCTATGATTTTGGCGCACAGGCTGTGATCTTGTCCGTTAACGAGAAAACAGGGGATGTGCGCGTGCACAAGGTGATTGCCGCACACGATTCGGGCACACCGCTGATCTATAAAAATGTGGTTGGACAGCTGGAAGGCGCGGCTGTGCAGGGGTTAGGCTATGCCTTGAGCGAATCCTATCAGCTGAAAGACGGTATTCCGCAGACCGCCCGCCTGAAGGATCTGGGCTTGCTGCGATTTCGTGATATTCCTGAAATTATTGCCATCCCGATCACCGATCCGCACCCCAAGGGCCCTTTGGGTGCCAAGGGGATGGGTGAGCTGGCGATTACGCCTACAGCGCCGGCAGTGATTAACGCCATCCACGATGCTGTGGGCGTGTGGATCCACGAGATTCCCGCCACCAAAGAACGGATTTTGGAAGCAATTCAGAATAAAGAATAACGATCTTTATTCATCATTTGATCTTCCAGGACCTATGGATGTCGGGAAGAGGAAGATCGGTTAACAGATCATACTTAAAAAAACTAAACCGGATTGATTGGAGCAGAAAGATGGAAAATTTGATCGAGACACTTGTGGCAAAGGCTAAGAAAGCACAAGCGGTCATTGCGGATTGGGACCAGGAACGCGTCGATGAGATGGTGGCTGCGGTAGGCTGGCAAGCCTATATCAGCGCTGAGGAATGTGCCCGCCTGGCGTTTGAAGAAACCCAAATGGGTACCTATGAGGATAAATTGGTCAAACATCAGAAGAAAACACTGGGCACGCTGCGTGATCTGCATGGGTTGAAGACCACCGGCTTGATTGAAGAAGACGTGGAAAAAGGTCTGCTCAAGTATGCCAAGCCAGTGGGTGTGATTGGCGCGCTGACGCCGGTGACCAATGCCAGCGCGACCCTGCCCGCCAATGCGCTTGCGGCACTGAAGACCCGCAATGCGATCATTTTTGCCCCGCACCCACGGGCAAAGAAAACCTGTCTGCTGAACGTGGAAAAGATGCGTAAAGCTCTGGCGCAGGTGGGTGCACCGCTCGATTTGCTCCAGTGTATTGAGGAGCCGACCGTTGAGCTTTCGCAGGCGCTGATGTCAGCGGTGGACCTGGTGGTGGCAACAGGCGGTGGCGGCATGGTGAAGGCAGCCTATTCCAGCGGCAAGCCAGCCTATGGCGTGGGCGCTGGCAATTCGGTCTGCATTGTGGATGAAACAGCCGATCTGGATAAAGCCGCTTATAAGATCTTCCAGAGCAAGACCTTTGACCTGGCAACCTCATGCTCAACTGAAAACTCAGTTGTGATCTTTGAAGAGATTTTCGACACCTTTATTCAAAAACTTCAGGATGTTGGCGGATATTTATGCGAAGGAGAAGAACGGGATAAACTGCAAAAAACCATGTGGCCGGATGGTGTGCATCTGAATAAAGACATCGTTGCCCAGCCTGCAAAGAAGATTACCGGACTGGCAGGGATTGACCTGCCGGATGGTAAATCCTTCCTGATGGTGTATGGCAAGGCAATTGGTCCGGAGGATCCCTTCTCCGCAGAGAAGTTATCGGTCGTGATGACGCTATGGAAGTGCCGTGATTTTGAAGAGGCGATCAAGTATGTGCAGGATATTACTGCTTTCAACGGTACCGGGCACAGCTGCGGTCTGCATACCACCAGCGAAGAGCGCATCCGTCTCTTGGGTGAAAAAGCCCCGGTCAGCCGCATCATGATCAACCAGCCGCAATGCTATGGCAATAGCGGCAACTATGACAACGGCATGCCCTTCACGCTCACTTTGGGCTGCGGCACCTGGGGCAATAACATCACCACGGAAAATATTCACTGGAAGCACTTCTTGAATATCACCTGGGTGTCCAAACCGATTCCGCCCGTCATCCCTGATGAGAACGTGATCTTTGGCGCCCACTGGGAAAAATATGGCAAAGAATAAGTTGTTCCCCCGATTGGAAGGAGGCACTTGACCATGAGTCAGGACCCACGAAGAACATTAGAAACGTTGAAATCGGATTTTCCCCATTGGGAAAAGACCCGGGACATGGTTGACCAGCTGATTGATCTCATTCTCAACTATCGTCAAAGCGGTCACCCTGGCGGTTCTCGGTCAAAAGCCCACATTTTTCTCTCACTGCTGCTCAGCGGAGCGATGCGCTGGGATATTCGCAATCCCGAAAAGCGGTTTGCGGATCGCTTCATTCTCTCTGCAGGGCATACAGTGCCCCTGGTGTATTGCACGCTGGCGGTGCTGAACGAGGCATTGCGCATCGAGTTTGAGCAAACCGGGGATGAGCGGTACCGAATTAATCAGTATGAAAAACGGGCACTCTTCTGGGAAGATTTGCTGGGCTTCAGGCGCCGCGGCGGGCTTTCGGGCCATGCTGAGGTGGTAGATAAAAGCCTGTTTCTCAAGTTCAACACCGGGCCATCAGGCCATGGGGGCCCCGCTGCCGCAGGGCAGGCACTGGCTTTAAAGCGCGCGGGCGCAGGGGAAGTGCGTGTGTTCATGATTGAAGGTGAAGCCGGGCTGACGCCGGGCGGCGTTTATGAGACCATGAATTCAGCCTGGGGATTAAACCTGGACAACCTGGTTATGCTGCTGGATTGGAATGACTTTGGCATTGATTCCCATCGTGTCAGCGAGGTGGTTTATGGCACGCCCGAGGATTGGTTTGGCTCGCATGGCTGGGACGTGAACGGAACCGAGGCGGGCAGCGAGTGGGATTCGGTGACCGACCTTTTGCTGCAGACTGTTGCGCTGGAACGGAACGGCAACCCCAAAGCCGCCTGGTTCAAAACCCGTAAGGGCAGGGGCTATCAGAAGTTTGATGCCG
>DIXG01000046.1 GCA_002436005.1 Anaerolineaceae bacterium UBA6086 | reverse complement strand
ATCGCATTGACCGGGCGATGAGTGAACTTGGCTATGAAGCAATGGGTGAATTTGGCATCCCGGGCAGACGTTATTTTCGAAAACTGGATGGAGAAGTGCATCTTTTCCATTTACATGTGTTTGCTTTGGGAGATCCTGAAGTGGACCGGCATGTCAATTTTAGAGACTATTTACGCGCGCACCCTGGGGATGCCCTGGCCTATCAGGAACTCAAACTTGAACTGGCAGAGATGTTTCCACAGGATCCTGGATCTTATACCGATGGAAAAACCGCCTTTATTCAGGCAGTGGACGCACGTGCAAAAGAGTGGCACGCACAGCGTGAAGATTGATTGGAATTTGCTATTGAGCAACAAACCGTGGAGTAACTGATGCCGATTGTCGTTTGGATTATATTAGCTATTATCTTGCCGGGTCTGGCCTGGTTTATCTATTGCCTTGTTTGGGGTACGCCACCCAAAATCCATTGGGCTGTCGAAAGGTTTGCCTTACAGATGTTGCTGGATGACCCTGAAACCCTGACGATCCTGGGCGTGGCTGATAACTCGCTCATTGATTTCCACAGCGGAAGCCTGACAGATGCTTCACCTTGCTATATGGAAGGATTGCGCAATTTGGATCGGGAAGGTTTGGCGTTGATTCAACGTTATCGCAGCTCAACCCTCTCTGGTGAAGAAAAACTAACCTATCACTTAATGCGCTGGTATTTTGAAAACAACCTGCAGGGTCACCGGTTTGATTATCACTGGGTGGCAAACGCGGTCTTTATGGGGCCTTATCCTGTCAATCATGTGTTTGGTGTTCAGATCGATCTGATCAATTTCTTGTGCGCCTATCACAAGATCAGGGGACGCCGCAGTGTTCGCCGTTATATCAAGCGACTGCAGATGATTGAGTGGAAATTCGCTGGTCTGATGGAAAGCTTGAACGCGAGGGAGTCCGATGGGGTCGTCCCGCCGCGATTTGTGGTCGAAAAGACTTTGGCACAGATAGTAGAATTTTTAGCCTACCCGGTAGAGCAAAATCCCCTTTATACCAATCTGCTCACAAAAATTCAGGAAAAGGATCGATTTGGGGAAGCCTTTTGTCAGCGGTGGATGCAAAAAGCCTCCGCGACGATTGAGCAGATGGTTTATCCAGCTTATCGGATGCTCCAGGATTATTTAGAAGCCCTTTTGAACAAGGCTGGTGAGGACGACGGTGTTTGGCGGCTGCCAAATGGCCAAGCCTATTATGATTTTTTGCTGCGCACGCATACCACGACCGACCTCACAGCTGAACAAATCCATCAATTGGGTTTGGAAGAAGTGGCGCAGTTGACGGAGTTGATCAGGTCACTCTTGATTGATCTGGATTTGCCTGTGGATTCAACTGGGAGGGCACTGCGTACACTGAAGGAAAACCCAGCTTTTCACTTCACTGGTGAACTTGCGCGGGATGAGATTATCGCGGAATATCAGGGGATTTTGGATGAGGTCAATCTGCGTCTGCCTGAGATCTTTTCCTACGGCGCTTTGCAAAACGTGGTTGTGCAAAGGCTGCCAGAGTATAAGGAGCCAGATTCACCGATTGCATACGCGCAGGCTCCAGCGGTCGATGGGAGCCGGCCGGGAATCATGTGGGTGAACTTGCGTGACCCCGGAAATGTTTATCGTTGGGGGATGCGCACTTTGGCATATCATGAGGGCATTCCAGGACATATCTACCAGATGGCACAGGCACAGCGGATCCGCGGCATTCCGACCTTCAGGCGAGCCTACTTCTTCAATGCCTACATTGAAGGTTGGGCGCTGTATGCAGAGCGGTTGTGTTGGGAATTGGGATTGGAGGATGACCTCAGCAACTTGGGGCGGCTGCAAGGCTTAATGTGGCGCGCTGTACGGTTGGTGGTGGATACCGGTATTCATGCGATGCGCTGGACTCGGGAACAGGCGATTGAGTACATGACAGAGAAGACCGGGTTGCCTGAGCGGGATATCATCACTGAGGTGGAACGATATATTGTCATGCCCGGGCAAGCCTGTGCTTATTATATTGGTTACCAGAAGATGCTGGCCTTGCGTCAAAAAGCAGAATCCACACTGGGAGAAGCCTTTAACCTAAAGGATTTCCATGATGCGCTCATTTCGCATGGGGGATTGCCACTGGGCTTATTGGAAAGTGTGGTCAATGATTACCTGGATCAACATTCAGGGCTGAAATCTGTGGGTTAAATGATTAACTTCGCAGGTCAGGATGATTGGGCGAGATCGGAGTCAGCCCAGGCTGAATGAACTGCAGGCTGCCCGCCCGGATGGCTTTTTGGCAGGCGACCAGGAATGGTTTGCCGTGCAGAATCTCGGCGCAAACCACCGCCAGGACTTGATCTCCGCAGCCTGTTGATTCTGCATATGGTGGAACATGAAAATCAGGTGGGGGGAATTGCTGTCCCGTGTTTTGCGCAAAGGCGTAGGCGCCCTGAGCCCCGTGGGTGATGAGAATGTGGGATGTGCCCATGCCCATTAGCTTTTCGGCTGCTTGGCGAGCACTTGAAAAATCACACACTTTGACGCCGCACAATCTTTCCGCTTCCTCATGATTGGGTTTGATCAGAAAGATGGGATACTTGAAAAGAGGTGAAAAATCGATATCTTTTTCTGGCGGCTGACCGCCTGGATCGAGCATGACTTTTAGACGATATTTTTCTGCCAGGGCAAGCGCATAGCAGGCTGTTTGAATGGGCATTTCGAGAGTGAGCAGCAGAATCCCATTTTGCTCAGCCAGGTGTCTGAAAAGCGGCTCTGCCAGATCAATGGTCTCGGTTGACAGGGATTCATTTTCTCCAGGGAGGTAGTAGTTGGCGCGCTGATGGTCAATGGTGTTGAGGAAGATCGCCAGGGTAGGCAGATCGCCTGGGCGATCGTTGAGCAGATGGACATAATCCGTATTGATGTGGGCCTCCTGCAGCGACTCCAACGGGATGCGAAAAAGGCCATGTTTATCCTGAACCAGCTGGCTGAGCATTGCCACCTGTCCGGGGGCTAACCAGGCAGCTAACATTGCAGCGATATTCCTGCCTTTTCCGCCGGGGTTCAATTGGATTTCGCGACCGTTGACCTGTTCATCGGGTTCGGCAAATTTTGGCAGTCCTTTGATGACAATATCCAGGTTGAGCGCCCCGATCACCAGGGCAAGAGGAAATTTCGCTTTCATAGCGCGGTGTGCCAATTTGTGACCTGTGCTTTTCAGTCGATCCCGGTGGCTTTACGGGCTGCTTGCAGGTAAGGAATGCCCATTTCCCGCGCTTTTTGTGCGCCTTCCAGCAGCACCTTGTCCAGGTATGCTTTATCCTGAATCAAAGCGTCAAACCGGATTCTGGCATCTGCAAAGTGATCAAGGATCAGGTCTGCCAGTTCTTTTTTGAGCGCGCCATAGGCTGCGCCGCCGTTCACATACAGCAAACGGATTTCTTCAAGACGCTGGGGGCTGGCGAAGAAACGCAGCAAGGAAAAGAGGTTGTCGGTTTCCGGGTCCTTGGGGTCTTCCGGTGTTTTGCTGTCTGTGACGATGCGCATCACCTGTTTGCGCAGCTGCTTTTCCGGCGCAAAGATCGGGATGGTGTTGTCGTAGCTCTTGCTCATCTTGCGCCCATCAATCCCGGGCACCTTCATGACGGATTCCTGGATCAAGCCTTCGGGCACCTTCAGCACGTTCCCGTAGGTGCGGTTGAAGGATTCTGCGATATCACGGGTGATTTCGATGTGCTGTTTTTGATCCAGCCC
>DIXG01000045.1:6375-7031 GCA_002436005.1 Anaerolineaceae bacterium UBA6086 | reverse complement strand
TGAAGAGGCAGGCAGCACGGATGCCTTGCTGGAAGAACCCACGCCGGAACCATAACGGGGAATTGTGTAAGACTTTTGTTAGAATCGGCTCAAGATACCTTGACGTGATTTTTGAAGAAAGGTAAGATTGAAAGTGTTAGCACTCTTATTGTTAGAGTGCTAAAATGATGACAAAATTGCAAATCTAAACTACTAATTTCAATTGGAGGAACGAATGGCAATCTCAATAAAACCTTTGGGAAACCGGCTTGTGGTTGAACCCATTGAGCAAGAAGAAGTTACTGCTGGAGGTATTGTACTTCCTGAAACCGCCAAAGAAAAACCGCAGAAGGGCACTGTCCTGGCTGTTGGTCCTGGCGAGCGCAACGAAAAGGGCGAACACATGG
This sequence comes from Anaerolineaceae bacterium UBA6086, assembly GCA_002436005.1. Taxonomy (GTDB): domain Bacteria; phylum Chloroflexota; class Anaerolineae; order Anaerolineales; family Anaerolineaceae; genus Brevifilum. Next base: position 6,645 of record DIXG01000045.1, on the reverse strand, counting down.
CTCTCGAAGTTGCTGAAGGTGACATGGTCCTTTTTGCAAAGTATTCAGGTACCGAAATCAAGTACGATGGCAAAAAACTGTTGATCATGCGTGAGAGCGACATTCTCGCGAAATTGAACGCATAATTAATTGAAATCTAAGGAGTAATAAAAAAATGGCTAAACAACTGTTGTTTTCTGAAGAAGCCCGGAGAGCGTTAAAGACCGGTATTGATGTTGTCGTGAAATCTGTTGCAACCACCCTCGGTCCAAAAGGCCGCAATGTGGCAAT
>DIXG01000045.1:682-6235 GCA_002436005.1 Anaerolineaceae bacterium UBA6086 | reverse complement strand
GGCAAAGACGGTGTGATCACGGTTGAAGAATCACGCGGTTTGCAATTTGAGACCGAATATGTTGAAGGTATGCAATTCGATCGTGGCTACATTTCACCCTACTTCGTCACAGAACCAGAAACCATGGAAGCTGTGATTGAAGAGCCCAAGGTGCTGGTTTATGACAAGAAAATTTCTGCAGCAAGCGACATCGTTCCATTGCTGGAGAAAATGGTTCAGGTTGGTAAGCGCGAGCTGCTGATCATTGCTGAAGACATCGATGGCGAAGCACTGGCGACACTGGTTCTCAACAAATTGCGCGGCATGCTCAACGTCTTGGCGATCAAGGCTCCTGGATTTGGCGATCGCCGCAAAGCGATGCTGCAGGACATTGCCATCCTCACAGGCGCAACCGTGATTTCGGAAGAAACCGGCCGCAAGCTTGAAACCGTGGTCATTGATGACCTGGGTCAGGCTGAAAAAGTTGCAAGCACCAAAGATGATACCACCATTATTGGCGGCAAGGGTGATGGCGGCGCAATCAAAGGCCGAATTGAACAGATTCGTGTTGAAATTGAAAACAGCACCAGCGACTATGATCGCGAGAAACTGCAGGAACGCCTGGCGAAGCTTTCCGGTGGTGTGGCAATCATCCGTGTGGGTGCGGCAACTGAAACCGAACTTAAAGAGAAGAAACATCGCGTTGAAGATGCTCTTTCGGCTACGCGTGCTGCAGTTGAAGAAGGTATCGTTCCCGGTGGCGGTGTTGCATTGATCAATGCTATCAAAGCACTGGATGATGTCAAGATGGACAGCAGCGATGCGCAAATCGGCGTCAATATCGTTCGCAATTCACTTGAGATCCCGATGCGCAAGATTGCAGAAAATGCCGGTAAAGACGGTTCTGTGGTCGTCGAGAACGTGCGACAGGCACAGGCTAAGGAAAAGAACAATCGAATCGGTTATGATGTTCTGACTGAGGAATATGTTGACATGGTCAAGGGCGGCGTGATTGACCCTGCAAAGGTGACCCGCGGTGCCCTGGAGAATGCAGCTTCGATCGCTGCCATGATCCTGACCACCGAAGCTCTGATCACCGATATCCCTGAGAAGGAAGCCCCGATGCCCGGTGGTGGCATGGGAATGGGTGGTGGGATGGGTGGTTTCTAACCCGCTAACTGAACAATTCAAGAGGCTGGCTCGACATCGAGCCAGCCTTTTTATTACCCTGCTACAAGCCCTGTTTGATTTTTACTGAGCGCTGGTATAATGAACACCATGCTGACCAAACAAACAAAATTGACAAAATCCTTTCTTTGGATTTTTATTTTATTGTTATCATTATCTGCCTGTTCTAAAGCTGCAACACCTGAGGTTGTGGAGACAATTTTGCCTGAAGCGCCAACTGCCACCCCAACCCTGGCTGAGCCCACGGCCACACCAATCCCTGCGGCAGCGATTGTGAATGGCGAGCCGGTCCCCCTGAACTGGTTTGAAGGTGAACTGGCACGATATCTTCAAGCCCAGGAAGCAATGGGCTTGACAGTGGAAAGTGATTCGGCCGCGCGTGACGTGGTCTTGAACGATTTGATCGACCAGGTCTTGCTGGCACAGGCGGCGCGCGAGGAAGGGGCAGTGATCAGTGACCAGGCTGTGCAGGATCGGCTGGATGAGCTGGCATCGGAAGTGGACCTGGCTGCGTGGATGGCTGAATGGGGTTACTCTGAAGCGGACTTATTTCAATCTTTGAAACTGCAGCTCCTGGCTGGTTTTCAACGTGAAAAGATTGCTGAATCGGTCCCATCCGAGATGGAACAGGTTGAATTGCGCCAAATCTTTGCCTATACTGAGGAGGGTGCAAAAAGGGCAATGGTCGGTCTGAATTCAGGGCGTGACTTTGAAGAGGTGGCTTTTGAGTATGACCCAGTCACGGGGGGATATTTAGGCTGGATTCCGCAAGGTTACCTGTTAATTCCTGCGGTTGAAGAAGCCGCATTCAGCCTGGCGCTTGAGGAGCATTCGGAAATTATCGAGTCGGAAATTGGCTATCATATCGTGACCGTGCTTTCTCGTGAAGAACGTTCTCTCTCGGCTGATGCTCGTCTGACTTTGCAGCGGGTTGCCCTCCATAATTGGATAGAACAAACGCGAGCGAAGAGTGAGATCCAGGTGGTAATCGACTGAAATGAGTAAACCGCCGTCATCCAAACAGCATATCAGCAACCGTTATCAGGGGAATCAGAAGAATATTCCCAGCATGGCAACGCCGCGCACACCTGAACCGCCAAATCGACTTGGGTTTGCTGGTGTGATCATGTTTTTTGGGATTTTTGGAGGACTGATCTGGTTGATGATGTTTGCTTTAGGTTTGGGTCCCTATCGCTCTGAGTTCACAATCGCTGAAAGACAGATGACCAGAACGGTATCAGAATTGGTGGCGTTTGTCCCCACTGCAACCCTTGAACCCGCCGCCAAGCCTACAGATACACCTGCGCCGATCCCGACACCTTCTGCAACCTTCATAGCTACGCCAGAGCTTTATCCCTTTGTTTTGGATGGCGAGCCAGAACCTGTGCCCAGCGTGATGATCCGTCCGCAGCTGGGATGTGAGTGGCTGGTGATTGCCGGCCAGGTCTGGGATCTGGAGGGAGAACCAGTCACCGGGTTGACCTTGCACTTATATGGCGAGTTGGGTGGCTTCACAATTGATCGGTTTGTGCTCAGTGGGTCTGAAAATGCAGTTGTTTATGGCCGCTCGGGCTATGAATTTACTTTGGAAGACCTGGTGGTGACGAGCACAGACGGATTGCAAATTCAACTGGTTGACACCAATGGTTTGCCGCTTTCCTTAGCCTATAAACTTCAAACGTATGAAGATTGCCAGCGCAATTTGATCCTGGTGAACTTTAAACAGGTTCGGGCTGAATAACCCTCAAAAAGAAAACTCAATTTAATTAAAATTTAGGATAGAAAGCGGAAGTCGAATAATTTGCGGCGAATAATTTGCGGCTTGACGCTTTGATTTCATTTTGGTAAATTTATATTGATATGCATCGAAATAAAGGAGAAGAATGGAAAACCAAACAGAAATCTTATTGAGCTTTTTCAAAGCGCTTTCAGATGCAAATCGGCTTAAGATTGTGGGTTTGCTGGCGCAGAAAGAGGCCAGTGTGGAAGAACTGGCTGCCATATTGTCGCTGAGCGCATCCACTGTATCGCATCATCTGGCTAAATTGAGTGAGATTGGACTGGTGCGTGCCAGGGTGGATGGCTATTACAACGTTTATCACCTGGAAACTGGCGCAATCGAAGCGCTTGCAAGGCAGCTTTTAGCTGAGGATACGCTGCCGAAGGTGGTTGAAGACCTTGATCGGAAAGCCTATGATCGGGAAATTTTGAAAATTAATTTGAATGCAGATGGCAGCATCCGTCAACTGCCCACCAATCACCGGAAATTAGACGTGATCTTGCGGTACCTGGCAGATCACTTTGAATTTGGGCGCACCTATACAGAAAAAGAGGTCAACCAGGTGATTGGCGGGCTGCATGAGGATATTTCTGGTTTGCGGCGTGATTTGATTTCTGTTGGTTACCTGGATCGGACACAAAATGGTTCCGCTTACTGGCGGATTGAAGGGGAATCCGGAGGACGGATTCAACCCTGAGGTTCTGCAGAGAGTAAAATTGTTCTGCTGACCTAATCCTTGCGCTTTGGCTGGATGGTGAAAGTTTCACCGCCTGCCAGAAGCCCGGTCAAAGGTTGAGCAGGCAGGGCTAACACCCTGCTGTTGGCAAAAAATGCGAAGTCGAAGCCGGTTTCATCGCCGGCTTTTTTGCCAGGGATGGGCATTAAGCGGGCTGTGAGGGGTTTTGCCAGACGCGATGAGAGGGCGGCGAGATCGAGCAGCACAGCCTGGATCTGGTCTGGTGTGATATCCCCTGGAAGTGGGATGGTATCGAGCCCTGTGCCGCACACTGCAGAGTAGAGCAGCAGATCGCTGACGCTCAGGGTGCCCTCTGCCCCACGTTGCGAAAGGGTGGTATCTTCCAGCAGGGGGAGCATTAACCCGCAGAAACCGGTGCGCTTAAATTCTGCCCGGTCCAGCGTATCCATCAAGAAAGCGGCTGCTGCAAGGCTGCCGTGGAGTCCCAGCGCAGGGACCCCCAGCTTTTCCAAAGCGTGCCCGATCGAGATCGTTTGCTTTGGGAATGGAGCGAGTGAAAAATCGATCCCCTTGAATTCCATTTGATAGGCGTTTTCCAGCGTTTGTGCGATAGCCTGCAGGTTTTTTGCATGCTTTTCGATTGTCTCAATCAGCTGACTTTGAGCTTCGCGGAGCGATGTGGCTTCAGAGAAGGCAGTGACGGCAAGATCCGCTGCTTCAAGCGCTAACGCAAAGGCTGGCGCTTTTCCTTGGTGATAGGCTGCCGGGAAGAAAGGAGAGAAAGGCGGCACGTTTGCCAGGGCTGCAAAGCGGAGATTGGCAAAACCATTTGCTTCCAATGGAGCTGTGCGATGAATCACTTCAGCGCAGGCTCTGACTGCTGGCAGGCTGATCTCGCCTGAAGATGTGGTCAGATGCCCACTGAAGAAAAGATGACCGGAGTTTTTCAGCATTTGGGGAATAAGTGAGTAAGCCTCAATTTGACCCGGGTCTGCGGGGCCAAGGGAGACATAATCAAACCCTTCGCCATGTGTTTTCACTCCCATTTGAGTGATTGCCTGTGGCAAATCTTCAAGCGGCAAATAATCCGGGAAGGGGGGTGTGGCAAGCCGCACAGTTTGCACCGGGTAGCCTGCACTTTCAAAGGCGGCTTTGGCATGGCGGGTGAAGGTGCCAGCTTTTTGCAAAACCAGTTCGCTAATGGGATAACGTGGATGAGCAAATTGGGTGATTGAACGAATCTGCATGGTCAGTCCTTTTTGGAGATGGATCTTTGCCGCAGGACCTCCGCTATCAGGATTCCTGCAGCAATGGCAGCGTTGAGGGATTCAGCCCGGCCTGGCATAGGAATCGTGATTTTATCGGTCGCAATTTCCTCGCCTTGCGGGCTGGCGCCAAAAGCTTCTCCGCCGATCAGCAATGCACAGGCGCGGCGCATATCAGCTTCCCACAGAGACTTTCCTCCGCCCGAATCAGCCAGGTAAAGCGGCATATTGTTGGCGATGGTTTTGATCTCTCCCCAATCCACAGCCAAAATGGGGAGATGGAAGTGCGCGCCCATGCCTGCACGGATCACTTTGGGTGAGAAGGCGTCCACAGTGCCAGGACAGAGGAGAACCCCGTCAGCAGCTGCTGCTTCTGCGGTTCGCAGCAGGGTGCCCATGTTGCCCGGGTCACGAATCTGGTCGGCGATGATCAGAAAAGAGGGTGTTTGCGGTAACGACAACGTCTTTTTTTCCAAAACCGCCAGGATGCCCTGTGGGGTTTCGGTGTCGCTGATGTCAGCCATCAGGCTGGGCGGAATCTCTTCAATTTCAAGTCCAGGAACTGTGCGAAGCTGATCAATCAATATTTGACCGCGCTCTGAAAGGGTTTCGTCATAAAAGACGTATTTGATGGGCCATTGGAC
>DIXG01000045.1:0-568 GCA_002436005.1 Anaerolineaceae bacterium UBA6086 | reverse complement strand
TAATGGTTTGTTTCTGGAATTTTGACAGCGGCATTCTTTGAATGCAGATTATTTTATGAGATTCCACGATCACTTCACCCCATCATGCTGCGCTTACTTGCTGCATTTCCTTTTCCTCTGCCCGGAAAAAGATCCATGTCAGGAAGGTTGCTGCAGCATACAGTAAACCCGTGGTGATGAATAGGGGAGAAAACCCAAAACGGGTTTGCACTAAACCGGAGACAAAGATGCCGATCGCCTGGCCTGTTTGCCATCCCATTCCCCGAACACTGGTAATCGCCCCTTGCTCTTCTGGTGCGCTGATCATCATGGCATAGTTTTCAAGCAGGGGCGAGGACATTTGCATGAGCACATTGCGCATCAGCAGGCTGACGGCGGCGAGCCATAAAAAGGGCGAAAAGCCCAGCAGGAAGAGAAAAACGATACTGGCGGATTGGGTTACCACTGTCGGGATAACGCGGCTGCGGGTGATCCTGACCAGCCAGGGGGTGATCAGGGATCCGATAAAAACCAGCAAGGAGGACATGGCAAAGATGGTACCGAGCAAGTCATTGCTGATGGCAAACTT
>DIXG01000067.1 GCA_002436005.1 Anaerolineaceae bacterium UBA6086 | reverse complement strand
CCTGAACCGCTGGAGGTTTATTTACGTTCTGTGGCAAAAGCCCATCACATCCAGCAAGGTTCACCAGTGCCGGTGGGCTGGTGCTCCTGGTATCACTTTTATCAGGATATTTCTGAAGAAAAAATTGTTGCCAATCTGGAGGCTGTCATCCAGCAGAAGGAAAAGCTCCCGCTCACCTTATTCCAGATTGATGATGGGTTTGAAACCTACCCCGGCGATTGGTTCGACTTCGATCCGGACTTCCCGAATGGGTTTACACCGATCGTCTCTGCCACGAAAGATGCTGGCTTAACACCAGGCGTCTGGCTGGCACCCTTCATCGTTCATCCCAAAGCCCGCTTGGTCAAAGAGCATCCCGATTGGCTCCTGCGGGATAAACGGGGAAAACCGGTCAACGCCGGTTTTGTGTGGAATGCCTTCACCTACGCCCTGGATCTGACCCACCCGGAAGCGCTCGAATTTTGCCGCAGCGTCATCCGCACTGCTGTGAAAGAATGGGGGTTTGACTATCTCAAACTCGACTTCCTCTACGCAGCGGCGTTGAAGGGCGTCTACCGGGATACTACCCGAACACGGGCGCAGGTTTTGCGAAGTGGATTAGAAGCGCTGCGCGAAGCAGCCGGTCCGGAAGTGATGATGCTGGCTTGCGGCTGCCCCATTGGGTCTGCCCTGGGGTTATTCGAAGCCATGCGCATCAGCGCCGATGTCAGCGGACACTGGAAGCCCCATTTTCCACCCGTCAGCCCCCTGCTGAGCGCAGAGCCCCACATGCCCTCGGCACGTAACGCACTCAACAACATCCTCACCCGGGCGATGCTGCATCGCCGCTGGTGGATCAACGATCCCGACTGTTTGCTCGTGCGTGCCGATACCGAGCTGACACTGGCGGAAGTTCAGACCCTGGCAACGGCGATTGCACTGACCGGCGGTTCCTTGCTCCTCTCGGACGACCTGCCCTCGCTGGATGCGGAGCGGATCCAAATTGCCCGGTCGCTCCTGCCCGTGCTCCCACAGCAACCAAGGGTGCTCGATTGGTTCGACGAAACCCTGCCCGCCCGTCTGCGGGTCGACCTGCACGGCCCAGTAGGAGATTGGCAATTGCTGGCGCTTTTCAATTGGAATGACCATCCTGTGGAACTTCAATTTTCACCAGGCTTCTTCAATCTCGGGAACAGCGGGACATGGTGGCTGAGGGAATTTTGGACCGGGACAATTGGCACGATGAGCCCGGAAAGCCCATTTGTCTGCATGCAGGTACCACCTCACGGCGTCAGGGTGATGGCGGCGCGGAAATATATCGCTGACCAACCCGCCTACCTGGGGAGCACGCTGCACATCTCACAGGGCATCGAAGTCAGCCAGTGGCAACAAAACGATCACCGCCTGGCCATCCAATTCCACCTGGGCAGGTTAGCCAGCGGCAGCGCCGTGCTCTACCTGCCCGGCCTACCCCCGCAAGCACAGATCAACAGCCAGCCATGCCGAATAGACCCTGTTGGAAATGACCTTTATTCGATTGAGCTGCTCGATGTGGATGGGCAAACGCTGATCCTGACATGATAGATCAGTGTTTGCAATTATCTCTGAATTGATTCCTGACAGGACCCAATCCGCAGTTCATTCTGCTGCCGGCACAGCGTTTTCGCTCACAACAGCCTGATCTTCAGCTGCCGGATCAGGCACTGCATCAGGAATCTCCTCCTCAAGGTGGCGGATTCGGGGGTTCAGATAAGCGATCGCGCTGATCACCAAAGCCAGCACCCCGCTGCAGATCATCATCAACCCGATCCCACGCCCAGGACCCACACCTAACCAGTGTCCAACAAAAGTGGATGCCAGCGAGCCTCCTTCAACCAGCAGGGGGTTAAAGACCCGATCAGCCAAAATACCACTGAGCAAGAAAGCCAGCGGCATCATCGATTGCGACACCATGCTGCGGGTGGCAAAAACCCGCCCCTGGAGTTCTGGCGCCACCTTGGCGGCAAACACCGCAGAACTGGTCCCACCACCAAATGGGATGAAAAAGAGCAGGATGAAAAGACCCGCAGAGACCGACACCAGCGAAGGCCTTAAGCCAGCCACGATAAAGCCCAGAGAGGCAAGCGAAATCGCGCCAATCACCAGCCGAATTTTATGCGTTTTAGGTCCTCCCCACAGGCTCATCAGAAAACTGCCGCTCAACATCCCTAATCCCATAAAAGTCTGGGCAACGCCCATGCTGGCAGCGGAGCTAAAGGAGAGCACCAGCGGCCCCACCATCACACCCGAGATATTCGACAGGAAATTGACCCCCGCAAAATAAAATAACAAGCCCAGCAACCCACGCCGTTCGAGCAGATACCGCCAGCCAATTGAGATATCCTCACGGATGGACAGGCTTTCGCCCACGCTGACCTCCTTTTTCTTGGGCTGGGGGATCGTCACCAGGATCAATGTCAAAATCGCGATGAAGTAGGTCACCACATCAATTAAAATAATGCCGCGCATCCCGATCACGCTAAAAAGTGCTCCCGCCAGCAGCGGTGTCAGGATGGCTTCAATTGCCTCGCCCATCTGGACCATGCTATTTGCGCGCGTCAGCTGATCTTTGTCCACCAGCATCACGATGGATGCGGCATAGGCTGGGTATTGGAACGATGCAAATATCGAGCCCATGAAACTGAACAGGTAGACCATCCACACCTGCATCTGGCCTGTTAGCAGCAAAAACGCCGTCGCCAAAGTGATCAGACCTGAAAGAGAATCTGAGACCAGCATGATCTTTTTACGGTTCCAGCGGTCCGTCACTGCGCCCGCCACAGGCGAAAGAATGATGCGCGGCAATGTGCTGAAGAGCGCTGTCAGTGCAAAGGGCGTTGCCTGACCCGTTTGCTGAAAGATCCATACTGCCAGGGCAAAACCAATCAACCCTGATCCGATCATCGATGCCAGCTGGCCCAGCCAGATGGTGAAAAATGTCCTCATCCCTTTCTTTGCTGTTAACATACTACGCGCCATCCTTTTGTGCTTCATCCTGATAATAAAAATTTGGGAACAGGTAGCAGGCAAGACTGAAGTCATTCACATCCTCACCCGATCGTGTTTCCTCTGGCAGCCGGTCAAATTCCTCCAAAAGTTCTCTGAGCCGCAAGATAAAACGCTGATAAGTTTCATCCGAAAGCCGTTTCCGCATAGAGTGGAGAATCACATCACGCGGCACTGGCTTAGCCCCTTTTTCAAGATTGTAAGATCTTGCCTGCAAACTCCTGAGCATCTCTGCACGGGTTGCATCCAGCGAAGAGGTCACCAGGCTGACCAAACCTTCCTGGACTTCATTCTTCGAAAAATCCAACAAGCTTTTATCGATTTCCACATCATCTGCTGTCATCCAATACAGCTTCTCCAGCATGTTACTCACCATCCGGGTCTCCACAACGCTGATGAAACCATGCTTTTCAAGCAGGTTAAAGTGATAATACAGCCGGCTGGGAGAAAGACCAATTTTTTCAGCCACGTCACTGACCGTTCTTGGTTCACGATCCAGCAATTCGAGAATTTGCAGCCGCAGCGGATCCGTGATCACCTTCAGCGTTTCCAGATCCTCCACAAGAAACAG
>DIXG01000069.1:987-3554 GCA_002436005.1 Anaerolineaceae bacterium UBA6086 | reverse complement strand
GATCAGGGGTTTGACGCGGTGGAATTTTGGAACTGGGACAACAAGGATCTGCCTGCGATCAAGAAAACAGCTGCTGACGCAGGGATTGAAGTTGCCACCTTTCAATCTAACCGTGGTGGCACGCTGATTAACCCAACGCATCGTGCTGCCTTTATCAGCGGGATCAAGGAATCCCTGGCGACTGCGCAGGAGATGGGCACAAAGAAGATGTTCATTCTCACCGATGAGCTGGGTGAGGACCGCAGTGTGAAGTTCCAGTTTCCTGAACTTTCGGACGAGGAGAAGTATCAGAGCGTTTTAGATGGGCTGAAGGAAATTGCGCCTCTGGCAGAAGCTGCTGGCGTGACGCTGGTTCTCGAGCCGCTCAACAACCTGGTGGACCATGCTGGATACTGGCTGAAGCAATCCGAGGTCGGATTCGAGATTGTGCGCAAGGTGGACAGCCCGAACCTGAGGCTGCTGTTTGATATCTATCATCAGCAGGTGACGGAAGGCAATATCATTGAGCGCCTGACGAAAAACCTGGACGCCGTGGGGCACGTGCATGTAGCGGATGTGCCGGGCAGGCACCAGCCGGGCACGGGCGAGCTGAATTTTGCTAACATCATGAACGCCTTGAAGGACGCGGGCTATGACGGCTTTGTTGGGCTTGAATTTGCGCCGACCGTGTCCTCCAAAGTGGCTGCACTGGCGGCATTGAAATTGATCAAGGGGTAATGGGCTAAGGATATTTTTGTGATGAGAAGAAGCCTGAAGAAATTCAGGCTTTTTGATTGCCTCCGAAGGATAGATTTGGGCCCTGAACTAAATTAATTTTTGTGTTAACTCGATAATCGGTTATGCTTAAAAGCAGCACGCGTGAGACGATCTCCAGTGAATAAGTTGGGATTAGTCGGATCAATGGACTGAGATGGACATAAAATCGTGAGGACCTTCAACTAGCGAAGAAGAGGTGAGACCATATGGTTGCGTTAGCAGATTTATACGAATGGTGCAAAATTCCATACCAGGAACTGCAAAATCACCCGGACCTGAGGGTGCCTTTTCGCCTGGTGGAGGACTCCAATCAAATGGGCGAGATCATGGCTCGAGAATTGGTGGACGAGATCGTGCTGCGATCGGAACAAAATTTACCCACCCGGGCAATTATTCCCTGCGGTCCATCTTGCTGGTATCAGCCGTTCACTGATCTGGTCAATGCGGAGCGGGTCTCATTGCAGAACCTTGTGGTGTTCCACATGGATGAGTGCCTTGATTGGCAGGGGAAACCGCTGCCAGAAAGACATCCGTATAATTTCAAGAGCAGTATGTTGCGAGACTTTTATCATCCGGTTGATACCGATCTGCGAGTCCCGGAATCTAATCGTTATTGGATGGACAGTGCGAAGATTGACCAGATTTTACAGGCGTTCTATGCCGCACCGATCGACATCACCTATGGCGGATGGGGACAGGATGGGCATATTGCTTATAACCAGGCACGCCGTCATCCCTTCAGCGAAATCTCGCTTGACGAGCTCCGAAATTCGACGCTGCGCGTCCAGGAGAATAACTGCGATACGATATTGGCACTCAGCCAGAGGACCTTTGGTGCAGCTTATCAATTTGTTCCGCCCATGTCCATCACGCTTGGCATTAAAGAATGCCTTGCCGGAAAGAAGGTTCGTCTATTCAGTGACACGGGATCCTGGAAGCAGACCGCCTTGCGGGTGGCGTTATTCAGCCCACCCACCACAGAATATCCCATCACGCTGCTGCAGGAACATCCAGATGCCCTGATCACAGCGACGATCGAAACCGCAAGGCATCCGGTCAGCGAACATCCTGAATGGGACCTTGGATTTTAGCAGAGCATAATAATGAAAGCATTGAACACAGACCCAGGCAANNTGGCGTTATCGAGCGATGATCGGGGTGGGCGGCATCGGATATGGCTTATTCTTTTCGTTGAACCATAACCATACACTTGGGAGAGAAGAGAGCCGCAGCGGGCACTTCCTGGATCAAGAGGATTTCTGCAAGCTCCACATTGTCAGCTACTACGTGAAAAAATTATTGGGTGAAGCATTTGAAGTGTTTCCCGTCGGAAAAGTTGGGGATGATGATGTCGGAAAACGTCTGATTGNNCAAAATAAGAAACGTTGGCATGCATACGGCATTTATAAAAGTTTCGGACACTGCCCCTACGCTCTATTCTTTTTGCTTTTCCTATCCTGATGGCTCTGGCGGGAACCTGACGACTGACAATTCTGCCTGCAATGAATTAGTGGATGCAGACCTCTTAGAGGCTGAACCCGAATTTGAGCGTTATTCACAACGCGGGATTGCCTTGGCGGTGCCAGAAGTGCCGNNTGGCATTTCGTCAGAAAATGCTCCAGCTGGCGACGGAGCATCAATTTTACCGCGTGGCATCTTTTTCCTCCGATGAAATCCAGCAAGCTATCACGATGGGATTACTCGACCATGTTGATTTGTTATCGCTTAATCTGGATGAAGCGCGTCGAGCGGTTGCTAATGATAAAAATTATTCAACCATCGAAGATGAGATCCGATTTCTTTTAGAGCAA
>DIXG01000069.1:775-959 GCA_002436005.1 Anaerolineaceae bacterium UBA6086 | reverse complement strand
CCTTTGCGACTCTTTTAAAAAGTACGGCTGGTGCAGGCGATGCCTACCTTGGCGGTTTGATCGTGGGATCCACCCTGGGATTACCCTGGCGGCTCATGCATGAACTGGCAAGTTTGATTGCTGCATTCTCAGTTACATCACCCAATACCATTGCGGAAAATATTGATAGGCAATCTTTATTTAC
>DIXG01000069.1:0-719 GCA_002436005.1 Anaerolineaceae bacterium UBA6086 | reverse complement strand
TGGGGAACACGCGCTTTAGATAATAAGAGTTAGAGGAGTTGTCTGATAATCGAACAGCCCGTTATTCAGGAGATGTTGTGATGTAACGATTTCCCCACACACATTTGGATGTACTTGTATTCGCTTGGAACGCCTTGGGAAAACTATCAGGCTTGATCTGTTTCCATTTCGAAGCCGGGAATTTTTGTCTTGCGTTCAAGCGTTTTTAAAAGGGCACTCATCACAACGACCATCAGCAAATAGATGATCGCAATAGCCATGTAGCTGGCAATGGGATTATAGGTGATGGNNAGCCACCCGTTTGCCCCTGGCCATCAGATCTTGAACGGCGATCAGGAATACAACCGCAGTGGTCTTCAGCAAGGAGATAGGTTCGTTGGACCAGGCGGGAATAACCAGCCGCAGAGCCTGCGGTAAGATAATGAAGCGAATGGTTTGCCATCGGGTCAACCCGATAGCTCTGCCCACAGTCATCTGTGATTCTCCAATCGATTGAATTGCTCCCCGAAGGTACTCAGNNCTGGTAAGCTGCGCTGTTTAAACCCAATGCCAGGTAAGCAGATAGCGACTGGGAGAGGGTTAATCCCATGGAGGGTAAGCCGTAATAGATCAAAAACAGCTGTACAAGCAGGGGTGTGCCCCTGAAGAGTTCAATGTAACCAATGGCGATCATTCGCAACCACTTTGGACCATAAGTTTGAAATGCAACTGGCATAATC
>DIXG01000005.1 GCA_002436005.1 Anaerolineaceae bacterium UBA6086 | reverse complement strand
CGGCGCAGTTCGTCATAGCAGGCATTGGTCACAATTCGCAATAACCAGGATTTGAAAGAGCCACCGCGGTACTGATCCAATTTCTGATAGGCAGAGATAAACGCTTCCTGGGTTGCATCGCTGGAAGCCCCATGTTCCCCCATGATGCGATAGGCAACATTATATGCCATGTCCTGGTAAGTCAGCACCAGGCTGTTGAAGGCATCCAGATTGCCTTCCAGTGCATCCTGTATCAGTGCCTGTTCGTCCATGGCTGTGCGGTCACTTTCTTGGAAAATAGTTGGCAGATCCTAATGCTTTACTGTGATTAATTGTATCGCAAATTTATTCTTCTTCAGCCTGGTTGCGGAGATGTGGGAAGAGAATTACTTCTCGAATATTACGATGACCACTGAAAAGCATGACCAGGCGATCGACCCCAATGCCAAATCCACCAGCAGGTGGCATGCCATAGCTGAGGGCGTTCAGGTAGTCCTCATCCATGGGGTGCTGTTCTTCATCTTCATCTTCATAAGCCCGCCCCATTTCCAGGAAACGCTGTTCCTGATCCAGGGGGTCGTTGAGCTCTGAAAAGGCGTTGCATAGCTCCATCCCGCCGACAAACCCCTCGAAACGTTCCACAATGGTTGGATCTCCAGGTTTGCTCTTTGCCAGCGGGGAAATATCTCTTGGGTAATTGTAAAGAAAAGTGGGCTGGATGAAGTTGGGCTCCAGGTAGTCACCAATCAGACTGTCAATCAGTTTGCCGCGTGGCGCTCTGGGGTTGGGCTTCAGCCCCTTTTCTTCCATCGCGGCGGCCAGAGACTCAGTCGAGGAATGCAGGTCTATGTCAATCCCGGTTGCTTCCGAGATGCTCTGACGCAGCTCGACACGTTTCCATGGGGGAGAGAAGTCAATTTCCTGCCCATTGAAGGTGGCTTTGCTGCTTCCTAAAACTCGTTGGGCAGCGTAATGGATCATTTGCTCTGTCAGGTCCATGACCGAAAGATAATCGGCGTATGCCCAGTAAAATTCCAGCTGGGTAAATTCCGGATTGTGTTTATAGGAAACGCCCTCATTGCGAAAGTCGCGCCCAATCTCATAGACTCGTTCAAGACCGCCTACCAGCAGCCGCTTGAGATAAAGCTCAAAGGAAATGCGCAAATACAGATCCTGATGAAGCTGGTTATGGTGGGTGACGAAGGGACGGGCAGCTGCACCGCCGTAAATGGGCTGGAGAATGGGCGTTTCAACTTCAATAAAATCGTGCTCATCGAGAAAATCACGCAAGGAGCGCACTGTGGCTGCTCGCAGTTTGAAAATTTTCTGAACGTCCTGATTGACAGCCAGGTCCACATAGCGCTGGCGATAGCGTGTTTCCGGGTCCGAAAGGGTGGCATGGCGAATGACTTTGCCATCCACAATTTCGTCTTTGGCGGCTGGCAGCGNNNGCAAAGGCAAGCTTTCCCATAGGCCTCAGTGCTCTAATCCGACCTGCAAGGGTTACCTTGATAGGTGTATCGTCGCCGTTTTCTTCAGCGACAAGGAAGGCACTGATGGCTTCCTGGCTGGTGTGTGTTTGTTCTGATCTTGTGGGGTAAGGTTCAATGCCCTTTGATTGCATCAAACGCAATTTTTCAAGGCGAGTTTGTTCCAGTTCCGTAAATGATTCCTCAAGCATCTTACCTTCCTTGTCCATTATAAAAATGAAAACCCCGACCAGATTACCGGGCGGGGTTCAAATGATGAACGAAAGTGTTTATCCAACGGATAAGATTTCAATCTCAAATTCACCGCCAGGCGCCTCGACCTTAACTTTATCACCAGCCTGCTTATTTAGCAACGCCTGACCAAGCGGCGATTCATTTGAGATGCGTCCCAGACGGGGGTCAGCTTCGGCTGCGCCTACGATCACATATTCCTCCGGATCGTAGCCTGTTTCCTGAACCTTGACCCTGGAGCCCACCTGGATAATCTCCGTATTGGTTGCTTCTTCAATTAGTTGAGCGTTAGAAAGCAGAATCTCGAGCTCTTTGATCCGTCCTTCCACGAATGATTGTTCATTCTTTGCGGCTTCAAGTTCGGCATTTTCAATCAATTCGCCATCTTCTAAGGCTTCGCGCAAGCGAAGGGCAACCTCGTTCCGCTTTTCCGTACGAAGATACTCCAGCTCCTTTTGCAGCCTATCATAACCCTCACGTGTTAAATATGAACTGGGCATTACTCATTCCTTCCAATTGATTCGATCTCCCCAGGGTTCCGAGGCCCCATTGAGATATTAAAATAAAAAATTCGCTATTTTCAAGCAAGTTTCTTACTGACTTGACCAGAAAACAGTGATTGGCTCTGTTGAGAAAATATCTTATCACATTTTAACCCCCAATGCAACCCCATCTGAAAACACCCATCCGAAAACAGGTTATTGGGTGCAATTTAGAAACGTATACTCTTGTGATTGGCGGGTCATAAGAGCCAGTGATTTTTGCATTGGATTGGTGTGATTCACCACCAATTACCATCAACTGGAGATTTGCCCTGTATACAACTGCTGCTCTCTCAGGATTTGCACCCAACAAAGAAGTTTGGCACAGACCATGCACATATTCAGGTACAGTTTGTCGTTATTGATGCTGTGAACCCAGCCTGTTTGGCATATTTGTTGCACTTATGTGGGGGCATTTAAGAAACAGAAGTGTCGGAATATCAAACAAGGCATGATTTGTTTTCCTGACAGGGCAGAAGGAGTTTACTGTGAGTAAAATACTTAAAATTGGCATCGTCTTACTGGTTGTGTTGTGTGGTGTGTTGCTGGCGATCACATTCATTGGTTCGCCACTGCAAAATCTGGTCGCAGGACTTTCAGCACCGCGCAATGAACCGCTGACCGAAGATGTGGAATTGGATATGGATTTTGAAGGGGATGAATCCGATCTGGCTGCTGCAGTAAAAGATGCATTGGCAAAGGCTGATGGGCACTGGGCGGAGTTTGCATATAAGATTGACTATATTCAATTTCAAGATGATGGCCAGATGGCGATTGTCTGGCTGGGCGCAGTGGATCCTGAAACCGATGAGTTTCTCGGTCGCGAACCCGAACTGGCGCTGGCAGAGTTGAATGCCAGGGGCAAGTGGCAGGTGCTGCTGGAAGATGACGAATCGTTTAGAGAGACATTCAAAACCTTCCAGTACGCGGAGAAAAGCATTCAAGGTGATCTGATCTCAGAAGACCAGGTTTTGCCCAAGTCCGGCAAGGTTTTTGGCGGCTATTATTTGCCCTGGGCAGCGGAACTTGAAAAACGGTTGACCTGGTCCGTCGCTCACACATCCTGTTATCCTATTTATTACTGCACGCATGCATTCGATTTTGCGGATGGCACCATGTTCCCGCTGGTGGCAGCAAAAGGCGGTACGGTCTTTCATTGGAAGGACACCTGTGCGAATGGTGACACTTCGTGCACAAACAGTATCACCCTTCAGGATCGATCCACCACACCCTGGACCTATCAGATCTATCTGCATATTGCGCAGAACAGTGTTCCTGCTAATCTGAGAAAAGTTGGAACCCCGGTAATGCAAGGGCAATTCATCGCCAATGTGGATGATACGGGCTACAGCAGCGGGCATCATGTCCACTTTATGGTGGTGACGGAAGATACCCGTTATATGTCTTCGGGGATGGGCTCGGTATGGGGTGTGGCAGAGGATATCACCTTTAAAGATGTGGATATTAACTGGGATGCAGCCACCCAGGGTGGGCGCCCGCGCTTGGCTTATGAGGCTGAAACTTATGGCGGAGAGGGGCGCACCTATTACATCTCTGGCAACCTGCCTGCCTTTCCCCCTAAAGGCGGGCTGACCGAGCCAGTTACCAAAACAATATTGACCACCCCCAAA
>DIXG01000090.1 GCA_002436005.1 Anaerolineaceae bacterium UBA6086 | reverse complement strand
CTTGCCCACTGCGGCATCCAGCAGGGCATCATCTGTGCCGAAAATATCATGCGAGCAGAAGGTGCAGCGCCCAGGCTGATGGACTACAACATCATCCCAGCCATCGTTTATTCTCTGCCAGAGATCATCAGCATTGGGCAGGTGCCCGAAGACCTCTCTGATGTGCAGATCGTCAAAGTGCCCTTCGCCGTCAACTTGAGGGCAAATATTGAAGAACACACCGAAGGTTTCATCAAGATGTGGATTCGGAACAACAAATTGATCGCTGCCCAGGCAATCGGTTTTATGGTCTCTGAGATTCAACAGGAACTTGTCAATATGATTGCGCTTGGCACAGACATTGACGAGATCACCAAAATTGTGCACGCACACCCAACCTACAACGAGATCATCCGCTCCGCCCTCGAATATGCAGAGAGCAAAGCTGTTGATTTCTACATTTGATAATCCTCACTCGCAACCAAATCGAAGGGCTTGCGAAGAAAAACAAACAACCCATTTGTAAACCAAAAACAGATGCCCAGTCAAGTTCAGGCTGGGCATCTGTTAGTAATTCAACCACACAAACAATCGCTCACAGGCAACCTTGTTCAGTCCTACCATTCTGTGTGGAAGGTTCCCTCCTGATCCACCCGTCGATAGGTATGCGCCCCAAAATAATCCCGCTGCGCTTGGGTCAGGTTAGCAGGCAGACGCTCAGATCGAAAGGCATCAAAATAACCCAAAGCAGAACTCAAACCATACACTGGAATTCCAAGGCTGATCGCTATGGTGATCACATAGCGCAGCGCACCCTGCCGACAGACAACAACATCGCCCAAATTCTCATCCATTAATAAATTCGACAAGTTAGGATTTTGATCAAAGGCACGCATGATGTCATCAAGCAGTTTCGCACGAATGATACACCCAGCCCGCCAAATTTTCGCAATGCGCTTCATATCCAGCCTGTAATCATATTCTGCAGAAGCCTGAGCCATCAGGTCAAACCCCTGGGCATAGGAGAGGATCACCGAAGCAAAGAGTGCTTCCTTTGCGGCATCAATGAGCTGCTGGCGTTCACCTTTGAAATCAACCGCAGGCCCCTTCAAAACCCGGCTGGCTGCAACCCGCTGCTCCTTCATGCCAGAGATAATTCTGCTGGCAACTGCCGCATTGATCGTATGTGTTGCCGCACCCAGATCCATTGCATTCTGGCTGGTCCACTTTCCCGTGCCCTTTTGCTTGGCTTCATCCAGAATCACATCAACCATGGGTTTGCCTGTCCCAGGGTCACGGGTTTTAAAAATATCTGCTGTAATTTCCACCAGGTAGGAAGCCAGTTCACCCTGGTTCCATTCGGCAAACAAATCGCCAAGATCAACCGGGGTCAGACCTGCACCGCGATGTAAGACATCGTAAATTTCCCCGATCAACTGCATGATGGCATATTCGATCCCGTTATGCACCATCTTCACATAATGTCCTGCCCCACGCAGCCCCATATAATCCACACAGGGTTCGCCATCCTCGGCTTTGGCTGCAGCCGCTGTAAAAATGTCCTTGACCGCCTCCCAGGCTTCAGGATTGCCGCCCGGCATGATGCTCGGACCCAATAGTGCCCCTTCCTCACCGCCAGAGACTCCTGCGCCGACATACATCAACCCTTCAGCCGTGAGCGCTTTGCTGCGGCGTTCGGTATCTGCGAAAAAAGAATTGCCGCCATCGATGAGAATATCACCGGGCGTCAGGTACGGCCTGATGGCCCCGATGACGGCGTCCACAGCCGGGCCTGCCTGCACCATCAGCAGAATCTTTTTGGGAGATTCCAAAAGCTCAACCAGGTCAGGGTAGGAATAAGTGGCAACAATTGCCTTTCCCTGTGCAGGACCGTGCATGAATTCAGCCGTTTTCGCCTCGGTGCGATTGTAAACAGCGACACAAAATCCCTTGTTTGCCATATTCAACGCCAGGTTTTGACCCATCACTCCCAGGCCAACCACGGCAATGTTCGCTTTTTCCATCTGTCCTCCTCAATAATGATTATTGTTATGATTTTACCTGACAATCACACTCAACAGCATCCTAACGACCCTTAGTTCAACCCTCTCAATATACCTGGAGTTGTGTTCAGTATTAACCAGGTCATCGGGAACCACAGGTGGATTTTTCACAGGCTACAAATCTAGCTAAATCAGGACCGTTACGCCAATCCTCTTGCCAACTGGCGAGATTCCAGCCAATCCTCAAAGGAGTTGGGAACGGGCAGAATCTCATCCGAAGGCCGCAATTGCAAAGTGATCGCCAATTCCGGACAGGCTTTAGCACACACCCCGCATCCCACACATCGCTCTGACATAATTTCGGAAGTATCCGCGATGGTGATGGCGTCAAATTGACAGCGTTCCTCACAGATGCCACAGACAATGCAGACATCCTGGTCCACCTTAGCCACATAAGCAGAACGAGCAACAACATTGGCAATGTGAGTTTCGGCAATTCCCCGCAAAATTCCACAGCTGCAGGTGCAGCAGTTGCAAATATAGCTGATGTTCCCTTTTTGATTAGCAACGGTGTGAACCAAACCTGCAGCCGAGGCTTCATCAAGGATAGCCAGGGCACCTTCAAGATCGAGTGCGTCCATCTCCGTCAGTCCATCAAAGGCATTCGGGAAATCACTCATCGCCAGGCACATCCGCAGAGGATGCTCACATCCCTCACCGATTAATTGCTTTTGCTTGCGGCAGACGCAATCCAAAACCGCCCAGGCTTTTTTTGAAGATAGGAGCGTCATCACATTGTCCTCAGGTAGAATTTCAATGTGTGTGTTGATCGTTTCATTCACGGGGACAACCCTGTGAAATTGAGGTTCACAGGAAAAAAGCTCTTGATGAACAAATGAATAATAACGCTCAAATAAACGAGCAAAGGTTTCATCCATCCGATTGACTTGATTTTCATAAAAACCAACGATGAACGGCAGCAGTTTAACCTCAACCCCCTCTTTGCCGAGTTTCATGCTGACCAAACCTTTGGAGGTCATTGCCTTAACCAGGCTGCGCGGATCCTCTACAAGAAGATCCAATCCACCTGTGACCGTATCCAGCGGGGTGAAGTTTTGCGAAAGGTGCAGCGCAAAGTCTGCTTCTGCTGGCGTGAATAAATAAGCCAGAAGTTCCAGTTCCACGCCATCTTCTGTCGATGGAAATCCCTGTGGGAATGAATTTAAATGATTTGCCAGCGCCCGATAAGTATCTTCTGTATTCATTTGAGGATCCTTTCAGGAGTTCTATACCTTAATTATATGAGAAAAAGGGTCCCAAAAACCAAGCGGGTTGACGCTGACAACATATACCAGGTCGTTAATCCGCCATTCCATAAAATAACGGCAGCGGGGATACTGGATCGCTGCTGAATTTAACCGTCCCCAGCAGTTTTTCTTTTGCCGCTTCCATTTCTGCTGCATCCCGTGCGTGAATCACAAACAAAGGCTGGCCGTTTTCGACCCGGTCGCCAACCTTCACCTCCACCATGATGCCAACAGAAAGGTCAATGGCCTCCCCCTTCACCTTTCGTCCTGCGCCCAGCATGACAGCCGTCTCGCCCACCGTACGGGCATGCACTTCAGAAATGAACCCCGTTTGGGGCGCTGCAACGATCGTTTTAAGCGGGGCTTCTGCCAGTTTATCAGGATTTTCTATGTAGCTCACATCTCCAGACTGAGCTTCAACCAGTTTTTTAAGATAGTCCAGTCCGCTGCCTGTTTCAATCGTCTTTTCAGCCAGGTTACGCGCCTCAGCCTGATCCTTGGCTCGTCCGCCCAGCACCAGCATATGGCTGGCGATTTCAAGACAATGCTCGGTAAAATCCGCAGGGCCCTGTCCCATCAGGGTCAGGATCGCTTCTTTCATTTCCATGGCGTTGCCAACGGCTTTGCCCAGCGGTTGATCCATATCAGACAATACTGCAATCACATCTCGTCCACTCAGCTCACCAATCGAGACCATCAAGTGAGCCAATTTCCGGGCTTCTTCGAGCGTCTCCATGAAAGCGCCGTTGCCGGTCTTCACATCCAGCACGATTGCCTGGGCACCGGCAGCAATCTTTTTGGACATAATTGAAGAGGCAATTAATGGGATGGATTGGACGGTAGCGGTCACATCCCGCAGGCTGTAAAGCTTTCCATCCGCCGGTGCCAGGTCCAGAGATTGGCCTGAAAGAACCATGCCCAAGGAGCCCAGTTGGGCAAGAAATTCCTCTTTTGAAAGATTTGTGCGAAAACCTGGTATGGATTCCAGTTTATCGAGCGTACCGCCGCTGAAACCCAACCCACGTCCGGACATCTTGCCCACAGGCAAGCCGCAAGCCCTTACCATCGGCACGACTGCAATGGAGGTTTTATCTCCCACACCGCCTGATGAATGCTTATCCACGGCAATGTCCACCACGCCGCTCAGGTCCAGCGTGTCGCCGCTATCGGCCATCGCCAGGGTCAGATGGGTGGTTTCTTCCGCGGTCATCCCCTGCAACAAAACAGCCATCGCCCAAGCTGCAGCCTGGTAATCCGGAATCTCGCCGTTGGTGTATCCATCAATAAAATAACGGATTTCCTCTTCAGTCAGGCTTTTACCATCTCGTTTCTTCTCAATCACATCTACTGCTCGCATATGCACCTCCAAACATGATTTTACCCCAATAGAAAGACCGTAAGGCAACAGATGCCATCGCTGTCATCTATGTCCTTACGGTCTATCCTTCCTGAAATTATGAGATTAATCCAGAGGCCGGATGGTCACTTTTCGCCGTGGCTCCTCGCCTGAGCTGCTCGTTTCTACCCGTGGATTCTGACGCAATTCGATATGAACAATCCGCCGTTCATTTGGCGGCATCGGTTCCAGCGTCTGGGCACGCCCGGTGCTGACCACCTGGTCTGCTATCCGGCGGGCAAGCTTGCGAACCTCATCCTCACGCCTTTGTCGGTAATGCTGGACATCAATTTGCAGGGGAACCCACCGTCCCAATTCTCGCCCAACGATCAATCCGGTTATGTATTGAAGAGCATCAATAGTTTCTGCCTTGCGCCCAATCAGAAAACTCAAATCTCTACCTTCAATATCAATCAGAACCGGTTTGACCCTGCCCGAATCGCTCTCACCCAACCTGATTGATACCTCAGCGTCAACATGCATCTTTTCGAGAATGATGTTGATTGTTTCTCTGGCAATGCTGATTGCTTCGGCATCCTCTTCATCATCAGATTCACTCTCGTCGAACTCTTCTGTTTCCTCAGATGAAGAAGGCTCTGGTGCTGCCTTCAGAGGCTGTTGTGGTAGATCTTTAGAGGATTTGATTTTTAAGGCGACTCTCGCCTGCCTGATCCCCAGACCAAGCAGACCCTTCTTCCCCTCATCCAGCACTTCAATATCAACATCATCTTCAGTCAACCCAAGATCCTTCAAACCTTTTTCCACCGCTTCCTCAACAGAAGGGGCAATGATTTCCAGTTTTGTTCGTTCTTCAGACATAATTCCCTCACTTAAGTTTCATAGGCGGGATAAAAGGATAAATTAGCGCCGTCTTTTCATTGGCGGACGTTTTTTCTTTGTGGCCGTTGACTTCTGGCTTGATGTTTTCTGAGCAGAGCCTTTCTGGGGTTCTGGCGCATCATCCTCATCGTCCACATCGACATCAACAGAGACTGCGTCCACGACCCTCGTTTTTCCTTTTTCAGGTTGTTTTTCGTCGCCCTTCTTCAAGAAGGGGAGAATGTTACCCCAATTTACCCTGCCCAAAGCGGCATACTGGATGATCCCAAATACGTTGCTGGTCAGGAAGTAAATTGCCAGACCGGATGCAAGCGAATAAGCCATGTAGCCCATCAAGAGAGGCATGTAAATATTCATGGATTTGCTCATCATCGCTGCCTGGTCGTTACCCGTGGATGGGGGTTGGATCAATTTTGACTGCAAGAAAGTTGTGGCGACAACAAGCACTGCCAGAACCGGGATTCCAAAGCCAAAAATGGTCAACCGCTCTGGTTGTCCAAGATCCATCCACAAGAATTGATTTTCCAAAGGAAGTAATCGACCGAAATCACCCAGCCAAGGGTAAATGATCTTTTCCAGCTTGAAAAGTTCTACCGGTGACGCTGCCATCGCCCTGGTGACGCTTTGATACAAACCCAGGATGAGCGGCAATTGAATCAGAGTTGGCAAACAGGACCCCATCGGGTTAATCCCCAGTTCTTTATAGAGCTTCATCTGCTCCTGTGCAAGCTTCTCTTTATCATCCTTATATTTTTCTTGCATTTTCTTGTAGCGGGGGTCTTCCTGCAGCTTCTGCATGGATTGAGTCGCCTTAAACTGCTTGACTGTCAGAGGATGTGTTATCAGGCGGATCAGGATCGTGAAAAGAATGATCGATATGCCAAAATTGTTAACCAATGAGTAGATTAACAAAAGAATATTCGTAAAAGGCTGAATTACAATGGTCTCCCACATAAAATTTTCCTCTATCTTTCAGGGTTATAAGACCAAACTTGCACACCGGTCAGATTATAAGCGTAGAGCAGGTTGTCGCCATTGAGTGTACCAACGACTAGCAGCGACTCGTTAACAACAGGTGCCTGGAAAACCTCACCGCTCAGAGAAGCTTCCCAATTAGCGCCGCCATCGAAATCGAATGTTTTGACCAGGCTCGTTTCATTCTCCAATGAAGCAACTGCAAAACCATCTGGCAATTCCACAACGCCACCGACAACGGCACCAGGAACCTCAATCTGCCATTTGATGGTGGGCATTTGTGAGTCAAGGGCAAAAATCTTTCCGCTGGAATCAGAAAAAATCAACACATCATCCACCAAAATCATATTGCCCCACACACTCTCAAGAGAACCATTTGCATCAAAAGCCCACACCTGTTCTCCTGTAGCAGCATCCAGGGCAAGCACTTGTTTGCCCGTTGTGCCTGCAAAAAGTAGCTTTCCATCATCGCTCAACGCCGGGTTTCCAACCACAGCACCTTCCTGCTCCTGTGCCCAAATCTGGTTGCCCTTGCGATCGATGGCATAGATAAATTGATCCATCGAGGCAACAAAAATGGCATCATCGGAAAGCACAGGTTGAGCCCAGATGTAATGGCCAGTTTTGAATGACCACAACAAGTCACCATTCTCTGCATCCAATGCATACAAGTTGCCATCATTCGAAGGTGCATAAACGACGGTGTCTTCTCCATTGGCTTTGCCGAGGAAAAACCCTTTCGCATCGGAAAATGTCCAATCAAGTTTTCCGGTTGCCTTATCCAGTTTGTAAAAATTATTGGCAACATCACCGACAAAAATACTTTCGTCGGTGACATAAGGCTGGGCATAAAACATAATCCGGTTGTTGACCTCTTCAGGAAATTGCCATTGGTCAAACCCTGTTTCAGTACTGATACCTCGCATTGTATTTCCATAGGCAACAAATACCATATCATCAGATATGGATAAACCCGGGGTTCCGGTCACCCTTACGCCAGACGCACAGGCACTCAGGACAAGGGCTAACCCCATCAAGGTCAAGATAAGTGTTAAGTGGGATTTCTTCATTCTTTTTCTCTTCTCAAATTCATTAAGGGACCGGGTCAATGCCGCCCGGATTAAATGGATTACACCGAAGCACTCGTTTCAATGCCAGCCAACCCCCCTTGAGCGCGCCATATTTATAGACTGCCTCGTAACCATAATGCGAACAGGTGGGATAAAACCGACAGGTGTCTGGCGGAACCAGAGGTGAAAAAAGGATCTGATACAAGCGTATCACCCCAAGCAAAATCAATCTTGGAAGTGTTTTGAGCTGGATTGGCAAATCCTTCAAACGGGGTTCTGAGCAAGGCTGATCGCCATGATGTGTCGTTTCAATCAATGTGCTTTTCTTTCAGTAATCCTGCTCGATCAAACAACATCTTCATCGCGCTCTCAAGCGCCCAATAATCAATCGCTAATATTGTTTGTCGGCCTATGACCACCAGATCAAATCCCTGAAGCAAATCCCGTTGAATGCTTTGATACGCAGATCGCATCCGGCGCTTTGCTAAATTTCGCTGAACGGCCCCACCAACGGACCGTCCAGCGATAATTGCAATTCGGTTTTGCTTGATTTGATTCGGTAATTTACCTAATACCATCGCTTCGTGTACATAGGTTTGACCAGCTTGCCGTACACGATAGATATCTTCACTTCGAGTTAATCGAGAACT
>DIXG01000039.1 GCA_002436005.1 Anaerolineaceae bacterium UBA6086 | reverse complement strand
CACAGCCGGAGCTGGGACGGGCACTCCTGGTGGGTATGTTGGTATTCCGACTTTTTCGATCACCAGCGTTGAGAAGGATAAAACAGTCACGATCAAGACCAACAATTTCCCTGCCAATACAGAATTCCAGGTGCTGATGGGCAAGATGGGCACCAAGGGCGTGAGCGGTATTCTGGTCAAAACCATTGATTCCGGCTCAGGCGGCGTCTTTAGCAAAACATTCGATATTCCCGCCGCTCTGGCTGGTGATTACCAGATTGCTATCCGCCTGGAAGCAACCTCGGGCGGCTACTATGCCTACAACTGGTTCTACAATAACACTGCAGCAGCAGACGATGGCGCAGATGATGACGCACCAGATGGCTATACGGGTTATCCGAGCTTCTCAATCACCGCTGTGGTCAAAGACGCCTCAGTCTCCGTCAAAACCTATAACTTCCCGGCAGATACGGATTTTAAGGTATTCATGGGCAAGATGGGCACCAAAGGCGTGGATGGAATCTATGTGACAACAATCAATTCCGGCACAGGCGGCGTCTTCAGCCAAACCTTTACAGTGCCAGCTGCCCTGGCGGGTGACAGTCAAATCGCCATCCGAATGGAAGCAACCGCTGGTGGTTTCTACGCTTATAACTGGTTCTACAATAATACCTATCCATAAAATTCAGGCGCTTCACCTGATTGAGGAAAGTGGTTTAGGAACCGATTAAATTCACGATAAATCCTCGAAAGTGCTGGTCTACCCTTGTCTTTTGTGGTAATATGCTTTCGAGGATTTTTTATATGGACAATAAAATTACAATCATTGAAGGCCCGACCCCAAATTTCGATTCAGTTGATACCGATTTCATCATGGGAATCAATGGCTGGACAGCGGGTTTGACGGAAGGCCCCTACCTTTATGACACTGCCCGCACTACGCTGCGCACCTTCAACAGCACTGCGCTGATTGAACGCTGCCACAAAGCTTGGGCACACAAAGCAACCATGTATTTGGAATATCGAGATCCGATCGGGATGAAACAGGAAGTTCCAATTGTCGCCGCCCGGTCAGTCGATTCAGAAGATGGTGAAATGCTGATCCTGTGGGTCAGGAAAGAGCTGGAAATCGACGAAGAAGATGACATCGACATGGATTTTGATGATGCGGATACGGATTGGTAAAAATTAAACACATCCAAAAAAGCGCCTGATCAGGCGCTTTTTTGCTGCAAATTTTTGCATATATGCTCCAGGAGGGACTCGAACCCCCAACCTAGGCGTTAGGAGTGCCTTGCTCTATCCACTTGAGCCACTGGAGCTTAAGTCGAGATGATTATACTCCATTTTAGCCCGGGGGTAACACCGTCCATGGGTTAAGAAAACCACCCAGGTAGCGTACTTCAAAATGCAGGTGAGGACCGGTCGAGTTGCCGGTCGAACCCGCATACCCGATCACCTGCCCCTGTGCAGCACTGGAGCCGCAGGAAACGGTGGTTGAATTGAGGTGTGCATACAAAGTATGATAGCCATTTTGATGATCGATCATGACAACATTGCCATAGCCATTGCTGTTCCATCCAGAAAACACAACCACGCCTGCATCGGCAGCGTAGATCGGCGCTCCTGTTCCCGCTGCGATATCAATTGCCAGATGTCCTGACCAAAAATCATTTCCAGAGAGGTAATGATTGCTTGCCGGCCAGATAAAAAAACCACCGCCATAGTAGCCACCACCGGTGACTTCACATCCTCCCGGTAGGGTTGCGTTGGTTCCAGAACGACCCACGGCATAAGTTGGAACAACCCACTGTTGAAACTCACGCTCGCCGCCCGGAATCATGACCATATCTCCCGGTTCAATTTCGGGGTTGGTGATGTCCAATCCGTTACCCGACCAATTGAGGATGTCATCCATCGATGCCCGAAAATCCCTGGCAACGATCTCCAAATCATCCCCTTCTTTCCATTCATAGATGATCCCGTTGGTGGGAGGAATGATCAGCACCTGCCCGGGGGATAAAGAATGTGGATCATCCTTCAAAACGTCATAATTTGACCACAACAATGTCTCCGGTGTGATGTTGAACTTTTGAGCGATGCTGAATACCGCATCTCCTAATTGAACTTCATACTCTACGGCATGATTGCGCGGCCGAGTGGGGGCAATCGTACGCGTTTCTGGATATCGCACCAGGGCGAGTTTCCCATCTTCAACCTCAAAATAGGGCATATTCGCCTGGCTGACTGATGCCGCCGGGTTGCCCGCCGCCTCACCAGCATAAACCGATGTATTGCCAGTTCTCTGATCCAATTCATTTGCCAAAATTGGCTGCCAGTAAAGCATGGACACAAGGACAGCAACAAGCACAGCTGTTCCAGCCCAAGAGAGCCAAAACTGCCAGTTGCGCTTATTTTGTTGTGTTAATTTTTCTTCCTGCTTTAGTTGATTCAAAATTATCACCTGCCAATAAAATTTTCAGTAATTATATTACCTATTCATTAAGAGATTCTAAGAATTCGAGGTTGGTCTTCGTCCGTGCAATTTGCTGCACGAGCGCTTCCATCGCCACAGCAGCATCCATGCCAGCGCCTTGGGGGGGTGTACTGATCATTTGCAGATACATCCGCCGCATCAACCAGGCTCGCTTCAAGATGTCGGGGCCAAGCAGCAGGTCTTCTCGCCGGGTGGACGATTTCTCAATATCAATGGCAGGGAAGGTTCGTCGTTCCTGCAAGCGACGGGAAAGATGCAATTCCATATTACCCGTTCCTTTGAATTCTTCAAAGACCACATCATCCAGTCTCGAGCCGGTATCAACCAGCGCAGTGGCGATAATGGTCAAAGAACCGCCTTCCTCAAGGTTGCGTGCAGCCCCAAAGAAGCTCTTCGGTGGATAAAGCGCGGAAGGATCCAACCCACCCGAGAGTGTCCGTCCGGAAGGATTGACCACCAGGTTATAAGCCCGAGCCAATCGTGTCAGTGAGTCCATTAAAATCACCACATCATGACCGGACTCCACCAGACGTTTTGCACGTTCCAGGGCGATTTCAGCTGAACGCACATGTGCCGTAACCGGTTCATCAAAGGTCGAAGCAACCACTTCGGCTTCAACGGAACGATCCATATCCGTCACTTCTTCCGGTCTTTCACCGATCAATGACATGATCTGCCGCACATCAGGGTGATTGACAAAGATCGCGTTGGCAATTTCCTTTAAGATCGTCGTCTTCCCAGCTTTTGGGGGCGACACGATCATCCCCCTTTGCCCGCGTCCGATGGGCGCAATCAGGTTAATGATTCGTGTGGATAAAATCTTGGGATCAGTTTCCAAATCAAAACGTTTGTCAGGGAAGATGGGGGTCAACTTACTGAAAATGGGACGCCTTTTGGCTTCCTCAGGTGTTAATCCATTAACATATTCCACCTTCAACAAGCCGTAATGCCGTTCGGATTCCCTTGGCGGGCGGACATGGCCAATGACCATATCACCCGGGCGCAGTTCATACCGCCGTAATTGTGCCTGTGAAACGTAGACATCCTCAGCCCCAATTTTGTAATTTTGACGCAGGAATCCGATGCCCTCATTCATAATCTCCAGCACACCGCCACGAATCTCCAAACCTTCAGCTTCCCCCATCGCTTTAGAGATTAGAAGGATTAAGGTTTCTTTTTTATGTCGGTTGGGGCGGGGTATTCCTAAATCTTGAGCAATAGTACGTAATTCAGACAGTGGTTTTTTCTCTAATCCTATGATATCCATTATTCAACTTTTCTCTAATTTGAGTGTGACTCCTGTATTGATAGGGTTGCTTTGCGTGCCAAAAAGCTCCTCACACGCACATATAAAAGCCATCTGGCGATTTTGTTACCGATTTCGAAAATTGAGATGAAAATTGCGTCAAAAATTGATGTTCCCGCGCGCTGATCCAGTGATGAACTTATTGCCTCGGTGAGTGGTTTTTCTCGTGATCAAACATTAGGGAGTCATGCTTTCGCACGGTCGCTGTAAAGAGCGATAAATTAAATGTATCAGCAAATTTAAATTTTGGGTATGTAAAAATTATATCAGATTTTAAAATCCCACGCAAATAGTTTTATCTTCACGATGTTCGGAATAATCCTATGATACTCGAATTTTCGAATCGGTCAAGGCTTAAATTCGATGTTCGGGCTCGAAAAACCACCCTAAGAATTGTTCTTATCCACAAACCTCAGCTCAGCCATCGTGCATCCTAATCTCATGGAAAATCATTTCAATTAGAGGGCTATGCTATAATCGATTTAGAATGCTGTTGTCGTTTGTCAACCAGGAGTTCGGAATGGCACGCCGAAAGACCAAGAAATCAAAATCGAATCAACGCAGTCAAAGATCGACCAGGACAAAACAAAGAAAACCCGTTATAGCTGAGATCTCGCCCCAAAGACGAATCGATATCATTGGTATCGTCTTAGCCCTGATCGGCGTGTTGACGCTCTTCAGCCTGATCACCCAATCAACAGGCAAAGTCACTGGATGGTGGGTCTTATACCTGAGGAAGGCAATGGGCTGGAATGTCTATATTCTGCCCATTGCATTAATCATTCTCGGTGTGTGGATGCTTCTCAGAAATCTGGACCGATTTCCTCGCCTCTCTGCTGAACGGCTGGTGGGAATCATTCTTCTTTTCATCAATCTGACTGCCTGGTTTCACTTAATCATCGATGGCGGATTTCCCGAAGCCTATAACGGGATTGGCGGTGGATATATCGGTGCAGCCTTCAAAGTCTGGCTGGTAATTGCTCTTGGAAGGCCAGGTGCCATCATTGCGCTGAGTGCCTGGCTGCTCATCAGCCTGATCCTGACATTGGACCTGACCATGGTAAACGTGGTCAAATGGCTGAGCAAGACCGTGCAGGACATTTTTACCAGGATCAAAACTGCCGCTCAGAAACTGATTAAAGCGATTCGTCGGCCAGACAAAGCCCTGCCCAATTCAGAACAAGTTAGATCAGCACAAGAGAGCCAGGGTAAATCACAATCAAGTTCAGCTAAGGCAGCCCAACAACCCGCCACAGGTGCTGTACCAACCGCAGGTCCCTCTGATGATCTTTACTATAACGCAAGCCCCAGCCAACCGGTCTGGGTGCTGCCAGAGATTAACGAAATCCTGGATCCGAGCATTGAACCCCCGGATACCGTTGAAAATGACCGCCAGCGAGCCCGAGTGATCGAAGAAACACTGCGGTCCTTCGGCGCACCCGCGCGAGTAGTGGATATCCGCCGCGGACCAACCATCACCTTATTTGGGGTTGAGCCCGCTTTTATCGAATCTCGGAATGGGAAAACTCGCGTTCGTGTGTCTAAAATCACCGCCCTTGCTGATGATCTTGCACTTGCCCTGGCTGCTTCACGCATTCGCATCCAGGCGCCTGTTCCGGGCAAAGGTTACATTGGTATCGAGGTGCCTAACCAACAAATTGCACTGGTTTCCCTCAGCGATGTGATTCAGAGCAGCGCATATAAGAATCTCAAATCTCCGCTCAAAATGGCGTTGGGCAAGGATGTTGCTGGCAATCCAGTTGCTGCAGATCTGACAGCGATGCCCCACTTATTAATAGCCGGCACAACTGGCGCCGGAAAATCGGTGTGCATCAACGACATCCTCGCTTGTTTCTTGCTCAATATGACCCCGGACGAACTGCGTTTGATCCTGGTTGACCCCAAACGCGTGGAACTGACCGGCTACAACGGGATTCCCCATCTGCTGTCCCCTGTTATCGTCGAAGCGGAGCATGTGGTGGGTGCGCTGCAGTGGATGATGCGAGAAATGGACGTGCGTTATCGCAAGTTTTCTGCCACCCAAACACGCAACATTGCCGATTACAACGTCTACTGCGAAAAAACTGGTGAGAAAAAACTGCCCTACCTCCTGGTTGTGATTGATGAGCTGGCTGACCTGATGATGCTCGCACCGGATGAAACTGAGCGTTCCATTACCCGTCTGGCACAGCTGGCTCGCGCCACGGGAATTCATCTGATTATCGCCACCCAAAGGCCGTCAACCGACATTCTGACGGGTTTGATCAAAGCAAATTTTCCAGCACGCATCGCTTTCGCAGTTGCCTCAGGTGTGGACAGCCGTGTTATCCTGGATCAGCCAGGCGCCGAACGGCTTCTCGGGCGGGGTGATATGCTCTTCCAGGCACCAGACGCCGCTGCG
Source organism: Anaerolineaceae bacterium UBA6086 (assembly GCA_002436005.1). Lineage (GTDB taxonomy): Bacteria > Chloroflexota > Anaerolineae > Anaerolineales > Anaerolineaceae > Brevifilum. The sequence continues at coordinate 2,456 of DIXG01000039.1, read as the reverse complement.
CCTGTTCGAATCCAGAGCGCCTATATCTCTGACCAGGAAATCAACCGCCTGGCATCCTATTGGCGCGCCTTCACGGTCTCAAAAAATGCGCCCGAACGCCCTGATCTCTCTGCATCATTTCAGACAACAAAAGGCATACCGCTCAAACAAGCCCCTCTCTGGGAAGAAATGGAAGAAGAAAAAGACCGGGATCAGAGGTTTGAAGAAGCTGTTATCATTGTCAGGGAAGAAGGCCAGGCTTCTGTCTCGATGCTGCAGCGGAAAATGCGGATTGGCTACACGCGAGCTGCTCGTATCATTGATGCAATGCAGTCCAAAGGGATCATCGGCGAGCCCGATCCCAAAACCCAGATTCGGGAGATTCTGGATCCTGACGGTAAGTAGGTATTAGCCGGGTGATCTTAAATTGACAATTAATTCTGACCCGGTACAATTGATCTAGCTGATGAACATCCTCGCGATGCAAACCATTAAAGTTTGAGGGGTTGTCAAGTTGGAAATAAACCCTTATAATCAGTGAGAAATTCAACTTTGGAGTTATTAATTTTATGGACCAAAACGATGTAGTAAAAGGCACGGGGGAAGCAGGAAATCAGGAAGAACCTATGAACAAGATGGAAGCCTTATTGGCTGAGGAAGGATTGACCATAGACTTCCCCAAGCGCGGCGAAATCCGCAAAGGTACCATTGCCAGCGTTAGCGACGGACAGGTACTTGTCAGTGTTGGCGCAAAATCAGAAGGGATCCTGACTGGTAAAGAACTTGATTCAGTCGATCAGGAAACGCTTGAATCATGGAAAGTTGGAGATGAGATCACCGTTTATGTCATCAATCCTGAAGATTCTAACGGCAACCTGATCCTTTCTTTCAACCGGGCAATGGAAGAAGAAAACTGGCAGACAGCTGAAGAACTCTTGGAATCAGAGGACTCCTTTGTTTCCAAAATTGAAGGCTATAACAAAGGCGGCTTACTGGTGCCATTGGGAACCATTCGCGGCTTTGTTCCTGCCTCGCAGATCGGCCTTGGCCGACGCCTGACCATCACCGGCAATTCACCTGAGGAACGCTATTCCGAAATGGTGGGTGAGGAAATTGAGGTCTGTGTGATCGAAGTTGATCGAGACAGACGCCGCCTGATCCTTTCCGAACGCGCAGCCTCCAGCGAAACACGTGACACCATCAAAGAACGTGTGATTGATGAACTGAAAGAGGGTGAGGTTCGCACAGGTCGTGTGACCAGCCTGGCTGATTTTGGCGCATTTGTCAATATCAATGGCGCAGACGGCCTGGTACACCTTTCTGAGCTCTCCTGGGACCATGTCAATCATCCCAGTGAACTTCTTGAGGTTGGGCAGGAAATCAAGGTGAAGATCATCAGCATTGACACCGAGCGCAAACGCATTGGTCTCTCCATTCGTCGATTAAAGGACGATCCATGGGAAGACCAGATCAACAGCCTGACTGAAGGTCAGCTGGTTGAGGGTAAAATTACCCGTTTGACCAATTTTGGTGCCTTTGCCCGCTTGCTGCTCGATGATGTTGAAGGCGATCTGGAAGGATTGATCCATATTTCTGAGATCAGCGAACATCGCATTGAGCACCCCAAAGAGGTGCTGCATGAAGGTGACGTGGTCAATCTGCGCATCATCAAAATTGAGGAAGATACCCACCGGATCGGCCTGAGCATGCGCCGTGTGGATTCCCCTGCCTATACTGACCTCGACTGGAAAACGCTGACAAGCAAACTGGATGTCGAGGGATTGACCGAGGGTTTGAGCGAAGACACAGAAGCGGAAGCAGATGTTGACACGTCTGAATCTGAAGCAAAGGTTGAGGAATCTGAAGCTGAAGTGGAAGTTGAAGAACCTGAAGCAAAAGTTGAAGAAACCGAACCTGAAGCAAAAGTTGAAGAAANNGAAGCAAAAGTTGAAGAAACTGAAGCTGAAGTAGAAGTCGAAGAAACTGAAGCTGAAGTAGAAGTCGAAGAAACCGAACCCGAAGCAGCAGAAGTCGTCGCAGATGAAGACACAGCAGAAGCAGAATCACTGGTGACAGAACCGGAAGCTGATGCTGAAGAGCCAACGACCGAAGAATAATGCTTTAATATCCAAGGCGCACCGGTTAACCGGTGCGCCTTTCATTTAATTCCATGACCTTATTGATTGATTCCCACGAAGATATTGCCTGGAACATCGTGAATCTGAAACGCGATTACACGCGATCCGCTCACGATATTCGTGATTCAGAGCTAAACACCCCGATTCCAGCGTTTAACGGCAATACTTTGCTGGGGTGGCCGCAATACCAACAGGCAAATGTGGGGATTATCTTTGCCACGCTGTATTGCAGACCGAAACGGTTGGATCAGGGAAAATACCCGGTGCACGTCTATGAAACACCGCGCCAAGCACATCAGTGCTACCGGGAAAATCTGGATGCTTATTTTCGATTGGCAG
>DIXG01000089.1:42327-42970 GCA_002436005.1 Anaerolineaceae bacterium UBA6086 | reverse complement strand
ATTTTCGGAGAAAAACATGACCCATGAACGTGAGACCTATAATATCGAGATTGCTGGCATTCACCGCGAACTGGCACTTTTTGAGGTAAAACCAGGCTTGAGAATCGCTATTCTCAATATCCTCGGCGATACAGAGCTGGTGGAAGCCTGTGCAAAAGCCCTGGCTGAAAAACTGAATGCTGTAAGTTATGATGTGTTTGTGACTGCTGAAGCGAAGAGTATTCCTCTTGCCCATGCGCTATCTGTTGTCACTGGCAAACCCTATGTAATCCTGAGAAAATCCTACAAACCCTACATGGGGGATGCACTGCGATCAGAGACATTATCCATCACAACCGGCGAACCGCAGAGTCTTTTCCTGGATGAAAAAGATAAGAACCTGATCAACGGAAAAAACATCATCATCGTGGATGATGTGATCAGCACAGGGTCCACATTACAGGGGATGCGGATGATTATGGAAAAAGCCGGGGCGAATATCGCGGCTGAGGTTGCCATTCTGACCGAAGGTGAACGTGCCAAATGGTCCGATATCATTTCCCTGGGGCACATACCACTCTTCACGGATTAATCCCCCTCCTCAAAACTAATTAATGACACTTCAGGTGAGGTTTGAAACCTCGCCTGTTTTTATTTAAGAGAA